>JBBRMQ010000039.1:0-23427 GCA_038230775.1 Thermoanaerobaculia bacterium
AACAAATCGCTCCGCGGCGGGGGCGGCACGGGTTTGGGTCTCTACATCGTGAAGCAGATCATCGAGGCGCACGGCGGCGAGATCAGCGTCGCGTCGCTCGAGGGGATCGGCACCAGCATGGTGCTCAGATTGCCCGTGAAACGGACGGGAGACACCGGCCTGATGACCGCGTCGCGCGTCGCGGCGGGCTGAAGCTGCAAGCGCGGCGTTCTCTACTTGACCGGGTCCCGCACGATGCGGGAGCTCACCATCCACATCAGGAACTGATCGGAGCAATCCAATCCTTCGCGAGAGGTGGTATCGCCTTCGACCGTCCATGCGGTGGCGGCCGGACGGTAGCGATCCGAAAGGTCGATGTAGAAACTCCTCACGAGCTTGCCGTCGCTTCGATACTCCGTTGATACAGCGGGATGACCGCCAATTTTCAGTACTTCGCGCTTTTCCCTCGAGGCACGCGCAAAATCTCCTGCACCGAGCGCCGCGGCAAGAAAGTGGTTCCAGTCCCGATCAGGGTAAAACTCACCGTGCACGCTGCACGCGGAAGCGAGCTCCGGCGGCGGAATGATTTCGCCGTCGATGGTCGACCAGCCGCGCGGCAAGTGTGTCTCGAAGACGAAACCCGATGCTCGGAGCGTGATCGGCGTACCAGGATCCCGATACCAGGGGATTTCCTCCGGAGAGGCAGAAAATGCGGCGCCGATGAATAGACCCATCATCGCTAGATGGCGCGGTTCCATCTTCCCTCCGATCACCACTAGTTTACGCCTACGCTGATCGTCTTGAACATCGTCAAGTGTGAAAGCGGATCGAGCGCGCCGACGGCAATATCGACCCTTCCCGGCAAGACGCGCCTATCGCTGGCGTACGTGAAGCTGTGTCCGCGCGATACTCGAAAACGTTCGAGATTGGCTGGGTGTTCCGTTCTGCCGAACGACGAAATCGTCCTGGCCGAGCCCGGTGATGCGATTCCCGCGGGCGTCGGTGACGAGGACGTCGACGATGTTGACGCGGACATCAAACGACTCGATGTACGACGCGGTCGCGGCGGAGCTGAGCAGGAGTGCACACAAGCCGAACAGCATCGTCATCCGACCTCCCAGTCGTTGCTTGTGATACGGCGGTCTGAATCGTAGCATTCGCCGCGCCAGTGTTTTGTCGCGGACGTGGGGATAGGCTTCAGCCCGTTCCGGGACGGCCTGAAGCCCATCCCAAACAGCATGGACCTACTTCATGCCGAGAGCGGCGATGCCGTAGCGGATGTCGTCCTCTGACACCGCGAGCACTTCGCAATGGCCGACTTCGCGCGGGAGCACCATGATCCGCTGCGCGCCCGTGTTCTTTTTGTCGTGCTCCGTTGCGGACAGGATGCCCTCCGCAGACAGCGCCGGAAGCGGCGACGGCTGCCAGTCGAGCACGGCAGCGTCGATGCGTCTGCGGACCGAGTCGCTCAGCACTCCTCGCCGGACGGCAACGGCGTTGGCTGCGATCATTCCCCACGCCACGGCTTCGCCATGCGTCAGCTTCTCGTAGTGCAGCGCCGCCTCGATGCCGTGCGCGATGGTGTGGCCGTAATTGAGCAGGCGGCGCAGATCGGCTTCCTTCTCGTCGGCCGAGACGATCGCGGCTTTCACGCGAATGGCTTTGCGAACGACGTGATCGAGATCGACATCGTTGCGCCGTTCGAGGAGCTCGAAAAGCGATGGATCGCCGATCACTCCACCTTTGAGCGCCTCGTATAGCCCGCTCAGTCGCTCGCGCGCTGGTAGCGAGCCAAGGATACTCGTGTCGGAGATGACGGCCCGCGGCGGATAGAAACTGCCGATGAGGTTCTTCCCTTTCGGATGATTGACCGCCAGCTTCCCGCCGATCGAGCTGTCGACCTGCGCGAGCAGAGTCGTCGGCACGTGCACCAGATCGATTCCGCGCAGAAAGATCGACGCCGCGAAACCGGCGGTATCGCCGATCATCCCGCCGCCGACGACTATGGCCATGGCATCGCGTTTCGCGCCGCGCTCGAGCAGACGCGTCACGACATCATTGGCGGTGTCGAGCGTCTTGTGCGTTTCACCCTCGCGCATCGTCAGGAGCTCGGCCTCGACGAACGAGCGCGCCACCCGTTCGCCGAATCGATCGCGCAACGCCTCCGACGTGATGACGAAGACGCGGCCCCTGGCTTTCACCAGTGATTCGGCGCGATCGAGCAGATCGGGTCCGACGAACACGTCGTAGGCGGCGCTCGCCTGGCGGATCGTGAGGAAGGGCTTCACTTCAACCGGATTCCGAGCTCGTCGAGCTGCTTGTCGTCGACGCGCGACGGCGCTTCACTCATGAGGTCCTGTGCGCGAGCGGTCTTGGGGAACGCGATCACATCGCGAAGCGACGGAGCGCGCGCCATGAGCATCACCATGCGGTCCAGTCCGAGGGCGATGCCGCCGTGCGGAGGGGCGCCGTAGCGGAACGCCTCCAGCAGAAAGCCGAATCGATCGTTCGCCTCCTCGTCAGTAATGCCCAATGCCCGGAACATCCGCGACTGCAGCTCCGGTCGATTGATGCGGATCGATCCCCCGCCGAGCTCGAGACCGTTGAGGACAACGTCATACGCACGCGCAAGCACCGACCCCTGATCGTTGTCGAGCTTGTCGACGTCCTCGAGCTTCGGCGACGTGAACGGATGATGCCTTGCGAAGAAGCGCTTCGACTCTTCATCCCACTCGAACAGCGGAAAGTCCACGATCCAGAGAAAGTTCCACGTGTTTTCCGGGATGAGGTTCTGCTCCCGCGCGACGCGCACGCGCAGCCCGCCTAAAACGTCCCACGCGGTCTGCGTCTTTCCCGCCACCAGGAGGGCCATGTCGCCTTCGCTCGCACGCAGCGCGTTGCGGAGCGCGTCGAAGCCGGCGTCATCGAGGAACTTCTTGATCGAGGATCCCCGCTGCGCGTCGAATTTGATCCACACCAGGCCGCCGGCGCCGAGCTTCTTCGCTTCTTCGACCAGATCATCGATGCGCTTGCGCGAGAGCGACGCGCCCCCGGGAATGACAATGCCGCGGACGGTCTGCGCCTCGCGGAACGGCGCGAACTCGATCGCTTTCGCGGCGGCGGTGATGTCGACCAGCTCCATGCCGAAGCGCGTGTCGGGCCGATCGATCCCGAACCGATCCATCGCCTGCTGCCACGTCATCCTCGGAAACGGCCTCGTGACTGGAACCCCACCGACCGGAAAGACTTCCGCAAACATCCCCTCGATCAGGCTGTAGACGAATTCCTCGTCGATGAACGAGCCTTCAATGTCGACCTGCGTAAACTCCGGCTGCCGGTCGCGACGCAGGTCCTCGTCGCGGAAACAGCGCGCGATCTGGTAGTAGCGCTCCATGCCGGCGACCATGAGCAGCTGCTTGAAGATCTGCGGCGATTGCGGCAGTGCGTAGAAGGTTCCCTTGTTGACTCGGCTCGGAACGAGGTAGTCGCGAGCGCCTTCCGGCGTCGACTTCGTGAGCATCGGCGTCTCGATCTCGAGGAAGCCGTTGCGGTGCATGTAGTCGCGCACGCCGAATGCGATCCGGTCGCGTAGCACGAAGTTGCGGTTGAGAGACGGCCGGCGCAAATCGAGATAGCGATACTTCAGGCGCAGGTCTTCGGCGACGTCGACGCCGTCTTCGATCGCGAATGGTGGCGTTTCGGAACGATTGAGGATCTCGACGGTGGTCGCGAGGATCTCGATCTCGCCGGTCGGCAGACCGCTGTTCCGGGTCTCCTGCGAGCGCGGCGTGACTTCCCCTTCGATGCGCAGGACGAACTCTGGCCTGGCCTCTTTGGCCGCGGTCACCGCCACGTCGCTCGCGCCGCGGGCGCGATCGATCACCACCTGGCAGATGCCGCTGCGATCGCGCAGGTCGATGAAGACGAGATCGCCGAAGTCGCGTTGTTTCTGCACCCATCCGGCGAGGCTGACTCTGTTGCCGGCGTGATCCACGCGCAGCGTTCCCGCGGGAGTTCGATTCGTTGTCGGCTGTCGGTTGTCGGTCGTCACAATTTCCTTTACGGCGACCGGCGACCGGCGACCGGCGTTGCGAGGTATCGATCCTTGTAGTCGACGTAGTGCTTCCACGACCGATCGAGCCTGTCCAGCTCCTCGGGCGTGAGCTCGCGCTTCACGCGGCCGGGCACGCCTAACACCAGCGTTCGGGGCGGCACGACCATTCCCTCCGGCACGAGAGCGCCCGCACCAATGAGCGCCATCTCGCCGACGACGGCGTGGCTGAGAACCGTGGCGCCGATGCCGACGAGCGATCCGCTGCCGATCGTGCAGCCGTGCACGGTGGCGGAATGCCCGATCGTCACCTGATCCCCGACGATCGCGGGCCCGGTCTCATGCTCGACGTGAAAGACGGAATTGTCCTGCACGTTCGAGCGCGCTCCGATGCGGATGTAGTGAATGTCGCCCCGCAGCACGACGCCGTACCAGATCGAGCTGTCGTCACCGATGGTGACGTCGCCGATCACCGCCGAGTTCTCGGCACGGAACACCCGCGCTCCGAACCGCGGCTCCTTTCCTTCGTACGCGCGGACGATCATCAGGCGGGCAGATTAGTAGAATCGCTCAATGCCGCACAAGATGTCGTTCCGCAACCGGTCGCACGAGGTGTCGCGCCTCGAAGCCTTCAGCGACGTAATCTTCGGTTTCTGCATCTCGCTTCTGGTCGTATCGCTGGAGGCGCCGAAGACCTATCACGAGATGATCGAGGTGCTGCGCGGGTTCGTGCCGTTCGCGATCTGCTTCTTCCTCTTCATCGACATCTGGTTCGAGCATCACCACTTCTTCCGGCGCTACGCGCTGCAGGATTTTCGGATCGTGGCGCTCAATACCGTTCTCCTCTTCGTGATCCTCTTCTACGTCTATCCGCTGAAGTTCATGTTCACGCTGTTCGCGCGAGGACTGACCGGCGAGCGCAGCGAACTGCCGGTCGAGGCCTACCGCGTTCTCTTCACGGTCTACGGCATTGGCTTCGCCCTCGTCTTCGGCCTCCTCGGCTTCATGTACGCGCACGCGCTCACCCTACGCCGCGAGCTGGATCTGAACGCGGTGGAAGAAGTCGATACCCGTGAAAGCGTTTACGACAACTTCTTCATGGCGGCGTTCGGTGTGTTGTCGGCATGCATGGCGTGGACTCCACTGATCCATCTCGCCGGGCCGATCTATTTCCTGATCTTCATTCCGAAGACGATCGTGCCGTGGGTGATGGGCGTGCACCGGCGCGAGGCCGAGCGCCGCCTAACGCCAGAGTTGCCAGGTCCACGCACCCCAGAACAGCGCCCAGACGACACAAACTGACGCGATGCTCACCGTTCCGATCGTCGGGCCGAAGCGATCGGAAAGCATCCCGGCCGCGAGACTGGAGATGCTCATCGTCAGCGTGACGAATCCGTAGTCCGCCGAGAAGACGCGGCCGCGGATCCAGTCGGGTGTCTCGCGTTGCAGGCCGTAGGTCGAGGTCAGCCACTGCGCACCGCCACCGAGGTGGGCGATGAAGACGGAGAAGGCGCCGAGGAGGAGCGAGTGCGAGAGGCCGAGGCCGATGTAGCCGGCGCCGAAGACCAGAATGGCGAATACGATCAGCCGGTACTGCACCTCTTCCCGCTTCGCGACGGCGCGAATGAGGAACGGACCGAGCAGCGCGCCGAGTCCTCGCGCGGCGAAGAGCAGGCCGATCCCGAACGCGCCCGCCCCGAACACTTCTCTGCCGAAGACGCTCACCATCGCCACGACGCCGGCGCCTAGTCCATAGCCGCCTTTCGACGTCAGGAGCGCGAGGACCCGCGGGTGTTCGCGGGCGTAGCCGATCGTCTCCTTGATTGATTCGAGGAGCGGCGGTTGCTCGTGATGCTCGCGTGCTTCGGAGAAGGGCACGCGCATCCGCCACAGGATCAACGCGGACAGAAGGAAGCTCGCCGCGTCGACGATGAACGACACATCGCGGCCGAAGCGCATCGTCACCAGGCCGCCCATTGCGGCGCCGACTGCCAGCATCGTTCCCCACGTCGAGCCCATGAGCACGTTCGCCGGCGCGAGATCAGCCGCGCCGACGATGTTCGGCAGCGCCGCTTGCGACGCCGGCTCGAAGTATGCCGAGCCGATCGAGATCAGGATGACGCCCGCGTAAGCGAATGGCAGCATCGCCGGAGTGCGCGCGAGAAGCGGCAGAAGGCAAGCGCCTGCGCGCACGAGGTCGACGACGATCATCAGCTTCCTGCGATCGACGCGATCGACGACGTGCCCGGCGAGCGGAGTGAAGATGAAGATGGGAAGCGACTGGCAGAGCAACATCAGCGACGCGAGGGTCGCGGAACCCGTCAATTGCAGCACGAGATCGAGCAGCGCTACAGTGAGGAACCAGTCGCCACCGAGCGAGATCAGTGTCCCGAAGTACAGCAGGCGGAAGTCGCGGTTACCGCGAAGAAGGCGCCGGTACACGGCGGCGGATTATGCCAGCCGCGCCGCGCGCTCGTAGGTAAGGAACGAGTACGGGTACTGGTTCTTCTCGTCGGCTTCGTAGTGCTCGGAATCCACGAGCGCCCACTCGGTCACGTCGTCGAACTCCGGGAAAAACGTGTCGCCGTCGACCTCGGCGTGCACACGTGTGATGTACATGCGATCGGCGCGATGGATCGACTGCGTGAAGATCTGCGCTCCGCCGGCGATGAAGATCTCAGTGTCGGATTTCGCCAGCTCGAGTGCTTCGTCGATCGAGTGCGCGACGACGGCGTTGTCCGCTTCAAGAGTCTCGTCGCGCGTGATCACGACGATCGTGCGGCCCGGCAGCGGGTAGTCGAGCGAGTCGTAGGTCGTGCGACCCATCAGCAGAAAGTGACCCATCGTGAGCGTCTTGAAGCGCTTGAGATCGGCCGACTGCCGCCACGGCAGCTTGTTGTCGCGGCCCATGACGTCGTTGTCGGAGACGGCGACGATGAAGGAGATCATGAGTAGCGCCGCCGGCTCGGCGGCGGGACCGCCGCCGGCCCGGCGGCGATGATCCTCGCAGGCGAGCCGCCTGCGGTCCCGCCGGCGAGGCCGCCGGCGTTGCAAAGGAACTTCATACCGCGATGGGCGCCTTGATTCCCGGGTGCGGATCGTAGCTCTCGAGCGTGAAGTCGCCGAAGCGGAAGTCGAACATTGACGTGATGGCGGGGTTTAACGTCATCGTCGGCAACGGCCGCGGATCGCGCGTAAGCTGCAGCTGCGCCTGTTCGAGATGATTCGAGTACAGGTGCGCGTCGCCGAGAGTGTGAATGAATTCCCCCGGTTTCAGATTGCACACCTGCGCCACCATCATCGTCAGCAGCGCATACGACGCGATGTTGAACGGGACTCCGAGAAAGACATCCGCGCTTCTCTGGTACATCTGGCACGACAGTCTCCCATCCGCGACGTAAAACTGAAAAAGCGCGTGGCAGGGCTGCAGTGCCATTTTGTCGAGATCCGCCACATTCCAAGCGCTGACGATCAGGCGCCGCGAGTCGGGATTGCGCCTGATGTCGTCGATCACGCGAGAGATCTGATCGATGTGCTCGCCGTTCGGCGCCGGCCACGATCGCCACTGGTACCCGTACACCGGCCCCAACTCGCCCTCGGCATCCGCCCATTCGTTCCAGATCGTGACGTTGTTCTCCTGCAGCCAGCGGACGTTCGTCTCGCCGCGCAGGAACCAGAGAAGCTCGTAGATGATCGAACGGAGATGTAGTTTCTTCGTCGTCAGCAGCGGAAATCCGTCGGCGAGATCGAAGCGCAGCTGGTGGCCGAAGACGCTGATCGTGCCCGTTCCGGTGCGATCGGACTTCTTCGCACCGTGGTCGAGGATGTGACGAACGAGATTCAAGTATTGCTGCATGACTAAGTTTAGCGCGCTTCGCGCGCGTTGTCGGTTGTCGGTGATCGGTTGTCGACAGCCGACAACCGACAACTGAGAACTGACAACGCGGAGGGCGGCGCCGAATATAATCCGCGCGCCCTGATGGACTTCCAGAACGAAATTCTCCATATCGGCGGGATCTCCGCCGTGGACCTCGCCCAACGCTACGGCACTCCTCTCTACGTTTACGACGCCGAAGTGATCCGCCGGCAGATCGATCGCGTCAAGAAAGCGTTCAAGGCGTTTCCCTTCCGGCCGTTCTACGCGATGAAGGCCAACGGTGCCCTCGCCCTTCTCGACATCATCCGCAAGAACGGCTTCGGCTGTGACGCGGTCTCGCCGGGCGAGATCTACGTCGCGCGCCAGGCGGGCTTCACGCCGGACAACATCTGGTTCACCTGCTCGAACGTGTCGGACGACGACCTGCGAGCGATTCCCGATCCGCAAATCGTGATCAACGTCAACTCGATGTCGGAGATCGATCGCATTCTCGCGCTCGACCTGCAGAACCCGATCGCGCTGCGCGTGGATCCGGCGATCGGCGCCGGCCATCACCATGATGTGGTGACCGCGGGCGGCGGTGTGAAGTTCGGCATCGATCTGGCGGAGATCAACGAGGCGCGGATCCTGGTCGAAGACGCCGGTCGTAAAGTCGTCGGACTGCATTCGCACATCGGTTCCGGCATCGACGATCTGGCCCCGTTGCTCGAAGCGGCGCGGCGGCTGCTGGAGCTGTCCGGTGAGTTTCCGAATCTCCGGTGGCTCAACTTCGGCGGCGGACTCTCGATCCCGTATGAACCGTCGTCGAAGGAGTTTCCGATCGACGAGTACGGTGCGCAACTGACGCGCGTTGCGGACCGCATGCTGCGCGCCCGCGACCTCACCGCCATCGTGGAGCCCGGCCGCTACGTCGTCGCGCAATCGGGAACGCTGCTCGCCCGCGTCACCGCGCGACGGATCAGCGGCGGCTACTGGTGGCTCGGCTGCGACACAGGCTTCAATCACCTGGTCCGGCCATCGAAGTACGGCGCGTACCATCACATCGTGAATGCCAGCCACGGATCGAACGCTTCGCTGCGCGAATCGTTCGATGCTTCGCGGTTGACCGACGAAGTGGTCGTCGCTGGCAACCTCTGTGAGTCGGGCGACGTCTTCACACGCGACGCGAACGGCAATCTGCTCACCCGCAATCTCGAGAAGACGAACGTCGGCGATCTCATCGCCTTCTGCGACGCGGGCGCCTACGGCTTCTCGATGGCCTCGCATTACAACGCTCGGTTGCTGCCTCCGGAGGTTTTGATCGACAACGGATCGGTGCAACTGATTCGCGACCGGCAGACTTATGACGATCTGGTGAAAGGACAACGATGAAGAAGCGGGTCGGTGGTCGGTGGTCGCTGGTCGGCCTCGCGCTCGTGATGTCGTGCGCAACGATGAACCAACCGAAACCGCTTGATCTCAAGATCACGCACGGGCGCATCCTCGACGGCACCGGCTCCCCGTGGTTTCGCGGCGACATCGGTGTGCGTGGCGACACCATCGTGGCCATCGGCGATCTCTCGCAACAGACGGCGACGACGACGATCGATGCGCAGGACCGCATCGTCTCCCCCGGCTTCATCGACCTCCTTGGCCAATCGCAGGGAGCGGCGCTCACCGATCCCCATCTTGAAGCGAAGGTACGCCAGGGGGTGACGACCGAGGTGACTGGCGAGGGATCGTCGCCGGGACCGTCGAAGAGCGGGAGGTGGCTGCACCTCTCGGATTTTTTCGCCGCGTTGGAGAAGAACCCTCCCGCGATCAACTTCGCGCTCTTCGTCGGCGCGTCGAATCCACGCGAGATGATCATCGGCGACATCAACCGTCCCGCGACGCCGGACGAGCTGCGCCGGATGGAGCAGATCATCGACCAGGCGATGCACGAGGGAGCGATCGGCATCTCGACGTCGCTCATCTATCTGCCCGCGATGTATTCGACGACGGACGAGATCATCGTCATGGCGAAGGTCGCCGCGAAGTACGGCGGCGTGTACTTCACCCACATGCGCGACGAGGGTGAGCATATCGACATGGGCCTCGACGAGGCCTTTCGCATCGGCCGCGAGGCGCGGATCCCCGTCAATATCTGGCATCTCAAGGCCGGCGGACGCGCGGTCTGGGGGCTGATGCCGCACATCATCGACCGCATCAACGCGGCGCGTGCCGAGGGCATCGATGTGGCGGCGAACGTGTATCCGTACATCGCATCATCGACTTCGCTCAGCACCCTGGCCCCGGACTGGGCACTCGAAGGCGGATATGCGGAGTTTCAGAAGCGGCTGCTGGATCCGCCGCTGCGCGGGCGCATCGTCGAAGAATTCAAGAAGGGCGTGACCAAGCGCGGCGAACGCGGCATCTACGTCTCCCGCATTCCCAATCCCGCGCTCGCGCCGTATGAGAAGAAATTCATCGAGCAGATCGCGGCCGAGATGAACGTGACACCCGACGAGGCATTGGTGCGTCTCTTCACCGAGAGCCCGACATCGCCCGGCGTCATCTTTTTTTCCATGAGCGAGCCGGACGTGCAGTACGCGCTCAAGCAGCCGTTCGTATCGATGGGCTCCGACTCCGGTTCGCCGACGCCCGAGGCGAGGGAGAAGCAGGCGGGGACGCATCCGCGGGCGTACGGGACGTTCCCGCGCGTCATCGGGCACTACGTGCGCGACGAGAAGCTCTTCACGCTGGAGGAAGCGGTGCGCAAAGCCACGTCGCAGGCGGCCGATCGCACGAACCTGAGCGATCGCGGCATTCTGCGTCCGGGGATGAAAGCGGATATCGTGGTGTTCGATCCCGATCGGATCCGCGACGTCGCGACGTTCGAAGACCCGCATCATTTCAGTGAAGGCATCAGCGACGTCATCGTGAATGGAGAGGCCGTGCTGCGAGGGGGGCAGATGACGCAGGCACTCCCCGGACGGATGCTGAGAGGACGTGGCTACGTGACGAAGAGATGACGAGGAATGTTCAATGTTGAATGTTGAATGTTAAATTACCGCTTCCATTCAACATTCAACATTGAACACTCAACATTCCTCGTCCCCTTCTGATAGCGGAAAGCTCGTCCGCGTCGTTGGCCTCTGGGGCCTCGTCGCGATGTGCATCAACGCGGTCGTCGGCAGCGGCGTGTTTCTCCTGCCGTCCGAATCCTACAAGTTGCTGGGCGCGTTCTCGTTGTGGGCGCCGCTCATCTTTGCCCTGCCCGTCTTCATCCTCGTGCTCTGCTTTGCGGAGGCTGCCAGTCACTTCACGGAACCGGGCGGAGCGTACCTGTACGCGCGCACGGCGTTCGGCGACTTCATCGGCTTCGAGACGGGGTGGATGAACTGGATCGCGCGACTGACATCGCTCGCCTCGCTGTCCAACGGCTTCGTGGTGTCGCTCGCGCGGCTGTATCCCCCGCTCGGCCAGGGCGCGTGGCGCGCCGCGATCATCATCGGATCGCTCTTGATCCTCGGCGCCATTCACTTCGTCGGCGTGAAGTACGGCGCGGCGTCAATCTACGTGTTCACGTTCGGGAAAGTGGTACCGCTGGTGCTGTTCATCGTGGTGGCACTCGTGGCGTGGAAGCACAATCCGATTCCGGCATCGCTGCATGTGCCGGGAGCGGGAACCGATTGGAGCGCCGCTGCGCTCTTCATGCTGTTCGCCTATGCCGGCTTCGAGAATCTCGGCGTCCCGGCCGGCGAGTATCGCAATCCGCGCCGCGACCTTCCCATCGCCCTGCTCGTCGGCATCCTGGCGATCGCGGCGATGTACGTGCTCGCGCAGCTCGGCGCGATGTCGGCGCTGCCGGATCTCTCGCAGACGCAGACGCCGATCGCCGACGCAGCGGCTGCGCTGATCGGCACCGCCGGCGCGATCATCCTCACCCTCGGCGCGCTGTTATCGCTGGCAGGAACAAACTCCGGAACCGTGCTCGAGGGATCGCGCATGTTGTTCGCGCTGTCGCTCGATCGCCGCATGGGTCCGGTGAGCTACGTCCACCCTCGCTTTCGGACTCCTACAGTCGCGATCGTCATCCATGTCGCCGTCGCCACCATGCTCGCGCTCGGCGGCTCCTTTGCCAAGCTGGCGATGATGTCGGCCATCGCGCGGTTGACGACGTATCTGTTCACCTGCGCCGCCATTCCGCGGCTCCGCAAGCTCAACGAAGGCTTCCGCACGCCCGGCCTGATCGTCCCGATTCTCGGGACCTTGATCTCGCTCGCTGTCTTCTTCACGCTCAACCGCTTCAACTTTCTCGCCGCCGTTGTCGCGCTAACTGTCGGGGGCCTTATCTACTTACTTACGCGTCCCCGCGTTGACTTTGCGCGATAGTCTGCCAAAATAACTGTTCCAATTCCCGAAACGATGTGTTGATGCGCGTCACTACTGGGGCGACCCGTCAACTCCATATTCGATAGGTTTCTTAGGAGAACTCCACTGCGAAGACTCATTCCGGGCCTCGTTCTTTCTTTGCTCGCGTTGCCTATTGCCGCACAGCCGATCCCCGAACCGAACATCAACATGGTCGCCGGCCAGCAGTGGCCCGGCGGCGATCCGTTCCTGCAGCGGCAGAACGAGCCGAGCATGGCGGTGTCGACGCGCAATCCGCTGCATCTGCTCGCGGGGGCGAACGACTACCGAACGGTAGACCTGCCCTTCGACACGACGAGTCCGGACGACGAGGAGCGTGGCGACGCGTGGCTCGGCGTGTTCAAGTCGAAGAACGGCGGGCAGACCTGGTGGAGCAACATGCTTCCCGGCTATCCGCAGGACGCGCTGAGCAACTCCCCTCTTCATGGCTTTCAGGCCGGCGCCGATCCCGTCGTTCGATCCGGACCGAACGGAATGTTCTATTACTCCGGCATCGTCCTCAACCGCGACCCCAATCCGCTGGGCGGCGTGTTCGTGGCGCGATTCATCGACAACAACAACACGGAGATCGGCGACCCGATCGCCTACCTCGGTGCCTCGATGATCGCAACCGGCTCGTCCGGTCAGTTCATTGACAAGCCGTGGATCGCGGTGGGCCCGGGAACGGGGACCTGCACGATCACGCAGGGACTCAACACGCAGACGTTCCCGGCTCAGAACGTCTACCTCGCCTACACGATTTTCGTCGGCAACGACAACAACATCAAGACGAAGCTGATGTTTCAGCGTTCCACCGATTGCGGCGTCACGTGGGGCAATCCGACGAAGCTCAGCGAGAGCTATGCGATCAATCAGGGAGCGACGATCGCGGTTGCGCCGAACGGCTCGGTCTACGTCGTGTGGCGCCGTTTTCAGACAAACAACGAGACGAACGCGATCATGATCGCCAAGTCGACGGACAAGGGAGCAACGTTCAGCAAGGGTGCCGTCGTTCGCGACATCACGCCGTTCCAACAGGGCATGACGTACTACTCGATCCGGACGAACGCCTATCCGGCCGCGGCAGTCGACGAAAGCAACAATCTGTATGTCGTGTGGGCGGATCGCAGCTTCCATCCACAGCAGGACGGACGCATCGTGATGATGCGCTCCGCGGACGGCATTGTCTGGACGCCGCCGGTCCTGGTCGACAACGCCGCGAACCGCGGCCATCAGTTCATGCCCGCCATCACGATCACCGGCGGTAAGGTCGTCATCGCGTACTACGACCTTCGCGATGACAGCACCAAGGGTGTTTTCACGCCGATTCTCTTCCCCGACATGACGCCGACGGGCCAATTCACCGAATCGCGACTGGATGTCGGCGATCGAACAAGTCCGCAGACCGCTCTGCAATTCGTCTTCACGCAGTACCTCCTCGATACGGCCGCGCACCGGCATCACACGCTCGACCTCCGGGCGACGCAGGCCAACACGGGCCTCCAGAGCGGCTTCACGGGCACGACGCGAGTCTCGACGTATGTATTCGGCAGCCGTCCGGGCAATGGAAAGCGGCTCGTCGAGCAACTTCAGTACAACCCGCCGAACCTTCCGATGTTCCGCCTCGGCACCGCGCCGTTCATCGGCGATTACATCGACGTCACCGGCTACACCACAAAGAGCGCTCACGTCTTTCACATGGGCTGGGCCGACAACCGCGATGTGCGTCCGCCGCTCGACGGCAACTGGGCCAATTTCACGCCGGTGACATCGGCCTCCAAGCCGGCCATCAGCCGCGTCAATGGTCAGCCGGTACCCGCTTGCGTCGTGGGACAGACGGGCATGCGCAACCAGAACATCTACACCGCCCGCGTCACGGACGGACTCTTCGTCGGATCGCCGGGCAATTCGAAGCAGTTGATTGACAAGAACAATCAGCCGATCACCCGCGCCTTCGTCGTCTTCGTGCAGAACTCCACCAAGAGCCAGAAGACGTTCCGCCTCACCGCGCAGCAGCCGGTGCCGGGCCAGGCCTCGTTTCAGCAGTTCTCGTTTCAGGGTTTTGTCGACGTGACGATCCCGCCGCGATCGAGTGCCACGCGTTCCGTCTATGTCTCATCGACAAACGCGCATGCAACGGTGAATGTCGACGTCACAGAATATGACAGTGGTTCTCCCGTTCAGGGCGGACTCACCTCGAGCGTCGTCATCAATCCGGACGTCTCGAACCCCGACGTGTCGAATCCCGACGTCAGCAACCCGGACGTGTCGAATCCCGATGTGTCGAACCCCGACGTGTCGAACCCCGACGTCTCCAATGTCGAGGTGCACAACCCCGACGTCAGCAACCCGGATGTCTCGAATCCTGACGTTTCGAATCCCGACGTCAGCAATCCTGATGTCTCGAATCCCGACGTGTCGAACCCGGACGTCAGCAACCCCGACGTGTCCAATCCTGACGTGAGCAATCCGGACGTCTCGAATCCCGATGTGTCGAACCCGGACGTCTCCAACCCCGATGTCAGCAACGCGACCGTCAGCGACACCACGTGGACCGCGCACAACAAGGGCAACACCACCAGCGGATACGCGGTGAAGCTGGCGACCAATCAGCCGGTACCGACCGGCGTACGCACGCAGTTGATCATCAATCGGATCTACCAGACCCCCGTCTCCCGCGGATGCGTCCTGGGCTCCGACAATCGGCGGCAGATCATCGCGAACCTTCTCGATCCGCAGTTCACGGACTTTGGCAGTCTGCTGACGGCCAATCCAAATGACTCGACGCTGTGGCTCGCTCCGGGCGACGCTGCGCGCATCACGCTTCGCGTCTACAACCCCGATCCGATCGGACACCCGTTCGATCCGTCGACAACGATCGCGCCGGCCGTGGTCGCGCAGTCGGTGGCCTCCAACGGAAATGCGAATACGCCTCCGGTCATCGCGCTCCCGCTGTTCATCACGACGACGACCGTCAACGATGCCATTGCCGGACAGCCCTACTCGACGACGATCGACGCAACCGGCGGAGTCGGTACACGCACCTGGACGGTTCTCGCGCCGGCTGGGTTCACCGCACCAAACGGCGTGGTCTCCGGCACATTCGCGAACCCCGGCGACACGACGCTCACCGTGAAAGTCACGGACACCGCGGTCCCGCCGCACGTGGCGCAACGGTCGTACGTAGTTCACGTCGTTGCTCCGATCACAATCACGACCGCCTCCCCGATGCGCGGGATGACCGGCGAATACTTCGCCGTCACGTTGCAGGCGACCGGCGGAACAACGCCGTACACGTGGTCCGTCGCCGACGGAGCCATTCCCAGCGGCCTCACGCTCAATCCGTCGACTGGATTCATTACGCAGGGACAGGTCGGTCAACTCGTCGCAGGAGACACGGGCGTCACGTTCCGTGTGACCGATGCGGCCAACCTGACCACGACCAAGCTGCTCACGTTCCACATCGTCGATCCCCTGTTGATCACCGCGGTGCTGCCTGATGCGGTCACCAACGTGACCAAGACCACGACGCTGACCGCGACTGGCGGATCCGGCGCACGCACGTGGTCTCTGCCCTTCGCGCAGCCGGGTGTCTCGCTGACATCCGCCGGCGTCCTCAGCTACCAGTTCAATACAGCAGGGCCGCAGTCGATCACGGTCACCGTGACCGATTCCGACTCGCAGCCACAGCATCCAGGCGGAACGCTTCCGGTCCGCGTTATCGACCCTCTGCTGATCGCCACAACCTCGCTGCCGAACGCGACGCAGGGTGTTGCGTACAGCACGACCCTCGCTTCAAGCGGCGGACTCGCCCCGATTCACTGGTCCGTCGTGTCCTCGGTTCCTGATGGCATGACGCTGAGCGACGGTGGCGTGATCAGCGGCACTTGCCCGTTCGTGGAGACGCCCACCGTGACTGTTCGCGCAACGGATTCCAGCAATCCGCCCCAAATCGTGGACAGCCAGCCTATGCCGCTAGTGGTCGCGAGCGCCGCCGTTCCGGGGAATTACACGGCCACGATTCACCTCAAGTACAACAATCAGCCGCTGGTGCCGATCAATCCGCCCGAGATGTTCGGCAAAAACACGGACACCAACGTCTACTTGAACGCCTCGCAAATCGTGTGGAACAACGACGACACGGTCACGGTCACGGGACTGCCGGCTGGGCATTACACCGTGGAGATCGCGCCGCGGGAGAACACACCGAACGAGTATCTGGCGGGCGGCTACTGGAACCAGGTGCATTTTCAAGTTGCGAGCGCGGATATCGACGTGGATAGCGGTGAGCTGAAGATCATCCACGTGACGCAGCCAGCCGACAACGCCTCGCGGTTCGCAAGTTACTCTGGATGCCCGACGGCACTCTCTCTGACTCCGACGCAACTGGTGTGGGATCCGATCGGCATTGCTAACGCTTCGTACAATTGGCAGATCCAGAAGCTCACTTGCAATCAGGTCCCGACCGGTTTCGTGCCCTTGAGCGGAACCACGACCTCGACCTCGATTCCCTTGTCCTTACCGGCGACCGCATCGGGCGAGTTCTACTACATCACCATCGACGCCTATTCGCCGACGAACACGCACATTGGCGAGGTAATGACCTCCGGCCCCGACTGGCATGGCTGGTCGCTTCAGTTCAGGGTTCCGTAGCGGTCTACTTCGCTGCACCTAACCGGCGACGGGCATCCGCGACGAGCGGGTCCCCGTCGCCTTTTTGTTTGATCGCCAGGAACTGCTTGTACGAGTCCGCGGCGCCGGCGCTGCCCAGCCCTTCCCTCGCGCGGCCGAGGTAGTAGTGGACGGCCGGGAAGACGTGGTAGGTGGGAACGTCATCGAGGAACACCGCCGAAGCTTCGCCCGGCCGGTTCAGGCAGTTCTCGAAATCCGCATTGGCCTCGGTGAACGCGTTCAGCGCGAGATAGGCACGGCCGCGATCGAAGTGTGCGAGCCACGAGTCGGCGAGACGCTTCGCATCCTCGAAGCGGTTCAACGCCTCGCGGGCGTTCCCCTTCTGGAGGAGAACTTCTCCTTCGATCAACTTGCCGTAGTGCTGCAACTCGGGCTCGATCTGCGTCTCGAGCTGTGATCCGATGGCAAGCGCGCGGTCGGTCTTGCCCGCTGCGATGAGGGCGCGCGCGGCAGTGAACAGCACGTGCTCGTCGCGCGGAGCGGCCGTCGCGGCCACGTCCGCCGACTTCGCATCGGAGGTGATCTCGGCGAGCGCAGCGACCTTCCGATTCGCGGCGTCCTCGCGTTTTCCGGCGCGATCTGCATCGATCCCCTCGCGCAGGATCTTCGTCGCGTCAGCATTACGGCCCTCGTACTGAGCGACGTCGGCGGCGCCGAAACTGGCGATCGATTCCCCGCGCGGGCTCTGCGCCTTCAGCCGCTGATACGTCGCATTCGCCGCATCGACGTTTCCCTTGGCCAGTTGCGAAAGCGCGATCGCCACGTACGTCGAAACGTAGTTCGGGTTGAGCTGCAGAACCATCTCCGCCTGCTTGATGGCCTGATCGAATTCGCCGGCGTACATGGCGAAGAGCGCCGCGTTGTTCCGCGCGACCGCATTCTTCGGATAGAGCTCGATCGGCTTCTGCGAGGCCTCGAGCGCTCGCGGCATGTCGCGCTGATAAAAATACGCAAGCGCCAGGTTGTTGAGGCCGGCCATGTCCGACGGATACTGCTTCACGAGCTGGCTCAACTCTTCGATCGCCCGCGGCGTGTTGTGAGTGACGAGGTAGTACGTTCCGCGCGTGCGGTACTTCTCCCGCTCGGTCATGCGGTCGATGTGAGCCATCGCCTGCTTGTAGTACTTCTCCGCGTCGCTTTTGCGTCCCATGTTGTTGTAGGCCGCGCCGAGACCGGCGTACGCGCGGCCGAGGTTCGGATCGAGACGGACAGCGGACTCGTAGCGCTTCGAGGCATCCTCGAACTTGCCGGCGAAGAAGAGATCCTGTCCCACCGCGTACTCGTGCGCGGACTCCAGCGATCCGGCGGTGAACGTCTCCGCCGCCGCGAGCTGTGCCGACATCGGCGTCGTATCGCCGAGGGCGTTGCGGAGGTCCGCGGCGGCGCGGCTGACGGTCGCCAGCATCTTCTCCTTGCTCGATGCCGTCACCTCGGTCGTCCCGATCTCCTTGCCTGTGATGGCGTCGACGGCCCTGAGCGCGAGCTGGTATTTGTCGCCGTCGCGCGCGACGGAGCCCCCGATCACGATGTTGACGCCGTCACGCGAGGCGACCAATCGCGCCATCCGTTCATCGAGAGCGGTGGCGCCGGCCTGAATCTGCGTCGCGGTCTTGTGTGCCTGGGACCGGCTATACGCGTTGATGAACGGTGCGCCTTCGAGTGCCAGCGTGAGCACGGGCTCGAGCGTGCCGTCGAACACCGCGTCGCCCGTCTTGTTCTCCAGATCGGCGATCAGCACGCTCACCGGCTTGTGCGCGGCGTCGGAGGCCTGTGACGCCGACTCACGCAGGCGTTTCCAACCGTAGGTCAGCGAGCCGATGACGGCGAGAGCGATCAACAGGCCGCCCACCCAGCGGACGACTCGCGAGCGACGCCGCACTTCGTAGCCGAGGGTGCTGTGAAAGGTCTGTTCGTTGATGTCACGAACGATCTCGGCCACCGTTCCGTAGCGAAGATTGACGTTCGACTCCAGGCAGCGCTGCAGGATGCGCAGCAGATACGCGGGAATGTCGGGATTGATCTCGCTCGCCGGACGTGGAGGGCGATTGACGCGCGAGATCATGATCTCGTACGTCGAGCCGCCGGTGAACGGCATCGTCCCGGTCAGCATCTCGTACAGGATGATGCCGAGTGAGAAGATGTCGGAGCGCTGGTCCACCGGAATGCCTTTGACCTGCTCGGGCGACATGTAGTGCGGCGTGCCGATGATCTTGCCGGCGTCGGTGAGGCTGGCCTGCTCGAATGATTTCGCCAGGCCGAAGTCCGTCACGGAGATCTTCCCGGCCTTGTCGATCATGATGTTCTGTGGCTTGAGATCGCGATGGATCACGCCCTGCTCGTGCGCCGCGACGAGCCCTTCGCAGATCTGGCGGAAGATGTCGACGATCTGCGGGACCGCGAGGCGGCCCTGCGATCGCATCATCGTGGCCAGGTCCTGACCCTCGACGAACTGCATCGTGAGGAACTTCACGCCGTCCGCGTCCCCCATGTCGTAGACGCGCAGCACGTTCTTGTGCGTCACCTTGCTCGAGAGCTGGATCTCGCGCTTGAAGCGCTCGAGGATCTGCGGGTGCTCCGCGAGATCGGTGCGGATCACCTTCAGCGCCACCTCGCGGTCGAGCTCGCGATCATGGGCCAGGTAGACCTCGCCCATGCCACCCTCGCCCAGGCGCCTCAGGATCCGGTAGCGCGGGCTGAGGTCCTGCCCGTCTTCGAAGGAAGAGTTGCTTCTCCGGCGAGCGCGACCGCTCGTTGAGACCGGCGCCGCGGTGCCGCCGTGCTCGGTCGGATCCGAGATCGAGCTGCGGACAAGGGTGGGCCGCAGATTCGTGAAGTCGCTGCTACACCCGCTGCAGCGATCGACATCGTCCGTGTTGGCCACACCGCACTGAGGACAGTTCACCATGACTTTCCGTGTAGTGACGGAACGGCCCCGATTGTAGCGCCGGGAGAGAAAGTCAGGCGCGGGCGTTGCTTTGAGACGGAAGTATGACCATCAGCGACAACGACCCCATGTCCCTTCGCGACACCGCACGCGGCATTGCCGTTCGCGCCGGCCTGCTGACCGTAGGCGGCATCCTCATCGGCGGCTGGATCGTCGGCGTGAGCATGAAAGTCGCGGGCAGGTTGATCCACATCCTCCTCCTCGCCGGCACCGCCCTCGTCCTCGGCGGCGTCGCTACGTATGAGGTGAAGAAGCACTTGCCTGAATAGGGCGCGGCTGCTTATTTGCGCGGCTGGCGCCGCGCGTTGTCGGTTGTCGGTTGTCGGTGGTCGGTTGTCCCCACCCACCCGGCTTTTGACAACCGACAACCGAGAACCGTCAACGCGCGCGCGAGGCGCGCGCTAAAACAGCCACGCACACACCGCGACCGCAACGAGTGCGGCGACGACGTCGCCGACAATGGCGGACGGAATCATGTGGCGCGTGCGCTTCACGCCGATCGCGCCAAAGTAGACGGCCAGCACGTAGAAGAGTGTTTCCGAGCTGCCGTACAGCGTTGCGGCGGTGCGTCCCATGAGTGAGTCGGGGCCGAAGCGCTTGATGAGATCGGTCGCCAGCGCCAGCGAGCCGCTGCCGGACAGAGGTCGCAACACGATGAGCGGGAACACCTCCGCCGGGATGATGGTGCGGCTGAGGACTGGCCTGAGCGCATTCGTCAGAAGGTCCATCGCGCCCGATCCGCGGAACATGCCGATGGCGACAAGGATGCCGACGAGAAACGGGATGATGCGAACGGCGACCTGGAAGCCGTCTTTCGCGCCTTCGATGAAGACATCGTAGACCTTGACGCCGCGGATGATGCCGGCGAGCGGGATTCCGACAAGCAGCACGGGAATGGCCCAGAGCGACACTGCCTCGAGCGCGGAGCGGATCATTCGGGGAAGAACCTCTGCAGGATCTTTGCGGTGGTCACCGCAGCGAGCGCGCCGCACAGAGTGGAAACGATGGTGGTCGAGATGATGGCAGTCGGACTCTTCGCACCTGCCGCGGCGAGAACGCCGATGATCGTTGCCGGGATGAGCTGAATCCCGGCGGTGTTCAACGTCAGGAAGGTCACCATGGCATTCGACGCGGTGTCTTTCTTCGGATTGAGCTCCTGCAGCTCTTCCATCGCTTTGATGCCGAACGGTGTCGCAGCGTTTGACAGGCCAAGCATGTTGGCCGCGACGTTCATGATCATCGCGCCGATCGCCGGATGATCCGATGGAATGCCGGGAAACAGCAGCCGGCTGACCGGCCGCAGCGCCCGGCCTAACAACGCGATGAGGCCGGCCTTCTCCGCGACGCGCATGATGCCGAGCCACAGCGTCATGATGCCGATGAGACCGAGCGAGATCTCCACCGCCGTTTTGGCGGAGTCGATCGCGCCTTGGGTCACTGCGCCGGCCGTGCCGTTGAACGCGGCGACGACGAGCGCGATCGCCATCAGCCCGAACCAGATGTAGTTGAGCATGCCTCGATTGTAGCGGCGTTGGGTCAGTAGCTGATCGCGCGCCGTCGGAGGACGGGCTCCGCGAATTGATGCACGCAGACCCGTGGCACGCGGCCCGTGGCCGCCTCCGAGCTGCGGGCGTGCGGGAGTTGATTGTGCGGGTCGAACGCCAATCCGGCATGCTAAAAGTACGGCGTGAATCCTCGCTTTCTCGCCCTGTTCATGGTCGCGTTCGCCGCATGTCAGCGCGCGGAATCGCTCCGGCCGGCGCAGGCGCGTCCTTCGATCCTCCTCATCACACTCGATACCACCCGCGCCGACGCCATCGGCCCGGAACAGACAAACGTAGACACCCCATCGTTCAACGCGCTTGCAGCGCAGGGGCAGCGCTATCGTTACGCGTACACCGCAGTTCCACAGACGCTCGCTTCGCACACGTCGATGATGACCGGCCTCTACCCCGGCGGCCACGGCGTGCACGAGAACGGCCGATATCTCGCCGACAACACGCCAGTTCTTGCGCAGCAACTCAAGAATGCCGGGTACGAGACTGCGGCATTTGTCTCTGCTTTCGCCGTAGCAAAGCGGTTCGGACTCGGGCGCGGATTTGATACCTACGACGATGACTTTGGGGCGGCTGCAGAACGGCGCGCCGCGGAGACCACGGATCGCGCCAATGCGTACCTCGCACCACCGGCTGACGCCAGTCCTCACACCAATCCGCGATTCATATGGGTTCACTACTACGATCCCCACTTTCCCTACGAACCGCCGGAGCCGTATCGCACGCGTTACGCGAAGCAGCCGTACTTTGGGGAGGTGGCATCGATGGATGCGCAGTTAGGCCGGCTGGTCGCTGCCTTCAACAGGATCGAGGGACCGAAAGCCATCATCGTCGTCGCCGATCATGGCGAAGGGCTCGGCGATCACGGCGAGGCTCAGCACGGAAACCTGATGTATCAGGCCACGATGCACGTGCCGCTGCTGCTCATCGGACCCGGCGTCACGTCCGGAGTCGTCGATGCACCAGTGAGCACGCGTCGCGTCTATCACACGATTCTCGACTGGGCCGGACTCGATCCGTCGAAGAGCCTTCGACGATCCGATGAGGAGATCGTCGTCGCCGAGGCGATGAAGCCGTTTCTCGATTACGGATGGCAGCCGCAGGTGATGGCGGTCGACGGCCGTCAGAAAGCCATCCTAGCGGGGAAGCTCGAGGTCTACGACATCGTGTCCGATCCGGGCGAGACCCATGATCTCGCTTCAAGCGCCAACGTCTCACGAGGAAGCCGCGCTGCGCTGCGCGACTATCCGATCCCCTCCGCCGACGTCGCCCGCCTCCCGCCCAACGCCACCGACGAAGACCGCCGCAAGCTTGCCGGCCTGGGTTACATCAACTCAGGGGTGAAGCCCGTCGTTCGCGCGGACGCGCCGCGCCCCGCGGATATGGCGGCACTCTTTCCCGCTCTCGATCTGGCCGCCTCTCTGTTCTCACGGGAAAAGTATGCGGAAGCGATTGCGGTGCTGAAGAAAGTTCTGGCGGCGGACCCGTTCAACCTCGACGCGGCATTGCGTCTGGCGACCTGTTACTCATCGCTGGGAAAAGATGCGGACGCGGTCGCAGCGTATATGCAGGCAGCGCGGATCGCGCCCGACTCCGAAGATGTGCGGACGTACCTCGCACTTCATTACGCGAAGGGTCGCGACTGGCAGAAGGCGGAGCCGCTTCTCGAACGCATCGTGCGGGAGTCGCCCGATCGCCTGCCGCCGCTCGAGGCGCTGGCGGTCATCCGGGAACGCCAGGGAAGGATCGACGATGCGGTGCGCCTGCGGGAAAAGATCTACACGATGCGCACACCGGCCCCCGCCGAATGGACGCATCTCGCCGGGCTGCAGATGTCTCTCGGGCAGACCAGCGCGGCAATCGCATCCTTTGAAGCCGAGCGCGCGCACGAGGGTGCGGCGTTTCCGCACGACCTCGAGTTAGGCGTGTTGTATCTCGCCGACCACCGTCTCGA
>JBBRMQ010000040.1:0-23266 GCA_038230775.1 Thermoanaerobaculia bacterium
ACGCGCGATGCTGAAGCGGCGATCGTAACCGTCGGACGTGATCGCGTAGCCGACATGAGCGCGCCAGTACGGCGCGAAGAACGAGGGGTCGTTGTAGGTCATGCCGATGCTGTTGCGATCGACGCCATGGCTGTAGCCGAGCTGGATCTCCTTGCCGAAGCCGAAGACGTTCGAGTCCTGGATGTTCATCCCGAACGTGTTCACGCCGCCCTTGCTGCCGGCCTGCGTCTCGGGAGCGATGGACCACGCGTCCTGGGTGGTGACGGTGACGTCCACGACGCCGTCATGCGGAGCGGAGGCCACGACCGATGCCGACTTCAGAAAACCGAGCGCGCGAAGATTGCGCTCGGTCTCTTCCAGCATCGGCTGCGAGAACGGATCGCCCTCGTGAAAGAGGAGGAACTGCGCGATGACGTCGCGGCGGGTCTCCTTGTGCAGCCGGTCCGCGAGACGATAGATGCTCCCGCGCGACGCTTCTTCCTTCGAATAGATGTCGAGCGCGTGAATGGTCACGCTGCCGACGCGGAGATCTCCGGCGAAGAGGGCGGTGTGTGCGGCAATAGCCAGCAACACGGCGAGCGTGAGCGACCTGGAAACCTTCTGCACGGGCGTCTCTCCATGATACGCCGCTGAATGCGCACCTGTCCGTGCACCAGCCCAGGGAAGGTCTGCACGAGTCGGATGCTTCCGACGGTCGTGACGGCGGGCGCAAAGCCGGTTATCCTCTTTTTTTCAACCCATTCGGAGGTCCACATTTGGACGGTTACAAAGGCGGCTGGATCGAGATCATCGCCGGAGGCATGTTTTCCGGTAAGTCGGAAGAGCTCATCCGACGGTTGCGGCGATCGGTTATCGCCCGGCAGCGGGTGCAGGTGTTCAAGCCCATCATCGACGATCGCTTCAACACCGAGGACATCGTCTCGCGCGACGACCGGCGGCTGAAGGCGACGCCAGTGGCGACGAGCAACGAGCTGCTCTCTCGCGTGGAGATCGGCGTGCAGGTCGTCGGCGTCGACGAGATCCAGTTCTTCGATGACGGAATCGTCGATGTCTGTATGCAGCTTGCCGACGCCGGCATCCGCGTCATCGCGGCAGGTCTCGATCAGGATTACATGCGGCGCCCGTTCGGGCCGATGCCCGGACTTCTCGCGGTCGCCGAGGAAGTCTCCAAGATGCACGCGGTGTGTGTTCGGTGCCGCGGCGCTGCGCACTACTCGCAGCGGGTGTCGGGAGGCGATGCGCAGGTCGAAGTGGGGGACTCGTCGTATGAGGCGCGCTGCCGGTCGTGCTACGAACGCTATCGCGCGTCGGATCAGCCTGAGCCTGCGGTGCAGCTAACGATGCCACAGCCGGTGTGACACTTCGCGTCACAGTAGCTGCTTGAAAATGTCCATTCGCGTTGTTTTTCAAGAACTTAGGCTTAGATTCAGTGGCATCCCGATTGCGGTCTGAGCTGTTGTCCTTGAGGTAGAGACGTGCGCAAGAGTCAAAGAGGGTTCACTCTGCTCGAGCTGTTGATCGTCGTGGCGATCATCGGAATCCTTGCGTCGATCGCAATTCCGAACCTGCTGACGGCGATCCAGCGCGCAAAACAGAAGCGCACGATGGTGGACATTCGCAACATTGCCACCGCATGGGAAGCGCGCAACATCGAGGCCGGCCGCTACAACGCCGCCGCGTCCGGCGGCACGGTCAGTGGTCTCGACAAACCGGTCCTCATGATCGATCTGGAAAATGCGCTCTCGCCCACCTACATCAAGACCATGCCGCGATTCGACGGCTGGGGTTACCCGTTCGTGGCGTACACGGATGAAGACTGGGGCTCGGGCTCGGCGGCGGCCGAGATGTACGCGCTCATCTCCCCCGGCAAGGACGGCTCGATTTCCGCCACGCTCGTGTTAGGCGCGACCACGAGCTTCGACTGCGATCTCGTCTACTCGAACGGAGCGTTCCTCGCGTATCCGGACGGCTCGTCTGGCAAGTAAGCGCGCGCTTGCGCTGCTGGCGGCAATCGTCTTTCTTCCGTTGCATTGTCAGAAGGCCTCGGGCGTCGATCGCGATCCGATCGACCGGGAAGCGGAAGAGAACCTCGTCTCCTATCTCCGCATCAACACCACCAATCCTCCGGGCAACGAGACCGAGGGCGCGCAATTTCTGCAGCAGTTGTTCGTGCGCGAGGGAATCGATGCGAAGCTCGTCGGCTCGAATCCGAAACGCCAGTCCGTCTACGCGCGTCTGAGCTCCGGATCGAACGAGAAGGCGCTGCTTCTCCTGCATCACATCGACGTCGTTCCCGTCGCGCCGAATGAGTGGACGAAGCCGCCGTTCGGCGGATTGCGATCCGGCGGATACATCTGGGGTCGCGGCGCGCTCGACATCAAGTCCTTAGGCATCGCCGAGCTGATGGCGATGATCGATGTGAAGCGGCGCCACCTCCCGCTTCGACGGGACATCATCTACCTCGGCGTCGCCGACGAGGAGTTGGGCGGCATTCACGGATGCAAGGAGCTCCTGGACACGCGGCCGGATCTCTTCACGAATGTCGGCTATGTTCTGAACGAGGCGGGCTACAACGAGACCATCGTCGATAAAGTCGCGTTCTGGGGCATCGAGGTCACGCAGAAGGTGCCGCTCTTCCTGCGCATTCACATGAAGGGGACGCCGGGCCACTCCGCATCGCCGCCCGCGGACGGCGGGACGCTGTCGCGGCTGATCCGTACGCTGGAGACGATCGAGGCGATTCCGTCCCCGTATCGCGTGACCCCCGCGGTCAGCCGCTACTTCAAGACGCTGGCGACGACCAAGCACGATGCGAAGGGAGAGGTGCTGGGATCGTTGAGTGAGCCGCCGGACGCCACACGGATCGAGACCGTCCTGCCGCCCGGGTATCGCTCGCTTCTCCGCGACACGATCGCGGTGACTCGCATCCAGGGCGGCGTCTGCCCGAACTGCCTTCCGGCAAACGCGTTTGCCGACATCGACATCCGACTTCTCGACGACGAGAAGCCGGACTCGATGCTGGCGCGCGTCCGCGCCGCGGTGCCGAAAGGCGGCGAGGTCGAAGTCATGCTGGAAGGACAACCCGCGCCGGCGAGCACGGCTGACACGGAGCTCTTTCGCATTCTTGCGGCGCAGATGAAAAAAGCGGAGCCCGGATCCGTCGCGGCCGCGGTCGTGAGCGCCGGAACCTCGGACAGCCGTTACTTCCGGCAACGCGGGATGGTGGCGTACGGCATCGCGCCGTTCAAGGTCAACTACTACGATGCGGACACGGTGCACGGAAACGATGAACGCATCCGCGCAAACTTTTTCGCGGAAGGCGTGCGGCTGACGCGCGCGATCGTTTCGGGATTCTGCGTTCGGTGAGTCCACAAATCCTGAGCGAAACGAAGGATCCCCCGCGCCAGATCATGGGGGACCCTTCGCTTCGCTCAGGACTGATGCTGCTGGTCATCATCGCTCTCCTCCTTTTTGCGAAGCCTCTCGTCAAGAACGAAGTCCTCACCATTCGCGATCACAGCGACTACTTCCAGCCGCTGCGATACTTCACGGCCCAGGAGCTGCGGCGGGGCCATCTGCCGCTCTGGAATCCGTACAACGCGTCGGGGGAGCCGTGGCTCGCCAATCCGCAAACGGGCGTCTTCTATCCGCCGTCGTGGATGTTTGTCGTCCTTCCGTTCGCGCGCGCGTATGTGCTGTTTCTCGCCTTGCACGTCGCGCTCCTCGGCTGCGGCGCGCTGCTGTTGTTCCGGCGGTTGGCATCGCCGCCCGCGGCGTTGCTCGGCGCGCTCTCGCTCATGCTGTGCGGTCCGTCGCTCTCGCTGCTGGACGTCTCGAACACGCTGACGACCTTCGCCTGGATTCCGCTCGTCCTCTGGAGCGCGTTGGCGATGGCGCCTGCAGCAGTCTGCGCAGCGCTGATCGCGATGTCTTTTCTGGCCGGCGAGCCGTTCTTCGCCGCGCTCGCCGCGCTCCTGTTCGTGATTCTGCGAGCTGGGGTGGGATGTCATCCCGAGCGTAGCGAGGGACCGGTGTGGGCGGGAGGCGCGCATATCGAACCGCCCGACCCACACCGGTCCCTCGCTACGCTCGGGATGACATTGCGCTCCATGATCGATTTGCTCGACATTGCGCTCACTGCATTGGCGATCTCTGCCGTGCAACTGTTTCCGTTCGTCGCGTCGCTGATCGGCAGCGATCGCGCGGGAAACGTCGATGCGGCGGAGATTCTGCGCGACTCGCTCCCGCTGCGCGACTGGCTGCATGTCTTTTTCGGCGGCGCGTCGCGGCAGCACTTCGTACCGGTTGTTTACGTCGGGATCGTTGCCTCGCTGCTGGCGTGTGTTGCAATCGGCTCGGCGTGGCGACTGCGAGCGGTGCAGGGCGCGATCGCGCTGCTGGTGTTCGCCGCGCTCATCGCAGCGGGCTCGTCGTTGCCGTTCGTTGGCGCGATCCTGACGCGTCTGCCGGTGACCGTGCTGCGGTACCCCGCGCGCATGTTGCCGATCGCCGCGCTGGCCATCACGGCGCTCGCGGCGATCGGGTGGGACTCCATTCGCCGCTTCGTTTCCTATCGCTGGCTGCCGTTCGCGCTCGCCGTGCTGATCGTCGCGGATCTCACTCCAGCGATTGCGCCGCTCATGCACAGCGCGCCCTTCGATCCGCATCCGACGCCGTATGACGGCGGTGTCGCGCGCGACTCGAAGATGATGCGGTTCCTGCGCGGGCGTGAGTTCGACCGTCTGATCTGGATCAGCGGGTATCTCAACCTCTTCGACCGTCGTTTCGATGCGTGGACCGCGGCGCCGGTCGTGTCCCAGCGTTATGCGCGCCAGTACGCCGCCGCGCTCGCCAGGCCGCAAGTCCGCAACGCGATGTCGATCGGCTATCTCCTGATCGAGAAGCCGCCGCGTCACGTGCTCGTCTATCGCAACCGCGGCGCGCTTCCGCTCGCGTTCTGGAGCGGTGATGACGGACGCATCGTTGTGCCGTCACTTCTGGCGCTCACCACCACAGCGGCGCATATCACGGTGGATGCGCCCGCGGATGGCGTCGTGGTGCTGACGCAGCAGAATGCGAGCGGATGGAGCGTGACGATCGACGACATTCCGGCACGCGCGCTGAGCGGAGAAATTTTCCGAGCCGTTCATGTCATGCGCGGCCATCACGCGATCGCGTGGCGCTACCGTCCTCCATCACTCGTGGCCGGCGCGATCATCACCGCGATCGGGATTTCGCGTTTGTTCCTTCTGCCGATTTTTGTCAAGAGAAGAACAAAGAAAAATTTTTTCTGATCGCACTTGAAAGCGCGGCGAGCGGATGTAGAATCTCGCTCCTCCAACAATCAATTCGTCATTCATTCTGAGGCGGACATCACATGGTGAGTAGCATCGATGATCGATTGAATCAGATCATTCGCGAGCTAATCGGAAACGGCATCACTCTCGAGCAAGCCGTCGAAGCATTCGAAGGGAAATACATCGTGGCGGCAATGTCCGCCAGCCGCGGCAACGTTACGCAGGCGTCGAAGGCGCTCGGTGTGCATCGCAACACCCTTCACAACAAGCTTCGCTCGCAGACGATGTTGAACGGGTTCGCGGAATCCATCCGTCCCGTGCGCCGTCGCCTGTCCGCGAAACGCGTCACAGCGCCGCGCGAGAATTCGAAGCGCGTTTCGCGGAGAACCGAGTAGCTGCTGCTTTCCTTCACCTCCGAACTTCACCGGTCCATCGTTGACCTCCTTCGCCAGAAGGGGAATCGGCTCCTCAACATCAAGGACATTCACGACCGGCTCCGGTACGACGCCACGCGCGAGGAAGTCGAACGGGCGGTCGAGGTCCTGGAACGGGACGGCATCGTCGTCCCCATTCGCGGTAAACGGTACTCCCTGCTGGAGTTCACGCCCTACCACGCCGGCCGCGTGAAGGCCCATCCCGACGGCTACGGCACCATCTTCGGCGGCGGCGAAGACCCCGACATCTACATCGACCGCCGCTCGATGAAAGGCGCGATGAACGGCGATCTCGTCGTCGTCCGCGTCGACAAGAAGAACCCGAGCTTTCGCAAGATCAAAGGCCGCGACTACATCAGCGGCGAGGTCACGCAGGTCCTTCGCCGCGCGCATCGCACGATCGTCGGACGCTTCCACCAGGAAGAGCAGAAAGCGTACGTCGTGCCGTACGACGTGCGCCTCGATCACAACGTGATCATCGATCAGGATGCCACGCTCGGCGCCGAAGACGGCGAGATGGTGAACGTGGAGATCGATCGCTATCCCGATCGCACCTCCACCGTCGCCCGCGGCCGCGTCGTCGAACGCCTCGGCTTCATCGGCGATCCCGGCGTCGACATCGAGGTGGTCATCCGGAAGCTGCACATCCCGCACGACTTTCCGGATGAGGTTCTTCACGCCGCGGAGTCTGTTCCGGTCGCCGTGTCACCGGAGGAGATCGCGAAGCGCGTCGATTGCCGTGATCGCAACATCGTCACCATCGACGGCGAGACGGCGAAGGACTTTGATGACGCGGTCGAAGTGGAGCGATTGAAGAACGGAAACTTCCGGCTCGGCGTGCACATCGCCGACGTCGCGCACTACGTCACCGAAGGCAGCATCCTGGATGAGGAAGCGTTCGAGCGCGGCACGTCGGTGTACTTTCCCGGCCGCGCGGTGCCGATGCTTCCCGAGCGTCTATCCAACGGCATCTGCTCGCTCAATCCGCGCGTCGATCGTCTGACGTTCTCCGCCGACATCGAGATCGATCCTCGCGGCCGCTTCGTCAGCCGCAAGGTCTACAAATCGGTGATCAGGACGAAGGAGCGCATGACGTACACCGACGTCAACGCGATCCTTACCGCGCGCACGCCGGAGCTCGAGAAGCGCTACGGATATCTGCTTGAAGACTTCGAGCGCATGCACGAGCTCTACGAGATCCTGCGCAAACGCCGCGACGCGCGCGGCTCGATCGATTTCGATCTGCCCGAGGCGGACGTGCAGCTCGACGCAGCGGGGGACATCGCGGCGATCAAAGCGACCGAGCGCAACGTGGCCCATCGCCTCATCGAGGAATTCATGCTGTCGGCGAACGAAGTCGTGGCGCAAGAGCTCGTCTTCGCCAACCAGCCCGGCCTCTATCGCGTCCATCAACAACCCGATCCGCAGAAGCTCGAGGACCTGCGCGAGATCCTGAAAGAGTTCAAGCTCACGCTGCGCGGGGACGTCGAAGACATCCGCTCCGCCGAACTGCAGCGCGTCCTGCGATCGGTGGCCGGCACGCCCGAGGAGCGATTCCTCACGAACATCGTGCTCCGCTCCATGAAGCGCGCCTTCTATTCGGAGGAGAGCCTCGGACACTTCGCGCTCGGCCTCGAACACTACTGCCACTTCACGTCGCCGATCCGCCGCTATCCCGATCTGATCGTCCATCGGCGGCTCGCCGAGTTGATCAGCACCGGACCGCTTTACGGGGAGCGGCGCGACAAGGTCGAGCGGATGCATCCCGTGTACGCGGTGCAGTCGAGCGAGCGTGAGCGCCGCGCCGATGAAGCGGAGCGCGAATCGCTGGAGTGGAAGAAAGTCATCTTCATGCGCGACAAGGTCGGCCTGAGCTTCGCGGGCATCGTGACCGGCGTGGCGCCGTTCGGCCTCTTCGTGGAGCTCGACAAGATCTTCGTCCAGGGCATGGTCCCGATCGCCACGGTCGGCGGCGATTTCTGGCAATTCCGAGAGCGGCAACATCGCCTCATCGGTGAGTCCTCCAACCGCGAGATGAGGCTGGGCGACAAAGTCGTGGTGGAAGTCAAATCGATTGATGAAGATCGCCACCAGATCGAATTCAAGCTGCTCGAGGTCGCTGGCTCTCCGATTGCAGCGCGAGAAGCTCGGGAACGGTAGGACTTTGGCCATGGCTGACACGGTGAAAGGGCTGGTCGACCTGCGGGTCGCGCTCGAGTCGAAGCTGCAGAACGAAAAAGGGGAGCTGTCGGACGCACGCTCGAGCGAGTACGACCGCGAATACGCCGGTTTACAGCGCAAGCTGTCCGCCCTCTTCAAGGACGCTGGAACGGACGCCGACCGCATCACCATCATGCTGGAGATGATGCGGATCCTCGAGAACCGCCTCGTCTACCTGCAGAACTTCATCGTCGACTCCACGTCAGAGAATCGCATCCTGGCGCAGCTCGTCACGCGCTTCATCGACCAGCTCGCGGGCGACCGCAGCACGATCCTCACCAAGCTGGAAGCGACCTACTACCGTGCCGTCGCCGCGCTGTACGCCGGCGATATCGTCACCGCCCGCGCCGCCTTCGCCGAGGCGTGTGCGTCGGAGGAGTCGGACGAGGCGAACGACATCAAGTACAAGTCGTACGTCATCCTCGGCCACCTGTCGCACGAAGACCGCGACTACGCGAAAGCCAAAGACCTGCACGACAAGTCGATGCAGTACACGCACAACAACAACGTGACGGCGCAGGCCCTCGCGCTGAAGGCGCTCAACTCGTACGCGCTGCGCGACTTCGATGACGCGCTCCAGCTGTTCGAGAAAGCGATCGGGCTCTTCGACGCCAACCAGCCGTTCTTCAACTCGTACTTTCACCGCAACGCGTTGCTCTTCTGCGGCGGCATCCTCTTCGACCGGCGCGACTACAAGGGCGCGGAGCGCTACTACAAGGAAGTGGTCGAGAGTGTGGAGCAGAACTCCTACGACTTCTTCGACGCCCTCACGCACCTCGGCCGCATCTACTACGGCCAGGAACGCTACGACGACGCCGTCGCCGCGTTCGAGCGCGCCGTGAGCACCCACCGCTTCAGCGAGAACGAATACCTGGTCGATACCTGGTTCTGGATCGCCCGCTCCTACCTCAAGCGCAACGAGACCGATCAGGCCCGCACCTACCTCGAGAAGATCGCCGCCTCGGACGTAAAGTACGACAAGAAGCCGCAGGCTGTGGATCTGCTCCGCAAAATTGCCTGAGCGTCGTTGATTCTGTGTGAGGACCGGCTTCAGCCGGTCACGATCGACCGGCTAAAGCCGGTCCTCACACAGAAGCCGAAGCCGCTCTAATGGAACCGCGTCAGCACGAACGCGATGTCGTCCTTGAACTCGTCCGTCGCGCCGAAGTGGTTCACGTCCTCGTAGATGCGGTCGTACATCGGCGTGGCATTCAAGGTTTCGGATCGCTCCTGTTTTCTTGAAGAGCGGTTGCGCTTACTGGTTGAATTCGCCCTCCTTGCCGATCTGACGACGGACGACCTCGTAGTCAAAGTTGGTGACGTGCTCAAAGGTATCCAGCCGACGTAGCGGAGGCGGGAGGGAGGTTGTCTAACGCGATCCTCGCTCCGCGGCCACGCTTGGCCGGTCCGAGTCCGCTTTTCTAATTGCATCCGGCGGCTGATGGATATACTTACTAAGGGACGAAGTATTCATGGCTAAATTCGTCATTGGCTTCGCGGTCGTGGCGCTTATGCTGATCTTTGCGCCGACAGCACATGCACAGTTCGATGGTGGGGGCGGCGGCGGTCTTCTGGAAAATCCCGAAGGTCCAGACGACTCGTTAGGTGGAATCACCAACTGCATCCGAAATGACGGGTGCTATCTCTGCACAGTCGACACGAACCGTTGCGCGCTCGTCCTTGTAAACAACGGCGGCTGCACGTGTTCGAATGCACCTGGCGGCTATATTGTGACGAACTGCAAGCCGAGTGGATACTGCTCGTACATGTGAACCTCGCCTTCTGAAAGAAAGCAAAATGCGCCGAGGTGCTCGTATACGCGAAGTGATCTTCATCGTCGCCGTCGCACTTGCGAGCATAAGACACGCGTCAGCTTCTGAGATTGACGTACGCGTTATTGTTCCAGATGAATCGGGACCGCTCCGCGGACGCGTCGTGTTGCGAAGGAATGTGGCGGACGCCGCGGAAGCGGTACGTGAGGCGAATCTTCCGGCAACCGTGAAGCTTCAGGCCGAGCAAGGAAGCTGGGAACTTCGGGTCGAAGCGGCAGGATATTGGTCAGAGCCGCAACGCGTCAACGTCACCGATGCGGCAGTATCAGTCGAGAGCGTTTTGTGGCGCGCGGGAGTCGTCGAAGGGTCGGTGCAGTTCGCACACGGCGATAGCGCCTCCGCCGTCGACGTCATCCTCCGGTCCTCGACGGATTCATCCGTGCAACCGAAGGAAGCGACCATTCATTGCCCGCTCACCGCAGGCAGCTTCGAATGCGCAGCGCCGGCCGGCGTATACGACATCAAGATTCACGCAGCTTCGCACGTCTCGAAATTCGTGTGGAACGCGCACATTGCTGGCAATCAGCGTACACGGTTAGTCACATTTCTATTAAATCGTGGTGCATCTTTAGTCGGCCGAGTGCAGATAGCCGAAAAGGGAGCGAAACTCCACGACGCATCGGTGATCGCACAACCGATGCGGGGTGACGGACGCGACTCAGAGCGAGGGAAGCTCATTTCCCTGACGGCGCGCGTGAATGATCGCGGCTTCTTTCAAATCGCCGGTCTTGCGCCAGGTATGTACTCCGTCGCCGCTCGCCAGCACGGTTACGTCTCGAGTGTCATGCAGGCCCACGTTGTAGGCGACTTGGAGGCGACCCTCACACGACCGATTACGTTGTCACGACCGCAGACGCTTACCATCCGTGTCGTGCCGCCGCACGATCCTGCCGTGCGGCCATGGCAGGTCTTCCTAGAGGACGACAGCGGTGCGAACGAAATCGTCGCAACCGCAGCGACCGATGATGTCGGTATCGCTCAATTTCCTGCGGTTCGTTTCGGCCGCTACTCCGTTCTCACCGGACGGAGCGACGGCGCGATCTGGAACAGGCAGGAAGCCGTCGTCGAAGATCGGGCAGCGGACGTGTCGGTGATCCTCATGTCAATCCGAGTCGATGGGCACGTGCAACTCGGTGAACGATCAATCGCGGCGAACCTGACATTCGGAGGTGAGCACGGTTCTCTTGCGATTCCAGCGTTCGCGGCGGAAGACGGATCTTTTTCAGTGGATATTCCGGCCCTCGATCAGCGGGTATGGCAAGTAGCGGTGAAAAGCACAACCGCGCGCGTTCATCGAACCGTTGATGTGACGGTAGACCCGAAATCCGATTCCGCCCATGTAACGATATCTTTGCCGGCGACACTTATCCATGGCAGAGTCATAGACGAGCTACGCAACCCGGCTGTCGCGCTCGTAACGGTGCGTCAAGTCTCATCCGGGGCTGTCATACAGCAGAAGACAGACGATGGTAATTTCGAGATTGCCGGGCTAGACGCCGGCGCGTATGTCCTTCAGGCAGACGGTGTCACTCACGACGCGGAAAGCACGACATTTCTGCAAAGCGACGCGATGCCGGTCAATGCATCTGATGATCCGACCGACGTCGATATCGTCTTGCGAAAGCGAACCCGGTTGCAAGGACTGATTGTTTCACCGTATGGACCGATACCGGGTGCGCAGGTCGTGGCGCTGCCGACCGATACTGCTGCACTGATCAACGTTGCCGCCACGACAGATGTCGATGGCTCCTTTACAGCGCTTCTGCCACCCTCGTGTGCCCAAATCGACTTTGCAGCCGCGGCACCGGGTTGGGCCATGCGTTTCTTTCACACTGCTCTTCCCGATCACAAAGTACGGCTGACGCTGGACCAACGTGCGGGTGCGCTTCGGATCGCATTGCCAACTTCGCCTGAACAGCTGACGAACCTCAGACTTGTGCACCTCGGAGCAGTTCTGCCGTTGACATGGCTGCTGCGCAGCGGCGATATTCAACAGCGCGCAAATGGACCGACCTTGCTGCTCCCGATGATTGAACCTGGCGAATATGAGTTATGCAAAATCCGGCCGGAGGAGCTTGCCGCGGCTCACGTTTCGATCTTGGGCCTGCCGTGTTCCGCGACAACGGTTGTGCTGAATGCGGAGGCTGCCCTCACGCTGCCCTAAGTTGGCGACAAGCCACGCTGGGCGAGAACGCAAAACAGGTCGAAGCCCGATGTCATCGAGAGCGTCTGGCGTAGATACGACGGCTACTCGCGATGAAGGTGATCGTTCTTACCCAGCCGAAGTCCATGGGCTTCCCAGCGGCCCAGCTTGCTATCAATGGAACCGCGTCAGCACGAACGCGATGTCGTCCTTGAACTCGTCCGTCGCGCCGAAGTGGTTCACGTCCTCGTAGATGCGGTCGTACATCGACGTGAGATCGCCTTCGCCTGAGCCCTCCAGCAGCGTCGCGATGCGGCCGATGTCGTAGAAGTTTCCGGCGCCGTCGCGGCGATCGGTGAGGCCGTCCGTGTAGGCGAAGAGCGTGTCTCCCGGCGCCACCTTCATCGTCTTGTCGTCGTAGGTCATCTCCGGCATGGCGCCGAGAAGATAGCTGGGCTGGTCGAGGAGGATCGTTTTCTTCGTCGCGCGCTGAAAGAGGAGAAACGGCGGATGTGCCGCGTTGGAGTAGGCCAGGTTGCCGTGCGCGTCGAGGCGGAACAGTTGGGCGGTTGCGAACTGCGACGGCAGGCTGACGCTGAAGAGGAAGTCGTTCAGTCCCGACATGAATTGCGAGAGCTGGGTCGTCGTATCCGCTTCGGTGTGAATGTAGCTCTTCAGCAGCGAGACCAGGATCGCCGCGGGCAAGCCGTGTCCCGAAACGTCGGCCAGGAACAGGTACACGCTGTCGTTGATCTGGAAGTAGTCGTAGAAATCGCCGGAGAGTGTGTCACTCGGCAGATAGGCCGACCGGATTTCGATGCGCGGCGTGCGAAACAAACCCTGCGGCACGAGGGCTTCCTGCACGCGTCGCGCGAAGAGAAGGTTGCGGGTGTTCTGCTCATTCATCTTGCGAAGCTGATCCTGATACCTCTTCATGCGCAGCAACACAGCAAGGCGTGCGGCCAGGATCTCGAGGTCGGATCCCTTCGTCACGTAGTCGTCGGCGACGCCGAGGCCTTCCACGACGTTGTTCGGCGCATCGGCGCCGGTGAGCATCAGCACGGGAATCGTCTTCAACTGCGGATCGGCCTTGATGCGGCGCGTGACTTCGAAGCCGTCCATGCCCGGCATGCGGTAGTCGACGACGAACGCATCGGGCGTGATGCGGTATCCCGTGGCCAGACCTTCCTCGCCCGATGCCGCCGTCGTGACGTCGTAGCCTTTCCGGTCCAGGAAGCGGCGGGTGACGCCGAGATCGTTGGCGTTGTCATCGATGACGACGATGCGCTCACGGTCGGGCATGAACAGATTGTAATAGGCTTCGAACGAATGAAGTTGATCGTCGGTCTCGGCAATCCGGGTGCGGAATACGAGCGCAGCCGCCACAACATCGGATGGATGGTTGCGGACGCGTTCGCGGCGAAGTTCCGCATCGCGGTCTCGAAACATGAGAAGGACGCGCTGACCGGAACGGGACGCGTCGCCGGCGGCAACGTCCTGGTGGTCAAGCCGCTCACGTACATGAACAATTCGGGCGACGCCGTCGCCCTGCTGAAGAACGCGTACGCCGAGTCACTGGACGACGTGATGATCATCTACGACGAGATCGATCTTCCGCTCGGACGGCTGCGAATCCGGCCCAACGGATCGTCGGGCACGCACAACGGAATGCGCTCGATTGTTGCCTCGCTTGCCTCTGAGCAGTTTCCGCGCTTACGATTCGGCGTGCGCGGCCCTGGGTATTCGGAGACCAACCGTCTTCGCGATTACGTCCTCGATGACTTCGAAGAGCCGGAGCTGCCGATCGTCGATCTCAGCATTGAACGATCGCTCGACGCGCTCGTACTCTTCGCGCGGGGCGATCTCAAACGCGCGATGAACACCTTCAATCGCGACCCACAGGAAGAAGACATCCAACCCTCATGACCAACATCCACACCCTCGGCGAGCTTCGCGCCTCCGGCTATCGCGTTCGTTCCGTGAAGGACGAGATGCGCGACAACCTTCTGCAATCGATCGCCAAAGGGGAGAAGACCTTTCCCGGCATCCATGGTTACGACCGCACGGTCATCCCGGCCATTCACAACGCGGTCCTCTCCAAGCACGACATCATCCTTCTCGGGCTGCGCGGTCAGGCCAAGACGCGCATCCTGCGGTCGTTGACCGCACTTCTCGACGAGCGCGTGCCCGTGGTCGAAGGCTGCGAGATCAACGACTCGCCATTCGAGCCGTCGTGCAAGCGCTGCCGGCGACTGGCGACGGAACGCGGTGAGGATCTGCCGGTCGCGTGGATCGGGCGCGATGCGCGCTACCGGGAGAAACTGGCGACGCCGGACGTCACGGTCGCCGACCTCATCGGCGACATCGATCCGATCAAGGCCGCGAATCAGCGGCTGACGTACGCCGACGAGGAAGTGATTCACTACGGGATCATCCCGCGCACCAATCGCGGCATCTTCGCCATCAACGAGCTGCCCGATCTCGCGCCGCGCATCCAGGTGGCGCTGCTCAACATTCTCGAGGAGCGCGATCTGCAGATCCGCGGCTTCCCGATCCGCATCCCGATGGACGTGGTGCTGGTCTTCAGCGCGAATCCTGAGGATTACACGAGCCGCGGCAACATCATCACGCCGCTCAAGGATCGCATCGACTCCCAGATCCTCACGCACTATCCGCAGAGCGTGAAGACGGCGATGCAGATCACGGGACAGGAGGCGTGGACCGATCGCGGATCGAAGACGAAGATCGAGATTCCCGACTACGTGCGCGAGATGGTGGAGCAGATCGCCTTCGTCGCGCGCGGTTCGGAGCTCGTCGATCAGTCGTCCGGCGTCTCCGCGCGGTTGACGATTGCCGCGCTCGAGCTGCTGCAGTCGAACCTGGAGCGGCGGGCCGCGATGACCGGCGACGCGCGGGTGTTCCCGCGACTGTCCGACCTCGCGATGCTGCTGCCGGCGATCACCGGCAAAGTAGAAATGGTGTACGAAGGCGAGCAGCAGGGCGCGGAAGTCGTCGCGCGCAAGCTGATCGGCCAGGCGGTCTCGAAGCTGTTCGAATCGAAGTTCCCACCGGTCGAGCGCGCGGGCGGAGCGGGGCGCAACGAACGCAACCGCGGCATCGAAGAGAGCGACCTCGATGACGTCTTCTCCGGACGCCGTTCCAAGAAGTCCGCGCCGCCTCAGCGCGAAGAGCCGAAGACCAACGTGAAGACGGAGCCGAACTACGACTCGATCCTCGCGTGGTTCGTCGAGGGCAACCAGATCACGCTGTCCGACGAGATGCCGTTCGCCGCGTACTTCCGCGAATTGAACCGCGTGCCGAAACTCGGGGAGACCGCGAAGAAGTACGTGACGTCGCACAGCGAGGCCGAGCAGGGGTTCTGGATGGAGATGATTCTGGAGGGACTGCATCAGGCGCTGCGCCTGGCGCGCGAGGATCTGGACTCCACGATTACGTTCGCGGAGCTGATGAAGTTCAACATCCTGCGGACGGTGAAATGATGGTGAAGGTGACCGCCGAGATTCCATCCGACCTGCAGCGCCAGATCGATCGCATCATCCGCGACGGCTGGTTCCCTGACCAGGAGACCGTTCTCCGCGAAGCTCTCGTCCAGTTCGTCGACGCCAAGTCCTTCCTCGGCGACTCGCCGCGGATGCTGCACCGGTTCGCCGCCGATTCGCTCAACGACTCGAAGCCGGAGACGGCGCTGAAGTTCGTCGATCGCGCGGTGTTCCTCATGTCGCATCAGAAGGTGACGGACTTCACGCTGTACCAGAGCCTGGTCGAGCTTCGCGTGCAGGTCCTCCTGGTGCTCGGACGGGAAACAGACGCGCTGAGCACGCTCGAGGAAGCGAAAGAGATGCTGCCAAACAACCCCACGATCTCGAGATGGATCGAACGGCTTAAGAAAGCCAAAGGCTGAAAAACCAGGAATAAAGAATTTCGAATTTCGAAATTCAAAATTCGAAATTCAAAATTCAAAGTTCAACTACCCATGCGCCAGCGATACTCCTACCTCGACCCCGATCTCATCCGGCAGTTCCTTTCCGAGATGGGGCTGCGTCGTCTCTTCAATCATCTGCTGCTGCAGAGCGGCGGCGATGTCGAGGAGGCGATGCGCTGGATGCAGGCGCTGCAGGACCGCGGCTACATCGATCCGAGCGTCGATTTGCAGGCATTCTTCGCGCGGCTGGTGGAAGAGAATGTGATTTCACAGGACGGCGAGGGGAATGTCTCGCTGGCAACCGGCGGAGAGCGTCAGATCCGGCGCGATGCGCTCGATGAGATCTTCGGCGGTCTGAAGAAATCGATGAGCGGCTATCACTCCGTACAGAACGCGGGGCAGGGAACGGAGCGCCTCACGGAAACGCGCTCGTATCAGTTCGGCGACGATCCGATGTCGATCGACTCGATTCGCTCGATCCAGAACACGATGAAGCGCACCGATCCCGCGGCCGAGATCCTCATCGCGGAGGACGACCTCGAGGTCTTCGAAACGGAGCACAACTCGAGCTGCGCGACCGTCGTGATGATCGACATCTCTCACTCGATGGTGTTGTACGGCGAGGATCGGATCACGCCGGCAAAGAAGGTCGCGCTGGCGCTGACGGAGCTCATCCTCACGAAGTATCCGAAAGACTGCATCGACGTGCTGTTGTTCGGCGACGAAGCGGTGGAGGTGCCGATCTCCGAGATCCCGTACGTGAAGGTCGGCCCCTTCCACACGAACACGAAGGCAGGGCTCGAGCTGGCGCAGCGGATTCTTCGCCGCCGCAAGCACAACAACAAGCAGATCTTCATGATCACGGACGGCAAACCGTCGGCACTATTCGAGGGCGGACGGCTCTACACGAACTCGTTCGGCCTCGACATGAAGATCGTGAACCGCACGTTGGAAGAGGCCGATCGTTGCCGCCGCGCGGGAATCCCGATCACCACCTTCATGCTGGCGACGGACCCTCTGCTGGTGAACTTCGTCGAGCAGCTTTCGCAGATCAACCGCGGCCGCGCCTTCTACTCCTCGCCCGACCGCCTCGGCGAGTACATCCTCGCGGACTACATCCGCAACCGCCGCAAGTTCGTGCATTGAGGGCTCCTGTGTGTGGGCCGACTTCAGCCGGCCATGACCGGCTGAAGCCGGTCCACACACAGAGGCATTGAGAGCTTCGCTCCTTTCGGAATCCGGAGTGGGACCATCGCGTTTCGTCTCCCAATGCGCAAGTTATTTGCGATCCTGGCCATCGCGGCGACCGCGACTGCGAACGAGGTCACCTATCGTTCCATGCAGTCGGGTCCGAACGCTTTCGGCACTCCGGTTTTCGATCATGGCCTTCACGGCGAGGGACAGATCATCGCGTTCCTCGACACCGGCGTCGACTACGACAGCTGCTTCTTCGCCGAAGCTGACGGACGGCGTCCGCCGATCAACACCACGCTCGCGGGCAACAACGTCGACCTGACGCGGCGGAAGATCGTGGCGTACGACTTCCTTTATTCGTGCGACGCGTTTCCCGGCGCACCCGGTTGCGAGAATCCGAACGACCCGCGCGCGTACGACAACACGATGCACGGAACGCTCACCGCAGGCGCGGCGGTCGCCGATCGCGGGACGCCGATCGTGCATGACCTCGATGACGCCATCGCGCCCGGCGCAAAGATGATCGTGCAGGATGGCGGATACATCGGGGGCGACAACTGCTCGCAACGTCCGGGCTTCGGCTGTCCGGTCAACCTCACACCGATTCTCGATCAGGCCTACCGACAGGGAGCGCGCATCCACTCGAACTCCTGGGGCGATCTGCAGCAGGCGCCGGCCAACGTCACGCCGGCTGCGAATTACTCCGCCTCCGCGCGCGACGTCGACGCATTCGTCTACTCGCACCCCGATTTTCTCGTGGTCTTCAACACCGGCAACTTCTCCACGGGCTTCGCGCCGCCGATGTCGGTCGCGGCCCCGGGCTGCGCGAAGAACACGCTGCAGGTCGGAGGGACGCGACCGACACGTTTCATCAATTTCGACGACAACATCGTGTCGTGGTTCGAGCGCGTCGGGCCGACGCGCGATGGCCGTCTCAAACCCGATGTCATCGCGCCGGCGCAGGCGTACTTGCCTGCCAGCGACGGCGATGTCTCGACCGGCAATTGCGATACGAGCTACCAGGGCGGGACTTCGTGCTCCTCGCCTGCGGTCGCCGGTGTGGCAGCGCTCGTCCGCCAGTACTACATGAGCGGTTTCTATCCGACCGGATCCGCACGTCAGGGCGACGCATTCACACCGAGCGCCGCACTCCTGAAGGCGACGATCATCGCGTCCGCGCGATCGGCGACGATCGTCGAAGACATGAATGGCGCGCAGACCGCGGCAGCCGCGGCGCCCAACTACCAGCAGGGTTTCGGTTTCCCTGTTCTCGATGACGCGCTCTACTTCGCCGGCGACACGATGAAGTTGAAGGTTGTCGACGTGCCGCTCGCGAGCGGTCTCGCGGAAGGTCAGAGCACGACCGTCCGCGTTGGCGCCTCCTCCCGCGTGCCGCTCAAGGTCGTGCTGGTGTGGACCGATCCCGCCGGCGTTCCCCGCGGCGAATCGGACTCCACACCCGAGCTGGTGAATGATCTCGATCTGCGCGTCGTCGACAGTGCGGGCCGGATCCACTACGGCAACGAGACTCTCCATCCGAATCAGGCGGACCGCCTGAACAACGTCGAAGCGGTGCAATTCGCGGCACCGGCCTCCGGCACCTACTCGATCACCGTCTCCGCCAACCACCTCGGCGGCGGAACGCGCCAGAGTTACGCGCTGGTCATCACCGGCGACGTCACTGATGCCGCGCTGCCGTCGCGCACGCGCGCCGTCCGTCACTGAGTTGACCCTATAATCGCGCGCCATGTTGTCGCGCGAATATCTCCGCGAGCATGCGGATGAATACCGCAAGGCTCTCGCGAACCGGGGTGCGAAACCCGATCTCGATCGCTTCCTGAGAGTCGACGCCGAGCGCCGCCAGACGATCGCGCGCGTCGAGGCGCTGAAGAACCAGCGCAACGTCGCATCGCAGGAGATCGCGGCGCTCAAGAAAAACAAACAGGATGCGTCCGCGCAGATCGACGCGATGAAACGCGTCGGCGACGAGATCAAAGAGCTCGATGGCAAGCTCGCGACGATCGAGGAAGAGCTGGGCGGCCTGGAGCTCGAGTTTCCAAACGTCCCGCACGCCTCCGTGCCGGTCGGCGATGAATCTGCAAATCGCGTCGAGCGCCATTGGGGCCAGAAGCCGAAGTTCGACTTTGCGCCAAAAGCGCACTGGGATATCGGGGAAGGGCTCGGCATTCTCGACTTCGATCGCGGGGCGAAGATCACCGGAGCGCGATTCACGTTGATCAGTGGAGACGGCGCCCGCCTGAATCGCGCACTGATCGACTTCATGCTCGATGCGCACGCCACGCGCGGCTACACCGAGGTGGTGCCGCCGTTCATCGTGAACGCCGATTCTCTTCGCTGCACGGGTAATTTGCCGAAGTTCGAGCAGGACCTCTTCAAGCTGACGGACCGCGACTACTACCTGATCCCGACCGCGGAAGTTCCGGTGACGAACATCCACCGCGACGAGACGCTCGATGCGGCGTCCCTTCCGCGCTATTACACCGCGTATTCGCCCTGCTTCCGCAGCGAAGCGGGCTCCTACGGCAAAGACACGCGCGGCCTCATTCGCCAGCATCAGTTCGAGAAGGTCGAGATCGTGAAGCTCGCGATGCCCGATCAATCATGGGCCGAGCACGAGAAGCTCACCGCCGACGCGGAGGCCGTGCTGCAGGCGCTCGGTCTGCACTACCGCGTGATGACGCTCTCCACCGGTGACATGGGCTTCAGCGCTGCGAAGACCTACGACCTCGAAGTCTGGCTTCCGGGACAGGACACGTATCGCGAGATCGCGTCCAGCTCGAACTTCCTCGACTTTCAGGCGCGCCGCGGCAACATCCGCTACAAGACCGCCGAGAAGAAGACCGGCTTCGTGCACACGCTCAACAGCTCCGGCCTGCCCATCGGCCGCACGCTCGTCGCCATCCTCGAGAACTACCAGAACGCGGACGGAACAGTGCGCGTGCCCGATGTCCTTCAGCCGTATATGAAATCGGCGGCGCTCACGCGCCGCGTTGACGGTTGACAGTTCTGATCCTGAGCGCAGCGAAGGATCCCCATCGCAAGTGCGCGGGGGATCCTTCGCTGCGCTCAGGATCAAGACCCGTCAACGCGCGGCGTCGCCGCGCCTGATCTCGTGGCGCCGTCGTACAGCACCTGATACTTCAGGTCGGTGGCTCCGATGCGGATGTCATCGTTGTGCTGCAGCACCGCGTGAAACACGCGGGTGCCGTTGAGCCACGTTCCGTTGCGGCTCTTCAGATCCTCGATCACGTAACCCTCCGGCCCGCGGAAAATGCGCGCGTGATGGCCGGAGATGCCGAGGTCGGTGATCTGGATCGTGTTGTCGCTCTGGCGGCCCAGCGTGTAGTCCGGGTCCGTCAGCAGAAGTACGGTTCCGGCAAGATCGCCGTTGCCGATGGCGAGCTGCGCGACCGTCGTGCGGACCACGTCTTTGTACGCGAGTTTGGCGTCAGGCGAAACGAGCAGACTGGTGTCGTCACCGACGTCGCGAAGCGTGGAGTCTTCGCCGAAACGGTCGGCTTTCTTCGACTGCCACATCGTGTCCTCGTCGATCGGTGCGACCGCGCCAGTCATGCCCTGGTCGTGGCGTTCGACCGGCTCGATCAATTTGTTTGCCGACAGGCCGTAGATGACGCGGTACACCGTGAGTGGGTCTTCTTCACTGTCGCGGCAGAGATCTTCGAGTGTGCGCATTCCGTTGATCAGGAACAGCACCTTCCACTCCTGCGCCGACAGGGTGATGTTTTCACTCTCGGGATGACTCACGACGCGGAAGATCGCTTCGCTGTCCGGAAGCAGCTGAAGGCATTCCTCCCACTCCTGAATGCGCCGCGCGCCTTCCATGATGAGGTTCGCGAGATCGACGTCGATCGTCACCGCGTCCGAGGGGAGGTCGAAACCCTCGTAGAACATGAAGGTGCCACCTTTCCAGAGGAACGTGTCGTACAGGACTTCCGACACCTGGATCTTGAGGAACTCGTCGAGCTGCGATTCGGTGAGCACGCCGTGCTTGACCGCGACGTCGCCGAAGCGGCCGCCGCTGTGCAGCATGATGTCATCGATGCGATCCGCCTGATCCTTCGAGATGTGCTTCTTGCGGAGAAGGAGCGTCGCCAGTCGCAGGGAGTCCTGGTTCGATGCGGCATACACGACGGCGCCGGCGCGGCAGAAGACGTACGCCTCGCGGCTGTCGTTCGACACGGTGAGCATGCCGGTCTTCTTCCCCTCATTGAAGAACGAGAGGACGTCCGGCAGCTTGAAGGAGTCAAGGCTCCCTTGCAGGGCGACGATGCTCATGGCGAACAGGACGATTGTAGCGTCGTTTACAATCGCGGCCGCCGATGAAATCCTCCTCCCGCCACGCCGTCTTCGCCGGCTTCCTCGGCTGGACCCTCGATGCGTTCGACTTTTTCGTGGTCGTGTTTCTGCTCGATGTGCTGGCGGCGCAGTTCGGGGTGCCGAAGCGGCAGATCGTCAACACGTTGACCGCAACGCTGCTGTTTCGTCCCCTCGGCGCCGTGATCTTCGGACTGCTGGCCGATCGCTATGGACGGCGGATCCCGTTGATGGCGAACGTCATCTACTTCTCGATCATCGAGCTGCTGTCCGGCTTCTCGCACACGTTCACGCAGTTCCTCGTGCTGCGCGCGCTGTTCGGCATCGGCATGGGAGGGGAGTGGGGTGTCGGCGCATCACTGGCGATGGAGCATGCGCCGCGGAAGTGGCGCGGGGTGCTGTCCGGCATCCTGCAGAGCGGATACTCGATCGGATATCTGCTGGCGGCGATCGCGTCGCGCGTCATCCTGCCGTTCGGCTGGCGGTGGATGTTCTGGCTCGGCGCCCTGCCGGCGCTCCTGGCGCTCTACATCCGGACCAAGGTTCCGGAATCGGAGGCGTGGCGCGAGCATCGGGTCGGCACCTTGAAGCAGATGGCGAATGCCGTCCGCGGCCACGGAAAGGGCTTCGCCTATCTCGTGCTGCTGATGACGTTCATGATGTTTCTCTCGCACGGCACGCAGGATCTGTATCCCGATTTTCTGAAGGAGCGTCACATCGCCGGCGGAACGATCGCGGCGATCGCCATTCTCTACAACGTCGGCGCGGTGTTGGGCGCGATCATTTTCGGCCATCTGTCGCAGCGCGTCGGCCGTCGCTACGCGATGCTCGGCGCGCTTGCGGTCTCGCTGCTCGTCATCCCGTTCTGGGCGTTCGGAAACTCAGTCGGCATTCTGGCCATCGCCGCATTTCTCATGCAGCTCGGCGTGCAGGGTGCGTGGGGCATCATCCCCGTCCATCTCAACGAGATGGCGCCGGACGCCGTCCGCGGTCTCATGCCGGGACTGGCGTATCAGTTCGGCATCCTGGTGGCCGCGCCGACGAACACCGTGCAGCACGCGCTGCGCGACACGGTCGGCTACTCGTGGGCGCTGGCCGGATTCGAGACGGTGGTGATCCTCGTCCTCACCATCGTGCTGCTGAACGGACGCGAGCAGCATGGCCGAAGCTTCTACTCCGGCGACCTCGTCATCGAGAAGGAATGATGCTCGTGACGGCGACCAGCGACGTTGCCGAGATCACGATCCATAGCAACAGGCCTAACAGCATCGGCCGCACACCGACGCTGGCAATCGACTTCCGCGACAAACCTGCGCCGATCAGAAAGAGCGTGATCGTGAGGCCGATGCGCGCCGCGTGAACGATCACGTCGAACGGTCCGTTCACGTACGTGCGGACGATCGACGCCACGACGAACCACAGGATGAACCACGGGATGGCGATTCTTGTTTGGCTCGCCGGTCGCCGGTCGCCGGTCGTCGGAATTTCCCCCTCTGTCCCGGCGACTGGCGACCGGCGACCGGCGAGCGGAAGCAACGCCGTCCCCAGTGTGAGAGGCACGATCCATAGCGCGCGCGTCAGCTTCACCGTCGTGGCAATCTGCAGCGCCTCGGCGCCGTACTTCGCGGCCGCGCCAACGACCGAGCTCGTGTCGTGAATGGCGATCGCGGCCCAGATGCCGAACTGATGCTGCGTGAGATGTTCCGCGTGCCCGATGAGCGGAAAGACGAAGAGCGCGATCGAGTTGAGAATGAAGACCGTCGCCAGCGAGACCGACATCTCCTCATCGTTCGCATCCAGTACCGGGCCCACCGCCGCGATCGCGCTGCCGCCGCAGATCGCCGTGC
>JBBRMQ010000041.1:0-23056 GCA_038230775.1 Thermoanaerobaculia bacterium
TCGCGCCGCTCCGCGACGGCGAGCCCGTGCGCGACGGCGAACTGCGAATCTGGAATCACTTTCGCGGCGTCAACGTGACGCTGCGCGTGATTGAAGGGAGCGGCGCAATCCGAAATGAGAGCGTCGACGAAGTGCTGTACGACCTGGCGAGCGATACCGGCATTTACCTTCCCGCCGGCGAGGAGCTGGACATTGACGGGACATTTGTCTCTGTGTGCGGACCGGCTTCAGCCGGTCAAGGCCGGCTGAAGCCGGCCCCCACACTATTGCAGCAAACCGGCGATCGCTTCTACACCGAGCTGATTCAGAGCGAGATCACCCAATTCGTCGGCTCGATACCGCCGGGGCGCGCGCCCGATCACTTTCATCTGTACGAAGAAATGCTCTGCATCCTCGACGGCCACGGCGCGATGTGGGCGGGCGCGTCATCCACGGCGATCGAGCCCGGCTCGTGCGTCTATCTGCCGCGGCGCCAGGTGCACTGCGTCGAGAATCGAAGTGACGGATACCTCCGGCTACTCGGTGTTTTCTACCCGGCCGGCAGCCCGGCGGTGCGATACGGCGTACATGATCGCGCCGATGGCGGCCCAGAAGAGCGCTAGCTCCAGCGTAGCGATCGAGCCGATCACCTGCATCACGATGATGAATCCCATCGCCAGGATCGAGACGATCGCCGCCACGCGCTGCAGCGCCAGCGGAATGGGAACCGTGACCTGCGCGAACAACACCGGGTTGAGGCGCGGCAACAGAAGCAGCGCGAAGCTGTGAAGAAAATAGAGCACCACCAGCGCGAACACCGCGATGTTCAGCGCCAGACCGATCTGCCCGCTCACCAGAAGAATGAGCGCAGTGAGGAACGTGAGGGTCAATCCAGCCACCGGCGTTCCGGTCCGGCTCCAGATCGCCCCGATCCACGGCGGCACCAACCCATCCTCGGCCAGCATGATCGCGACACGAGACGGGACGAGCATCGTGGCATTGATCGATGTCGTCAGCGCCATGACGGCACCGAGGGTCACGAACCATGCGGCGCCGAACGGGTGATAGGTCGACGCCGCGGCCGCCATCGGCGCGGGCGAAGCGTTGAGTTGCGCCCCGGGCAGCACGCCGAACGCCACCGCCGACATCAGGAAGTAGATGACCATCGTTGCGCAGATCCCTCGCACGAACACTTGCGGAAGTCGCGACGTGCTGTCGCGCACCTCGCCGGCCGTCTGCGCGAGCGACTCGAATCCGGCATATGCGAAAAACAGTGGCGGCAGGCTGGCGGCGAATCCCGCCGCGCCGTGGGTGAAGAAGGGATGGTAATTCGCGGGACGGATGGCGAACACTCCAGGGCCGATCAGGATCACGAGCGATACGCCAAGCAGCACGCACATCGCAACCTGAATGCGACCGAACCATCGAACTCCTGCGACGTGGATGACGTAGAAAAGCACGAGGCTGCCGATTGCGATCGCCTGCGCCGGCAGGCGATCGCCGGCGAGCTGTTGCACGTATTCGGCAAACGCCTGCGCCAGATACGCGAGCGCCCCGATGTAGGAGATGATCTTCAGCCACGCGCCGACGAACGCAATGCCGTAGCCGCCGAAGGTGCGCGACAGATGGGTGTACTCACCGCCGGGCTCGCGGCCTAACGGCGTCGACAGGAAGACCGAGTACGCGACCGAAGTGGCGAGAATTGCCGGCGCCAGCACGAGGTAGCCGAGGATGACGCTCGGTCCGGTCAGAGCCCAGGCGTCGCTGGTGACCTTGAAGATCCCCGCGCCGATGAGAATGCCGAGCAGCGTCGCGTACGACTCGATCGTACCGAGGTCGCGGCGAAGGCTGGAAGCCATCGCACGCATCATAACGGCATCAAGCGTGGGGCCGTGATCAAGCTTGCGATTGCCGCCGTTGCCGCGTGCGGAAAAACGCCCGCGTCGAAAACGCTTGCCGCCGCCCGCCATCAGGTGGGACAACCTTGCGTACTGGCTCAGTCGGGGATCGAAGCGGTCCGTCTACAACGATCCTGTTATCAAACATGGATTTGCCCGAGGAACGGAACCGGTCGCCTACGTCGATCAGGTCCTCCAGCGTTGGGCGAACGACAAAGAGCTCGTTCTGGCGCCGGACTTGAATCAAAATCAGCCGATGGCTCGAGGATTTGAAAGCAAGGGCGTCGAGTCGCAGCAGGCCGAGGATCGGGACGCGCGCCGGAGCACGGTGGCGGATCGCGAGACGATCGAGCGCCGCGAGCGCGACCAGAAACGCGCAGGTCTCGAAACGTCACGGCGCCGCATCACGCGCGAGCTCGAGAGCAGCCACTCCGATACGCACCGCGCGGCACTCGAGAACGCGCTCGCTTTTCTCGACGCGGAACTGAAGAAGCTCGACTGACGGCTGGTCGCCGAACCGGCGAAGACTAGCCATGTCATTCCGAGCGTCGCGAGGAACCGGTGTGGGAGGGTGGTTCGACGTTGCTTCTGTGTGAGGACCGGATTCTGCCGGTCGGTCGTGACCGGCTGAAGCCGGTCCTCACACGGAAACCTACGCGCCGCCAGCGACCCGCGCCTCCACAGAAACGGCTATGATCGCGCGGTTCAAAGGAGGAGCCGTTGCGGAAATCGCTCATCGCATTCGTTTCCCTGATCACCATCCCTCTGTCCGCCCAGACCGCGGATGAAATCGTCGCCAAGTACATCAAGACGACGGGCGGCATGGACAAGATCAACGCCGTCACCACGCTGCGACGCACCGGAAAGTTCACCGGCGGAGGAGGCTTCGAGGCGGGACTGCTCCAGGAAAACAAGCGTCCCGGCGGCGTCCGCGAAGAGTTCGTCATTCAGGGCATGGCCGGGATCAACGCCTACGACGGCAGGAACGGCTGGAAGATTGATCCCTTTCAGGGAAAGAAGGACGTCGAGCCGCTGGGCGAAGAAGAGTTGAAGTCGATCGTCGAGGATGCCGACTTCGACGGGCCGCTCGTCAACTACGCGCAGAAAGGCAACAAGGTCGAATTCGTGGGCATGGATCCGGTCGAAGGCACCGACGCGTACAAGCTCAAAGTCACGAAGAAGAATGGCGACGTCTACTACTACTACATGGACACCGACTACTTCGTTCCCATCAAGATCGATACGCAACGCATGGTGCGCGGCGAACAGCGTGAGTACGAGACGTCGGTCGGCGACTACAAGGAAGTGAACGGGTGGTACTTGCCGTATTCGTTCGAGACGAACGCGAAGGGCCGCTCGAACAAGCAGAAAGTGACGTACGACAAGATCGAAGCCAACGTCCCGATCGCCGACTCGCGGTTCACGCCGCCACCGGCGCCCGCAGCGGCGGGAGGTGTCCGATGAAGCGGGTCGCTGGTCGCTGGTCGCTGGCGGGAGTTCTCATCGCATCCACTGCGCTCGCTCAAACGACCACCAGGGTCGACTCGGAAACGATCTCCGGTCTCGGCGCGCGCAACATCGGATCCGCCGCGATGAGCGGCCGCGTCTCCGCGATCGATGCCGTGCACGAGGGATCGCGGTTGACGATCTACATCGGCGCCGCGAGCGGCGGGGTGTGGAAATCGACGAACGGCGGAACGACGTACAAGCCCGTCTTCGACAAACAGCCGGTGCAATCGATCGGCGCGATCACCATCGATCCGAAGAATCCGAAGACCGTGTGGGTCGGCAGCGGCGAATCGTGGACACGCAACAGCGTCTCCATCGGCGACGGCGTCTACAAGTCGACCGACGGCGGCGACAACTGGACCAACATGGGCCTCAAGGAGTCGGAACGGATCAGCAAGATCATCGTCGATCCGGGCGATTCGAATTCCGTCTACGTCTGCGTTCCCGGAAAGCTGTGGAGCGACAGCGACGAGCGCGGCGTGTACAAGACGAGCGACGGCGGCAAGACGTGGACGAAGGTCCTCAAGGGCGCGAACGCGTCGACGGGATGCTCGATGCTCTCGTTCGATCGCGCCAATCCGAAGACGCTCTACGCCGGCATGTGGGACTTCCGCCGCAAAGGCTGGACGTTCCGCTCCGGCGGCGAAGGCCCGACCGCACCGAGCGGCAGCGGGCTGTTCAAGTCGGCCGACGGCGGCGCGACCTGGAACGAGATCTCGAACGCATCAGGCCTTCCGGCCAAGCCGTGGGGCCGCGTGGCGGTGACCGTTGCCCCGTCGAACTCCAACATCGTCTACGCCCTCATCGAAGCGGAGCCGCCGAAAAACGGCCTCTATCGCTCCGACGACGGCGGCCGCACCTGGCAGTCACGCGATCGCAGCCAGTTCATGATCTGGCGCCCGTTCTATTTCGCCAATCTCATCGTCGATCCGAAAAATCCGGACAAGGTCTACAAACCGGGCGGCGGATTGATCGCCAGCAACGACGGAGGCAAGAGCTTCAGCGGCATCGGCGGCAACGCGCACGGCGATTTTCACGACGTGTGGATCGATCCCGAGAGCACCGACCACCTGATCACCGGCGACGACGGCGGCGACTGGTACTCCTACGACGCGGGCAACCGGTGGTGGAAAGCGGACAACCTGCCGATCTCGCAGTTCTACCATGTGAGCGTCGACATGGACCGGCCGTACCACGTCTACGGCGGTCTGCAGGACAACAGCGCGTGGGTCGGAGACTCGGCGTATCCCGGCGGCATCACCAACGATCGCTGGGAGAACATCTACGGCGGCGACGGCTTCTGGACGTTTGTCGACCCGTCCGATCCGACGTACATCTACGCCGAATCGCAAGGCGGCGAGATCGGCCGCATCAACCGCAAAACGCACGAGACGCGCAGCATCAAGCCGCTTCCGCAGTACAAGGAAGGACGGCTCCGTTTCAACTGGAACGCTCCCATCCAGGTCAGCCCGAGCGGAACCATCTACCTCGGTGCTCAGTTCCTGTTTCGCTCGCGCGATCATGGCCAGACGTGGGAACGCATCTCGCCTGATCTGACGACCAACGATCCGATGAAGCAGAAGCAGGAGCTTTCCGGCGGCGTCACGGTCGACAATTCGTACGCCGAGATGCACACCACGATCTACGCGGTCTCGGAGTCGCCGAAGAATCCCAGCATCGTGTGGGTCGGAACCGACGACGGCAACGTGCAGATCACGCGCGACGCCGGCAAGTCGTGGACGAACGTCATCGGCAACGCGACCGGCCTGCCGAAAAACGCCTGGGTCTCGTACATCGATAGCAGCCACTTCGACGAAGGCACCGCCTACGTCACCTTCGACACCCACACCCTGGGCGACATCCGGCCGTACGCGTATCGCACGTCGGATTACGGGAAGACATGGACGCCACTCGTCGCAACGGACAGCGCGGTGCGGGGCTATGCACACGTTCTCCGCGAAGATCCCGTCAACGCCAACCTCCTTTACCTCGGCACCGAGTTCGGGCTGTGGGTCTCGCTCGACGGCGGAAAGCAGTGGTCCCAGTACAAAGGCGGCGACCTGCCGATGGGCGTCGCGGTGCGCGACCTCGCGATTCATCCTCGCCAGAACGATCTCGTCATCGCCACCCATGGACGCGGCATCTGGATCGTCGACGACATCACGCCGCTGCGCGCGCTGACGCCGGACGTCATCGACAAGCCCGTCGCCTTCATGACATCGCGTCCTGCCGAGCAGTCGATCTTCTCGTTCGGAGGGTGGGTCAACGGCGACGCGAAATTCGTCGGGCAGAATCCTCCCGGCGACGCGGTGATCACCTACTACCAGCGCAAGCGCCACATCTTCGGCGATCTGAAGATGGAGGTGCTCGACGCGAGTGGCAAGGTCGTTGGAACGATTCCGAGCAGCAAACGGCGGGGGCTCAATCGCGTGACGTGGTCGATGCGGATGAAAGCGCCGCAGGTGCCCACGGCCGCGAGCGCGGCATTCGGCGCGCAGTTCGGGCCGCGAATTCTTCCCGGCACGTACACCGTCCGCATGATGAAGGACAAGGACACGTACACCACACCGCTGCAGGTGGTGCCCGATCCGCGGTCCACATTCACGCCCGCGGAGCGGCAGACGCAATACGACCTCTCGATGAAGCTTTACAACGCGCTGGCGGAGATGTCGTCCTCCGTCGACCGTCTCAACGCCACGCGACTGGCACTCGACGACCGCGCCGCGAAAGCGACGAACGAGGCGCTGGCACGACGTCTGCGCACGGCTTCCTCGCAGGTGGACGACCTTCGCCGGAAAATCGTGGCGACCAAAGAAGGCGGAATGATCACCGGTGAAGAACGCCTGCGCGAGAATCTCGCTGACCTCTACGGCAACGTCGCGCTGTTCTACGAGGGCCAGCCGGCGCAGTCGCAGACCGAGCGCGCCGATGCCCTCGCGCGCGAGCTTGCGGACGTCACCCGCGACTTCGACGCGTGGCGCGCCAAGGAACTGCCGCGCATCAATGAGGAGTTGGCGAAGGCAAAGCTGGATCGGATTCCTTAGCAGCGGGGAATCGAAGGCCAGGAGCACGGGCTTCGGGGCGCGCACCGCCAAGTGTGGAGCCAGCCGGCTGGCTGGCCGGCCAGCCGAAGGGCTGGCCCCACACCTGCGCTTCGCGCAAGGAAGCTCCGCCCAGTAACGTTGCAGCGCGCGGACGGGGCCTGGACGCGTGTCATCCCGAGCGTAGCGAGGGACCGGTGTGGGCGGGCGGTGCGCAGCACGAGCATCGAGCCGCCCGCCCACACCGCTCCCTCGCTACGCTCGGGATGACATTCATGGGCGACGCTGCGCAGCCTATTTGGCAGCGCGGCCCGACAGCTTCCCCAACATCCCAACTTTCGCCTACTGCTTCTTCACACCCTCGAGCGTCTTGCGATACTCGGCGAGCGGCGGCAGGCCGACCCTGGCGCGCCGCTCGTCGACGTGCGCCTCATCGTCGATTGGTTCCGGTACGAGCTCGCCGTTCGATTCCTTGAACTGTGTGCCGTAAATCTGCGGCTTTCCTTCGCGGACTGCCATGCGGTCGACGGTCGTCGCCAGCAGCGTCGGCGACAGTTGTCCGTCTTCCGCGGCCTTGGTCATGGCATCGATGTAGAGCTTCTGCGTCGCAAGGTCTGCGTGCTCAATGATCGACCACGCGGCGCCCGACGCCTTCTCTCCCACGAGTGATTTGCCCGGCCATCCGAACTGGTTGAGGATCGCCTTGACGCGCGCCAGATTGGCGGAGTCGATCTTCTGGGCGTCCTGCGGCTTGACGCCCTTCACGCGCGCGGCCTGATCGCGATCGTAGATCTCCAGCAGGTCGCGGCAAAGCGGCGGATTCCTGACACCGGCGCACGGGGGGTGCGGCGCGGCGGCGGAGGCGGCTGCAGCAGCAGCAAACAGCAGGGTGGCGATCATGGTGAGTAGTCTACGATTTCCTTCACCATGCGCGTGAGAGGCAGCGCAGTTCCATCCGCGAGCGGGGGCGTCACGCGCTCGACGGGTGTGTAACCGCAGGCAGCGTACATCGCCTCGCCGCTCAACATCGCCATGAGCTCCACCCGGCGAAAGCCGGCCGCGCGCGCCTCGTCTTCGCAAAGCTGCAGGATGCGCCGGCCGATGCCTTTGCGCTCCCACGGCGTCGTAACGAACATCGCACGCACCCGCGCGGGCTCCGTCGCTGGATCGAGCAGACGCTCGCCGTCGGCCGTCGGCGCGGGACCCGCGAACAACTTTCCGCGCTTGCTCCAGCCGCCGCAGCCAACGATCGCTCCATCCGCGACGGAGACGAAGTACGTGCCGTCGGTCACGAGATAGCGATCGATGTGCGCGATGTGCGCGAGCGAGCTGGCGATCTGTTGCGCGTCGTAAGCCCGGCTGCCGATGCCGGTGAGCGAATCGCGCATCACGGCCTCGATCGCCTCGACGTCCGCGACCGTCGCCTTGCGGATCGTGAACGTGGTCACGCCGCCTCTGCCCGCCGTTTGATCGCGCGCAGCCACATGTGTCGAATGAGGCCGCTGCCGGCCCGGATCAGCAGCCAGTAGGCTCCGAAGACGATCGTTGCCTTGGTCGTCTTCGCCTGCACGCGGGTCTCGGTGCTGACCTCGTTCCCGTCCACGAGAAAGTTCATCGCCGCGAAGACCGCACGACCGAGATGCGTACCGATGACGATCTCGTGCGGCGGATCGTCCGCGACATAGAAGAAGCCCGAGCGCGTTGCGACATCGAGGATCGGCTGATCGGCCGGCGCGTGCGGAATGCTTTCGCCACCGCCACGCCCGAACCGGCGAATCGCGGTCAGCGTGCGGAAGAAACGGATCTCGCCCGCGGTGACTCTTCGGATGGCGTCGAAGATCCGTTCCGGCGACGCGGCCACACGCGTGCGATGAAACTCGCGGAACTGCCAGGCCGGTACCGCCGCATCAAGATGCGTCACTCAACGTGCGGAATTCATCGTCCGTCAATCGAATTCCCGCGGCCCGCCGTCCGATCTGCTCCACCGTCACCAGATGACGCTGCACAGGAAGGTCGTTGCCGAGGGAGAAGGTCGTTCCGTTCATGCGTGGCGGAGGTGCAAGAGACGATCCGGTGATGCGGGCGTTAGAATGGATCGTGCCGCGCAAGTTTCGCGCGTCCGAGTTCAAGCGAATCGCTTTTCGCGCGACCGGCGGACGCGTCAAAGCCATCTTCTGGCATCTCGGTGTTCGCGCAGCGCTCGAGGAGCGCGGATTTCGATTCGTCACCGGCATCGGCGAGCGCACCGAACCACAGCCGGGCGAGATCGGCCTCTATGTCGGCTCCTCCGCCGGCAGCGTCTTCTCGCTGCTCACCGCTGCGGGCTTCGACGTGCCCGACATCCTGGAGTCCTTTCTGGGCCGTCCGTCGAAATTGCCGCTCATCACCTCCTCGACGATCTTTCACCGCCATCGTCCGATCTTCGGCCGCTACTTTCAGCGGATCCGGAACGCGATCAATCTCCGCGCCGGCGAGGAGCTCTTCCCGGGCACCGGGGTCGGCGATGCCGAACCTTCCGAGCCGCCGATTCGCGGTTCGTACGACCTGAACATCCGCAAATTCGCGCGCCACTTCCGCGCGGGCGATCTGCTCGTCGTACGTGCGCCATACGTGCTCACGGAACTGGAGAAGTGGCTGCGATCGCTGGTCCCCGATCACGATCGATTCGAAGACCTGCGTGCGCAGGCCTTCTTCCTCGCATCCGACCTCGATGACGTCGGCACCACGGTCTTCGGCGGTCGAACGGAACATCACGTCTGGTACCGCTACGTCGCCGGCGTTGCGATGTCACGCGCCGCGATCGCTTCCATGGCCATTCCGTCCATTTTCAACCCCGTATCGATCAGCGTCGAGGGGCGAAAGCACTACTTCATCGACGGCGACGTTTACAACCCGACCGAGCCGATGGTCGAGCACGATCACGGATGTGATCTCTCCCTTGTCTCCTCGTTCGAGGCCCCGTATCGCTTTCATCCCGCCATCGGCTCACTCCATCACCTCGGTCTTCCGTACGAGATCGGGCAGACGATCGCGCTCACGATCTATTCGCGATTCCTGCAGAGCCGCAACAGCGCTCGCGCACGGGCGCACGGCCTGGCGGTGGCGCGCGACATCATCAGCAAATACGTCGACGAGGAGACGCTGGAAAACGAATGCAGTCGCATCGCGCATGCGCTGGACATCGATGCGGACATGAAGATCATCCACATCCACCCCTTCAAGAACCCACTGTTGTTCTTCGGGAACCCGTTCGACCTGTCGCCGCGCGGACTGGCGAAGATGGTGGTCGAAGCGTATCTGCAATCCAGTCAGTTGCTGGAGCGTGAAGGCTTTCACGCAGTGCAAGCTCCGTAACGCCACCGGCTCGGTGGCGGGACCGCCGCCGGCCCGGCGGCAACAGAAGCCAGTGAGCCAACGGGCGTTACCCGGCGAACATGTTCTTCACGACGAACCACACATTCGCCGGACGCTCGGCCAGCCGCCGCACGTACCACGGATACCAGTTGCTGCCGTAGCTGATCAGAACACGTACCTTGACGCCAGATTTTGCCAGCGCGCGCTGCGCCGCGCTCTGAATCCCGTAGAGCATGTGCACTTCGAACTTCTTTCCCGCCGCGCGTTCGCGGATGCGCGCGATGAGCGCCGTGTCGTGCGTCCCGAGAACCGTGAATGCGCCTCCTTCCAGCAGACGCACGGAGAGATCGAAATACGCCTGATCCGTGTCCTTCTTCTTCGGAAACGCAACCTCCGGCGGTTCGCGATAGGCGCCCTTCACCACGCGAATGGAGGGACCGATCTTCAACAGGCTCTCGACATCCGCGGGTGTCCGTCGCAGATAGGCCTGCAGGCACAGACCGACCTTCTCGTGATTCGCGCGCACGGCGCGATACACGTCGAGCGTCGCATCGACGTAGTTGGACTCCTCCATGTCGATCCAGAAATACGACCCGACTTCCTCGGCCCGTTTCGCCAGCGATTCGACGCGGGCGATGCATGCGCCGCGTTCGATTTCCATGCCGAGGTGCGTGAGCTTGACGGAGACGTGGGTGGGGACGGCCTCGCGCTTGATGCGATCGAGCACCACGAGGTAGTGATCGCGCACCGCATCGGACTCCGCCGCATTCGTCACGCCCTCGCCTAACTCGGTGAAGACGGTGCCCAGTCCTTCGCGGGCGAATTCGTTGGCCGCGCGGAATGCGTCGTCGACGTTTTCACCCGGCATGAAGCGGCGCACCGCCGCTTTCGCGAAGCGTCGCCGGCGGAACTGCTCGGCGATCCAGGAGCTGCGGGAGGCTTTGAGAAGAAGAGCGCGTGCGATCGACACGGCCCGAATCCTAGCAAGTAGGACGAGCGCAGCGAAAGCGGATTTCGATCATTTCTTGTTCTTCTTGTTCTCGTCTTCGTCCGCGATGTGGAGGTGATGCATCAACCGGTGAATGAACGGCGCGAGGAGGAGACCAAGCAGCGCGATGAACACCAGCCCCGAGAACAATGCGTACACCGACGAGAAGACCTTGGCCGCGTTGGTGTGAAGTTCGTCCACCGGCCCCATACCACCAAGAATCATCGACGCGTTGAGCAGCGCGTCGATCCAGCTCAAGCCGCCGAAGCGGTGGTAGCCGAACACGCCGGCGCCGAGCGCGATGCCCACTGCCAGCGAAGCGACCGCGATGTGAACAACAACCCGCATCGCAAACTGCGACCGGGTCAGAAGATGTTCATGATGCAGTTCGTACATGCCGCGTGAGAGGCATGATACGCACTGTCCATGATCCTGTTCGTGATCACCGATTTTTTCCGGCGCCGCAAACCGCGCCGCGCGCAGGATGAGATGCCTGTCGAACCCCTGCTGCTGATGCTGATCTTCTGGACGCTGTTCGGTCTGGGAGCGCTCATGGGCGGCGTCGCGATCGTGGCAGCGATCGGAACGGATTGGGCGATCAGTGTCTCTTTCGCGCTGGCGGCCGCCAGCGCCCTCGCCGGCTCGATCGCCGTGTGGCGTCATCTCAATCGATCGTGACGCGTCCCCTCATCCGCGCTTCGCGCACGTTACTAACTTAGTAGTCCCTCGCCCCGCTTGCGGGGAGAGGGTGGCCGAAGGCCGGGTGAGGGGCCGGCCACTCACAGCTTGAGCACGAGCTTCGTCATGTCGTGCTGATCGCCGTCGGGATCCGTGCCGTACTTCGGAAACACATACGGCTGAAAGCCGAGGTTCTGGAGCGTAGTGGCGGCGTCCGCTTCGAGATCGGAGATCAGCATGCAGTTGAGATGGCGCAACCCGTTCTCGCGCGCGATGTCGATAAAATGATTGACCAGCAGAGTGCCGAGGCCGACGCCGCGGAACGCCGGATCGATCATCCATTTGATGCGGCCGATCAGACGAAGCGGCCCGCCGCGGCGTCGATGGAGTGTGGCGTCGGCGACGATTCGGTTGCCGTCGAACGCGAGCACCGGAAACGCCTTCGCGTAGTCGATCTCGCGGCCCCAGCGCTCGACCGTGACGCGATTGTCGATCGCGTCCCACGCGAAGCGCCGGTACGAGACCGGAAGATGTTGAAAGAACGCGTAGAGCCCGTCGACGTCTTTCTCGGTGAACAGCCGTAAGAGGACCTTCCGGCCATCGCGAAGGGTGACTTCCTGCGGATAACGGTGCGGCATGGCGGCGAGGATAGCACCCCGCCACGCGCCAATCAGGACCCAGGGAAGCTCTGCACAAGTAACGTTGCAGCGCGCTGACGGGGCTTGGTGCCACGTATCATCCCGACGCTGAGCGAAGCGAAGGGATGACATTCACAGCGGGCGACGCGCACAGCCTGCTTCGCAACGCGGCCCGCCCGACTTGTACAAAGCTTTCCTAGTGCCAACGGTGACCACCGCGAAAGCCGCGGCCGAAGCCGCCGTAGTGGCCGAATCCGAGGTAGAGGCCGGGACGGTAGTAGAACGGATCGTACGCGTACGAATACGGGTCGTACCACGGCGAAACGTACGGCGAGACGTAGACCGTTCGCGTGCGTGTCCGGTCGCCATCGTCGACCCGGCGTTCGCTGCGCATGCGGGAAGACGACTCGTCGATCACGGCCTTGACCACGGCCCTGGAAACGTGCGCGTCGGTCATAGCGATCACGTCATCGCCGGTGACGTCGAAGGGCTCGCGCGATTTCTGCACGAACGCGATGATCTCGTCATCGCCGACGCCGGCCTTCGACATGCGGATGACGTCGTCGACCATCAATACGGTCCGAGCCATCGCGAACATTGGAACTGCAGCGAGGGAGAGAATGACTGCGAGAAGGAGTCGTTTCATGGATCAATCGTAGACCCTCGCTCGAGCGGAGGCGACGTGTTTTCGCCGTTCCGCGTTACGCTTCGGAAAAAGTCGACGGAGGTGGGATGAGCGTCGGGACAGAAACATCCGAAGGGATCATCGAGTTCACCGCGCGGGCGGTGATTGCCGGCATCGTCTTCGGCGTCATCTTCGGCGCCGCCAACGCCTACCTCGGCCTGCGTGTCGGCCTTACGGTGTCGACGTCGATTCCGATCGCGGTACTGACCGTGGCGCTCTTCAAACTCGGGCGGCGGAAGGAAGGCGTCCTCCTCGAGGCCAACATCTCGCAGACGATCGGTTCCGCCAGCTCCTCGCTGGCCACGGGCACGATCTTCACGATTCCAGCGCTCTTTCTCTGGGGCATGGCGCCGCCGTTCTGGCAGGTCGCCATCCTGGCGTTGTTAGGCGGGCTGCTCGGCATCAGCGCGATGATCCCGCTGCGCCGGCTCCTCATCGTCCGTTCGGCCGACGAGCTGCCGTACCCCGAAGGAACCGCGTGCGCCGAGGTGTTGCGCGCGACCGCGGCGAAGGCTTCGGGCGGGAAGTGGATCTTCATCGGCCTCGCGGTCGGCGCCGCGGTGAAGCTCGCAGTGGGTGCGCAGCTACTCATTCCGTCGACCCTCACCATGCACGTGCCGGTGCTGCCGAAAGCGGATCTGGCGCTGGAAATCGCGCCCGCGCTCCTCGCCGTCGGCTACATCCTCGGCTACCGGCAGTCGGCGATCATGGCGTCGGGCAGCCTGATCTCGGCGATCGTTCTGACGCCGATCATCGCGCTCACCGGTGCCGGCCTCAGCGCGCCGATGTTTCCGGAAGCGAAGCTGACGATCGCGGCGATGACCGCGTCGCAGATCTGGTCCCGCTACGTGCGCTACATCGGCGCGGGGGCGGTGGCGGCGGCGGGGCTGGTCGCCGTCGCGCGCGCGTTGCCGACGATGGCCAGCTCGTTTGCCGCGGTGGTGAGAGGACTGCGACACGCGGATGACGGGCCCGCTGGAACGCACGCCGAGCGAACGGACCGCGACCTCCCGCCGTGGGTGGTGGTCGTCGTGCCGCTGGCGGTGGTGATCACGCTCGTGGCGGTGCCGGGACTCCTCGCCGGCAACATGAGCCTCGGTCCGCGGCTCATCGCCGCGTTAGGCGTGGCGATCTTCGGTGCCTGCTTCGTCGTGGTGTCGTCGCGCATCGTCGGCCTGATCGGTGTGTCGTCGAATCCAACATCCGCGATGACGCTCGTGACGCTGCTGGGCGTCTCGGTGATCTTCGTGTTGTTAGGCTGGAAGGACCCGTCCGCGCGGGCGGCGATCCTCACCGTCGGTACCGTGGTCTGCATCGCGGCGTCGAAGGCGGGCGACATCTCGCAGGACCTCAAGACGGGATTCCTGGTCGGCGCGACGCCCGCCAAACAGCAGTTCGGACAGTTCGTCGGCGCGGCGTTCGCCTGTTGGGCCGTGGCCGGGACCGTGCTTCTTCTCGGTCGCGCCTTCACGTTCGGTTCACCGGACCTTCCCGCGCCGCAGGCCACGTTGATGAAGACCGTGATCGAAGGCGTGCTGTCCGGCGCATTGCCGTGGGGCCTGGTTGGCACCGGCGCGGCGCTCTCGGTTTGCGCACTGATCGCCGGACTTCCGGGATTGTCGTTCGCCGTCGGGATCTATCTGCCTCTCGGCACGTTGTCGCCGCTGTTCGTGGGCGGGATCGTCCGGCGCATCGTCGATGCCCGGCGAAAGGACAAGGCGCCCGAGGGCGATCCGGGCGTGTTAGGCGCGTCGGGGATGATCGCGGGCGAGGGTCTCGCCGGAGTCCTCATCGCCTTTCTGATCGCGGGGCTGCATTTCTCCACGAAGGACGGTCCGCGAATCACCGGCGTTGCCGCGATCCTCATCGGCATCGCGATTGTTCTCAGCGTTTGCGGGCTGCTGTATCGAGCGGGCCGCTCCCAGTGAGACGGGCTGAGGTGAGCCTTCCGCAGTGTGCAGAAGTGCACGAAGCTGAGGTCGCTGGCGAGTTTCTTGCTCAACCGCCAATCATGCGAACAACACTCATTGTCCTGACGGCAGCCCTTCTCGTCGGATGTAACCAGAAGACCGAAACGCAGACCACCGAGACCCCGACCGGAACCGTGGAAACCAAGACCACCACGGTGACCATGACGGTTCCGTCCATCGACACCACCGCGACCGCGGAGATGAAGGCGGACGTGAAGGCAGGCATCAACAACGCCGCCGCCGCCACTCGCGAGGCCGGCCATGACGTTGCCAACGGCGCACGCGACGCAGCGCACGCCACCGGCACCGCGATGGAAGCTACCGGGAAGGCGATCCAGAAGAAGACGACGAAGAAGCACTAGCGATCTTCACGTCTTTGCCTTCGCGGCGCCAGATCATCGCGCTGATCCACCATCGACCGTCGCGGCGGAACAGTTGAATGCTGTTCACGCCGCGATTGATCACCTCGCCCTCGCGCGTGCGTTTCGTTTCGTACGCGCTGAGGACGTGCGCCATGTCGCCGAAAACGTTCGACTGGCGCCAGATCTCCCCTTCCCAGAAGCTCGGCATCTCGCCCTGATCGATCATGCGATGGAAGTCTTTGCGATAGGACTGAAGGTCGAACTCGAAGACGCCGCCGTCGTTGATCCGCACCAGTCGCGCGCCGGGCGCGAAGATCTGCGCCTCCCGCTCCCAGTCGGGATGGCTCCCCGCTTCGTACGTGACGGTTTCGTACATGGCCGTGATGATGCTGTCGAGATCGTTATGCACGGGCGAATCATATCCATCCACTGAACCCTGCTGCGGATTTGGACGTACAGTTCATTCATGCCGGCACCGAAGGACCTGCTCACCATTCTTTACCAACCGCGCGAAACGATGCGCCGGATCCTGGACGCTGGACCCGATCGCTGGGCCGTTCAGATCGTCCTTCTCGCCTTCGTCTGCACGGCGGTCAGCGATGCTGATGCCGGCCGGCTGAATCAAACCTTCCCCGGCATGAAGATGGTGCCGGTCCTCGCGATCGTGGCGCTGACGATGATCCTGAGCGCGCTCGGCTGGGTTCTCTTTCTCTACCTCGTCGGCTGGGTCACGACCGCGATCGGACGCGCCCTCGGCGGAGAGGGAACCGTTGCGGACGTTCGCGCGGCAGTGGCATGGGCGATGGTTCCATTGATCTGGTCGGTCATCTACAGAATCCCGGCGACGATCTTCGCAACACATTTTCATTACACGACGATGAACAGCAGGGAGATGATCTTCAACTTTCTTGCGCATGGCGGGTGCTCGATCGCGATCGTGTATTTCGCCGTCCGCTTTCTCGTGTCGCTGCTCTGCCTCTATGTCGCGAGCAACACCATCGGCGAGGCGCAGCGATTCTCGTCGCCGATGGGTCTCGCGAGCATCGCGCTGACGCTCGCGCTGCCGCTCGCCGTCGCCGCCGCCGCGGTGCTCGCCGTACATCAGTAGATCAGTTGCTCACCAGCACGTATCCGGGAGGTGCGAGGCCCGATGCCACGCACTGCGCGCGCGCAGCAGAGGCCTGCGCGGCCAGCGAGAACTGAGCGGCAGCGCTCTGGCTCTTCGGAACGCCGGCCGTCAGACAGGCGTGACTGCTGTTCCCGAACGTGTCGGTCGCCGTGATGATGATGAGGTAGACACGCCCGTCTCCATGGCCCTCGCGTTCCGCGCGCAGCCGCAGCGAACCCGCGTGAAAATGCCCGGAGCAAGGCGAAAGATCCGTTCTCGAACCGTCCGGCATTGGCCGGACGGATCCCTCGCCGCTTTGATTCTCGGAACTCCTCTACGGGCACGTCGCGAACGCGTTCGTGTCCTGGATCGGCGCGAACGCCGCATTGAGCGGACTGAAATACGTCTTGACCGTGCCCGTCTGCGTGTCCGTCACCCTGAGCGTCACCTCCGCGTTCGTCAGACCTCCCGCGAACACCCAGTGGCGACCCGACAAACTGCACGCGTTCAGGGTTTTCACAATCAACTCCACGTTGTTGTCCGAAAAGAACCAGAAGTAGCCGGTGTCCGGCGTCAGCGCGACGGCCTGACCGCTGCCGGTCTGACCCTGCGGTGTCCTCCACGCCGCTTCCACCCGGAAGCGCCCGCCGTTCAAGCAAAGCGAGGTCGACGTCGGGTTGCAGGTCGCGTTGGGTACAGGGACCGAGAGGATGGCAGCGGCATCCCGGAAGTTCGTGATCGCTTCCGTATCGCCGGTTGACGTCCCTGTCGCGGAAGGCCCGAAGCATGTGGCAAACGCATTGGTGTCGAGGATGGGCTGGAAGGCCACACCCTGCTTGTTCGAGTAGGTTCGCGTCACTCCGGTGATCGTGTCGGTAACGGTGAGAACGGCCGCGACATTCGTCAGTCCACCGCTGAAGACCCAGAAGCGTTGCGAGAATCCGCAGGCGTTCAGAGTCTTGAGGACGACCTCCACATTGGCGCTGTTGAAGAACCAGAAGTATCCCGTGTCGGCCGTCAGGCGGACCGCGTGGCCCGGACCGTTCTGTCCCTGCGGCGTCGTCCAGGTGGCGGTGACCTGGAATCGGCCGCTGTTCAGGCAGAGGGTCGTGTCCGAAACTACGCAGTTGGATTGCGGACCGGAGTACGTGCCTCTGCGGTAGATGAAGCCATACGCGGCATCTCTCAAATAGGATGACGGCGGACCCGAGGGCGAGATGTGATCGGCTCCCAGCCCCTGGCGTTCGAGCGACACCGTGGACGCATCGTCGACCATGTAGATGATCGCCGTGTCCGCGCCATCGAAGACCGGCGCGGCCGGATTGGCGGCAATCGCGACGCCGTTGAAGTCACCGGTTTCAAGGTTGCCGGCCACCACCGTCGACACCTTGGTCGATTGGTTGAAAACCTCGAACGTGATCAAGCTGTCGCTCGTGTGGCCGAGCGCGGGATCGGAGATGTCATACCCGGGGGTGGGCGGCACGACCGTAACCGTCTGTCCGGTCGACAAATCGATTGCGTAAATGGCCCAGAGCGCGATGCGTGTGCCGCCGGCGAGATCGAGCTCGGTCAGCGCGTCATAAAAGAGATAGCGGCCGCTAGAGGCGAACGTCATGGAAGTCGCGTACGCCACGCGGGCCGGCGGTCCGTCCTCGGCGGGCGCATCGAGGTTGTAGGTCACGGCGGTGTCGGTCGCCACATTGACGACGACGATCCGATTGTCGGGATTCCCGGCCGAATCGAGCAGGACGAAGCCGTAGAGGTTCCCGTTAGGAGACATGGAGACGGAAAAGATCTTTCCCGGAAGGCCGAGGCAGGTCGGCGCGGCGGTCGAGCTCGCGTTCGTGTCGATGAAGCAGGCGTCCCTCTCGGGGTCGACGTAGAAGGCAACCTTTCCGTCGCCGGTGACCGAGGGGCGGAACGGGGACATCCGGGCGTTGTCGAGAAGGATTCCCTGCGCGGGATCTCCGAGCGCGGCTTCGCGCCGGCCGAGATAGAAACCGTTGTTCTTGTCTCTGTAAGCCATGAACATCAGCGAGTCCGCACCATTGACGGTCGGCACCGTGGGTGGCGGAGGCGGAGGCGCGGTCGTGTCGTAGATCTCGACCGCGTTGAAAGCCTCCTCGGTCTTCCTGGCCTGGTTCGATCCGGCGCCGAAGATCTCCCGGGCCGACTGCACACATGCCAGCCGCGCATCCAGAAACTGGGAACTCTGCAGGAGATGGACAGTCAGGGCTCGGTAAAAAATTTTCTCTGAGTCTCCGATGCCGATCGCCCCGGGGAGCCCTTCGACCAGGTAATAAAACGCATGGTTGATGATGCTGCTATTGATGTGGACCCCGCCGTTGTCCTTGTTCCGGAAGTTATCGAGAATCGGATCGTTCTCGACGACGTACTCGCTCATCGTCGACGGGTAGCCCCGCCCCAAGAATTGGACGGCGCCGGGGTTCTTCATGTTTCTCAGCGGTTCGGGCCCCAGGAGATCCCCCATCAACCAATCGATCTGGCCGCCGCGGAAACGGGCCTCGACGGCCTGGCCGAAAACATCGGACATCGCCTCGTTCAAGGCTCCCGCTTGGTTCTGATAGATCAGGTTGGCGGTCGCGCCGGTGACACCGTGGGTCAGCTCGTGACCGACGAAATCGAGGGCGCCGGCCCAGGGCTTCGCGTCGCCGAAGTACATCGCGGTGCCGTTCCAATAAGCGTTGTCGAAATTATTGTCTACGCGGACGATTGCCACCAGGCCGCCGCCCTTCCCGTCGAGCGAGTTTCGCGCGTGACGCTCGAGATAGTAGTCATAGGTCTGGGAGAGGAGGAAAGCCGCGCTCACGCCGTCGGCCAGGGCCCAGGAGTTCGGGTCCGTAGAGGTCAGGTAGGAGAACCCATTGGGAAAATTGCCCGTGGAATCGGGAGGATTGTTCTTGTTGTCCAGGATCGTGATGGTGCCCCGCGACTTATCGAGGTTCGGCGGGGTCGAGGTCGCGTCGAACATCATCTTGCTCGCGTCCATCAGGTAATAGGTGCCGTTGTCGTTCCAGAGGTTCAGGGTCCGCGTCGTACCGAAGATGTCCCGACCTGATCCGGTCGCCTTCCCCGCCATGATCTCGTCGATCAACGTCAATGACGATCCGTTGACCGCGTCGATGACCGCGAGCCAGCGGGAGAGAGGCGACACGTTCACCTCGACTCTCCAGGCCAGGCGCGGCGTGCGGTCGCCGGGCGCATAGATGATCAGTTCGGGAGTGGCCGCGGACGCCGCGGCCCCTCCCGCGACCTCGCCGCGGGCGGATTTCAACGCGGTCGCGGGCGTCACGATGGGGTCGGTCAGGAGGGAAGGAGTCGCAATGTAGGCCCCGTCAAAATGCGAGACCTCTCCATGGCGGTTCAGATGCACGATCATTTCGGCGGGCCAGACCGGCAGGTCCCGATACCGTTGCTGGAACTTCAAGTGGCGGTAACCGAGATCGTCCGCGTCCCTGCTCTCGAGCCTCACTTCCCGATCCGGGTCTTCGAGTTGAAGAAGCGAGCGGTTCGCGCGCAGGAAAGTCTGCGCGGTCGCGAGATCAGGATCGCTCGAAGTCTCGACGCGGGCCGCCAGCCGGCTTCCCCTGATCTGCATGGGCGTGCCGGACCGGGGACGACTCGAAATCTCAACGTCCACACCCAGCCGCGCGGCGAGAGGAGCAGGGGCAACAGCAGCCCGGCTCGCAAGAGCCGAAGCAGATGCGCCTCTTTTGTTGCGAGCGTTCTTGATGGCTTCCCGAAGGCTCGCGCCGAGGTCGGTCGAGGCTTTCTCCAGTTTCGCTGCCTTGCCCGGCGGAATTGAGGAACGGGATTCTCCACTTGGAATCGGGTTCAGCCGGATTCCGTGAAGCGCGTCCTTCGGTTTTGCCCCAGCCGCGCTCCCGGAAAACGGGAAGGCGAGGACAACAAAAAACAGCGTCGAAGCTCGAAACGTTTTCATCTTCATCCCAGGCTGGCGCGAGCCGACCGACACCGTATTCTAACCACTCCCGACATTGCGCGTTGATCTTCCACGGCTCGGAATTACAATCGCCACCGAGATTGCAAACGAACGGGTCGAAGGTCGCTCGGAGTCGCGCTTCAACTCGATCATCGCGGTACTCGTCGCCATCGCGGCAACATTCATGGCGCTCGGTAACGTGAAAGACGGCAATATCGTCCAGGCCATGTCCCAGGCTCAAGCGAACGCCGTCGATCAGTGGTCTTACTACCAGGCAAAGGGCGTGAAGTTGAATCTGGCCGAAGCGACACTCGACCAGCTCGAGTTGCAGCGCGAGCTACTCCCCCAGGCGCAATCGGTCGGGATTCTGGACCGGAAGATCGCGTCGTACCGGATGCAAATAAAGAAATACGAGAAGGAAAAAGCCGACATCCGCAAGCAGGCCGAGGATTATCAGAAGCAATACGATGCGCTCAATTTTCACGACGATCAGTTCGACATGTCGGAAGCTTGCCTGACGGTTACGATCGCGATGTTTGGCGTGCCTGCGCTGACGAAGAAGCGCTGGCTTCTCGAATAGCCAAAAGCCGACAGCCGATGCCATCGAGCGCGAAGACGAGATCGAGATCGAACGGCTCGTTCTTCAGTTGAACGAGATCCTTTCCGCGCGCGATCTCCGCTGTCTAGCCTTCGCTCAACACGAATCCGAGGTCGCGCAGACCTTCGAGGAGTGCCGCCGCATTCGCCGCCGTTTTCTCCACGTATCGAGCAGAAGCCCGCAGCGGGGACCACCTGCCGTTCAACGATATGCCGCAGTTTTTGCGGCGGGGAGACCTCAGAAATCCGCGCGGCTCATCTCGAAAGCCGCGCCGTCCTTTGTGACTGCGTCTACTTGGGAGACGAGGCCTTCTATCGCTGACGTGCCCGACGTGACAGTTGCATAAACGACAACCGTGTCTTCTGGGGCCGCTACTCCGAGAGCTTGTAGAAGGTTGCTGATCGAAGCCGTCTGTCCTGGACCGAGGTTGTCGATGGTGATCGTTTTTCCAATGGGTAGCCCCGACGAATTGGCGTACGCCGTTATCTGAACCGTGATCGTGCCGCCCGCCCCGCCATTTGGCGTGAGACCGGTGTTGTTAATGAAGAGATTGGCATAGGTCTGACTGCCACTGCCTCCGCGTGTGTCGCGCATGACGGCAACCAACGACTGCGGCTCATTCGTCGAGATTTCGTGACCTCTGAGCGAAACGCCAACCATGCCGCCACCAAAGGTATTCGAGAAGCGGGCGGTCGCGGTCCCTTGCCCCCGCTTGGTGAATCCGTTGAAAACGAAGAGAACCGAACCGATGAACCCGTCCGGCTCGATGGAGGCGGGAAGACGGTTGGCTTTGACCAGCACGTCGATGAAGTCGTCGAAATGTGCGTTCTGACGGCCTCGCATCGCTCCGACACCTTGCGCAACGACGGCGCCTGACCCGTCAATGCTTCCGTTCAACGCCAGCGGTTCCTGCGTGGTCATGTCCACCCCATCGAGGTAGAAGTCGACCTGGGTTGCTCCGGCGGTGGTGTTCGTCACGTCAACCGACGTGATGAACAGAGTGTTGCCCGCACCAATCAGACGCCCGACCAGAGACACACTGACGCTGAGCCCCTTTGCATTCGCAAGGCTCTGCCGGGGAAGACTCGACCGGCCTGTGAAGGCGGCCCCGGTGAGCGGGATGATCATGCAGCTCGAGAAAACGATCAAACTCAGCCTGCGCCGCATAGTCACTCCTTTCCTGCCTTTAGAATTGTATTTCGACCCTTCAAGGTCGTCCGTCCTTATTAATAAGTGGCTGCTCCTCAGGAACTCGCGAATTGGCATCGGCGATACTCCTAGGTCCATACACAGTTATCGAGTAATGGACAATCGCTGTGCAGTGGTTCTTGTCGCTGACAATCAGATCGAATTCGTAAACGTTAGGTAAATCCAGGTCCACATGCCATATACCGACTTGCGTGTAGACTGCACTGGTGAACCCCGGAGGGGCGCCCCCAGTCACCGAAAGAGTAATAGGAGGCGTACCGCCTTGGATTGCTACGACGAAAGCAAGATTAGCCCCGATTCGCTCCGAGATGGAAGTGTCTCCAACCCTGACCACGATCGGCGGAATGCAGGGATCTTGCACGTGCGCAACGATCGGATTGACTTCAACCGGTGCTCCTCCGCCGATGGCGTCGGCGCTCAAAATAAGACATTCCGAGCCGCAAGGCTCGATCCCATCCCCGTATTGTTTGTTCGAAATCTGCGTTGAGTTCACGGTTTCATCAGCAACGACAAAGGACGGCGTTGTCGCGGTGGGGTCGATCTGGCCAAGGTATCCCTGGAAATCGCCCCCGCCGAGGAACGTGAAGTACGGGAAGTAGAGTTTCCTGTCCTGTCCGGTCGTAATGTTGTTCGGCACCGAGCCCGCTGCTAACGGGAAACGCGTCGCTGCACCGGTCGTGGTGATGCGTCCCACCGCCGCTGACCAATCGGTGTACCAGAGATTGCCGTCCGATCCTCGCGTAATGCCGAAGGGTGAGGCGTTTCCCGTGCCCTTCGGCGCGGGGAACTCCGTGATCGCACCGGCTGTGGTGATCCTGCCGATCTTTCCTGCCGCTGTCTCGGTGAACCAGAGGTTGCCGTCCGGTCCCGTCGTGATGATCGAAGGGGACGCGAATTTCGAGCTCAGCGCGTATTCGGTGATGACGCCCGCAGTGGTGATCTTTCCGAGCATCCCGCCCACGTTCTCCGTAAACCAGAGGTTCCCATCAGGGCCCGACGTGATCGCGGAGTGCCCGGAGCCGCCGAAAGCAAACCGCCGGAACGCGTCGATGGTTGCGATCGAATAGCTCGTGAA
>JBBRMQ010000042.1:0-22735 GCA_038230775.1 Thermoanaerobaculia bacterium
CCGCCTGCTTGGCGCGATACATCGCATCGTCGGCGTTGCGGAGCAGGGTATTGATGTCGCCGCCGTCGTACGGATACACGGCGATGCCGATGCTGACCGAGATCTCGATCGAGGTCGAGCCGGCGAGCACCGGCTCCGCGACGCGCTCCAGAATCTTTTCCGCGACCTGCGCGGCATCCTCGGGCTGATGCAGGTCCGGAAGAATGATGGTGAACTCGTCCCCGCCATGTCGCGCGACGGTGTCCGTCTGCCTGACGCAGCTTTTCAGGCGCAGCGCGATCTCGACCAGGAGGGCGTCGGCGACATCGTGTCCCAAGGTGTCGTTGATCGTTTTGAAACGATCGAGATCGATGAAGAGAACGGCAACGTTGGCGCGCAGGCGTCTCGCGGCCAGCAGGTTCATCTCCAGGCGTTCCACGAAGAGACGGCGGTTGGGCAACTGGGTCAGCGCATCGTGATACGCCTGGAACTCGATCTGCTCCTCGGCACGTTTCCGATCGCTGATGTCGACCGCGGTCATGTGCATAAGCGCGCGCTCGCCGCGGCCAAGAAGGGAGACGTTCGCCAGAGCCGACACGCGCGTGCCGTCCGGCTGCCGCAGTTCGATCTCCAGGCTGCGCACGGTCGGGTTCTCGTCCAGTTGCTTGCGGATGTCATCCACAGCAGCCGCGCGCTCGAAGACTTCGCGCAATTCGTGGTTTTTCAGATTGTCGATGGTGTGGCCGACCAGTTCCGCGAACGTCGCGTTACAGTCGATGATCCGGCCTGCGCTCGTCGCCAGACAGACACCCGCGGCGTTCTGCTCGAACAACAGGCGATAGCGCGTCTCCGAATCGCGCAGCGCCTCTTCGGCTGCCATGCGTGCGGTCATGTCGCGGAAGCTCCACACGCGCACCGGTTCGTCGTCCAGGTAACGGCCGATCGAGTACTGCTCCAGGCGCCGGCCGTCCTTGAGCTGCAGCATGTGGACGCTCTCATCCTCAGGACGTTCGTGCAGCGCGGAGAGATTGCTCATGAACTCCGCGGGGTCGGTCAACTGCCCGACGAGCCGGCCGATCAGGTCGTGATCCTCGTCGTTCTCCATCAACTCCGCCGGAATGCCCCACATATCCGCAAAGCGCTGATTCCAGGTGAGGACGCGTCCGTCGTGGCCGATGACCAGGATGCCGTCCGCGGTGGAGTCGAGCGTCGATTGCAGAAGCGTCACGGCGCGCCGCGCTTCCCACTCGTAGCGTTTTCGCTCGCGGAAATCGCGCGCGATGATCACGGCGCCCGTGACTTCGCCATGGCGCGTCACCGGCGAGTGCGAAAGCGTGAGCTCGATCGGCTGTCCCATCTTGGTCCGGAAGACGTATTCGCGATCGCGGACCCAACTCTGGAGCGGCACCGCTTCACTGCGATCCGACGGAACGAGCAGGTCCTCGAGCCGGAGGCCGACGATGTCTTCGCGGTTGTATCCGAGGAAGGCGCAGGCCGCATTGTTTGCGAAGCGGATGCTGCCGTCGCGATCGCTCACCAGCAGGAGATCCCGCATTGTGCTGATGATCTCTTTCGCCGGCAGCGTCGTAGTCATCGGAGCCAGACCATGTTTCGCCATCGCAACCATCGCGACAGCCGTTGCCACCAGAAGAGCGAGCCAGCCGAGCGGATAAAGGGCGAGGCCATACGCGGGCAAGAGATCGATGGCGACCATGCAGCCGATGCCGATGGCGATCGTCAGGAAGCGGATGCGGCTCCGCTCACTTCCTCGCGTGCTCGGGTAGGCGCGAACGATCTCGACGACCGTCGCCCCAAGCACGGCTGCGAAGAAGAGCGGATAGACCGCCCGGCCTAACGGCGTATACGTGGGATAGAAACCCCACGCGAACCGGCGGACGCCGTTCAGGAACGTGTCCGTGGTCAGTGTGATCATGGCACCGCGTGCGGCGAAGAGCCACGCGACGACGGAGACGATCGTGCGGTGATTGGCGCTTTCGAGGATCGTGGCGACGAACAGATAGACGGCCGGCGCGGCGAAGACGAGGCACGCGGAGCCGACCCGCGCCCAGATGAGCGCAACGCGCGGGTTGATCGCCAGGTCCATGAAGGCGCAGGCGAGCTGCCAACCCGCGACCGCCGCCGCCACGCTGAACATGGCCATGCTGGCGCGCGAGAAACGCCTCAGCAGGGTCACGAGCGCAAAGCTCAACACCGCGACGGCGGTGATTGCCGCGGGGAGTGCAAACGGCGAAAACTGATACGCCGGCATTGTCGATCGGACCTGCGACTATTGTGGGCCAAGAATCGCCCGCAACCGCAAAAATAGAGAGAGCACAGATGGCTCTGTGCTCTCTCACTGGTGCAGCGGGGTGACGTGTGACGTCTATCGCCAGATATTCACTGCGACGTCGTCAAGAAGGAAATATGTCGGCGGTCCCGGACTCTGGATGCCGGTGAATCCGATGTGGATCGTCGCGCCGCGATAAGGTGTGACGTCGAAGGTTCTCCTGGTGTACGTCGCGTTGGCGTCGAGATTACTGAAAGTGCCGAGCGTTCCGATCAATGTTCCGGAAGCGTCGCGGACCTCGACAGTCAGAACATCGCCAGCCGATGGTTTCTGGCCCTTCGTCACGATCCACAGATAGAAGCTCAGCTCCGCCCTGCTGACGGTGGCAGGAATGGTGATGCTCTCCGAGGTGAGATGGAAGGACTTCGCCGGTCCGCCGATCGTCGCGTGACCGCCCGCGCCGTGTGACGGGAGACTCATGATCGCCATGACATCGGGCGACGGAGGACAGCCGGACTGATTGATGACGGTGCAGATGTCCGATTTCCAGAAGGTCGTGCCGTAGTCGAAGCTCGGATCGGCAAGAAGCTGCGCGTCGCCGACCGGCTGGTCGAGGCCATCGATGAGCGCGAACAGAAGACGGTTGGGCGAACCGGCGACGCCGCCGAGAACATCAGAAGTCGATTGCGACAGTACCGTCTGCTTGACGGTCTTCGGCGATGCGGACGGGTAGCGTTCGAGGCAGAGCGCGGCGACACCCGCAACGAATGGCGCCGACTCGGACGTCCCGCTGGAAACCGCCGTTGCGGTCGGGCTGCTGTACCAGTCGGAAACGACGTTCGTGCCCGGCGCGAAGAGGTCGACACACTTGCCGTAGTTGGAGAAACCTGCGCGCGCGTCGGTTTCTGTCGAGGCGCCGACCGTCAGAGCGCCAGGCAGCCGGGCCGGCGACTTGGAGCACGCGTCGGAGTTGTTGTTGCCGGCGGCGACCACGGTCGTCATGCCGGCGGTGATCAGAAGATTGACCTGGGAGTCGAGCGCCGATGACGGCTCGCCCGCGAGACTCATGTTCACGACCGCCGGCTGAGTCGACAGCGCGTGATCCTGCAGAACCCAGTCGAGACCAGCGAGCACTGACGAGACGCTGCCCGATCCGTCGCAGTCGAGAACGCGGACCGGAACGAGAGTGGCCGATTTCGCAACGCCGTAATTCGATCCGCCGATGATGCCCGCGACGTGCGTCCCGTGACCGTTGCAGTCCGTCGAGCCGCCGTTGTCGGTGAAGGCACTGAAGCCCGCAACGACCCTGCCGCCGAAGTCCGAGTGCGAGGCCAGGATGCCGGTGTCGACGACATAGACGGTCACGCCGGCGCCCGTCCAGCCGCTTCCATACGATCCATCTAATGGAAGGGAGCGTTGATCGATCCGGTCCAGTCCCCACGGTGTCGTGGCGACAGCAACCGTCGCATCTTCTTCCACCAGCTGCACCCGCGGGTCGTGCGCGAGGGACTGCGCGTCGACCTCGCTGATCTCGACCGCGAGACCCTTGAAGCCGTGCTGATAAGTATTGTGGACGCGGCCGCCTTTAAAGGTGCGCACGGTGGTCGAGACCGTCGCCGGATCGGCACCCGCGTCGAGCACGACGACATACCTTCCGGGAATGCGCCGCGCGTTGCGATGAATGGTTCCATCGCCCCCGAAAACGGTCGCCGTAACCAGGACGATGCTCGCGAACAACAATGCGGTTCTTCTCATAGTGCCGGAGATTCTAGGCGGCGGCGAACCGCCGCGCCTCTATCAATGGATGGGGATCTTCTGTATCGAACGGTATACCCACAAATCTATCCAAAGAATCATGTTTGACGAGGAGGCCGCGCGCACAATGCACCGCATCACTGACATCCATTCGTTGATAGGCATCGCAAGGCTGCTTTCGACGATCCACGAGATGAACGACGACGCACAGACGACATCATGAGAATGACAACACGCCGGGCCGCCCTCCTCTTCATTCTTTCCGTCTGCTCCAACAGCGCTTTCGCAATCGACCCCGCTCTATCCCTCGACCAGAACGTGATTCGCACCTGGGGAGTGGATCAGGGGCTGCCGCAGGGAACGGTCTATGCGCTGGCAGAAACATCTGATGGATATCTCTGGGCCGCCACACAAGAGGGTTTCGTTCGTTTTGACGGAACGGAATTCCTTACGTATGACCGCGCAGCGGCTCCGCAAATCCATAACAACATGACCCTCGGTCTGTTGTCCGCCCGCGACGGCAGCCTGTATGCCGCAACCAATGGCGGCGGAGTCGTTCAAGTGAAGGGCCGCGCCGTTCGCTCGTACGAAGTCGCCGACGGCATGCCGAGTGACGCCGCCACCACACTGATTGAAGCAGCCAACGGCACGTTGTGGATCGGAACGCAGAAGGGTCTGGCGTCGCGTCAGGCCGACGGACGCATCGTCACCATCGCCGCGTCGCAGAGCCCGTCGCCCATGGCCGTAACAGCGCTCGCGGAAGACTGGTCCGGCCAGCTGTGGATCGGCACCACGCACGGCGTCGCAACCTACAAGGATGGCCGCCTGGTCCGTCACGAGAACGACGGCTTTCCCAGCGTTCAGATTCCGGCGATCCGTGTGACGCGCGATGGCAGCGTATGGATCGGCACCCGCGGGAACGGACTTCTTCGCTACCGTTCGGGTCAGATCCGGACCTACGCCGCGGCGGACGGGCTGCCATCCATGAATATCAGCGCCCTTTACGAAGACCGGCAGGGCACGATGTGGATCGGCACGCTCGATCACGGTGTCGGCCGCTTCCGCAACGAACATTTCGATTTCGCATCCGATGCGATTGGCATCGGCAACAAGGCAGTGTCCTCCTTTCTCGAAGATCGCGGAGGCAATCTCTGGATCGGGTCTGCAAATGGTCTGAGCCGCATCGCCGAGGGACGGGTCATCTCGTTCACCACGGCGCAGGGACTGCTGGGCGACAAAGTACGGACCGTGAATGGTGATGCCAACGGCGCGTTGTGGATCGGTACCGGAAAAGGCGTGCAGACGCTCGACGGCCGTCACTTCAGCAAAGGCAGCGGACTGACGAGCGACGGAGTGATGTCTGCTCTGAACGGACGCGACGGAAGCCTGTGGGTCGGCACGTTCGACGCTGGACTCAATCGCGTCTATCAGGGACGAACGACGGTTTACGACACGAAGAATGGTCTCAACAGCAACATGATCCTGTCGCTGTATGAAGACCGCGGCGGCGTTCTGTGGGTCGGAACGGCGCGCGGGCTGCAGCGCCTCGTGAACGGAACGCTCTCCCCCGACGCGTTCAAGCTTTCCGGCGAAGCGGTCGGCGTCGTGTTCGAAGACCGCAACGGCGCGATCTGGGCCGGCACGCAGGATGGAGGCCTCAACCGCATCGTCGGCGAAGTCGTCACATCCTTCACCAAACGCAGCGGCGCGCTGACGAGCGATCTGATTCTCGCGCTGCACGAGGACAGCAGCGGCGCGATGTGGGTCGGCACCGCCGGGGGAGGATTGAGCCGTTTCAAAATGGGGCGCTGGACGACCTTTAGTACTCGTGAAGGTCTGTTCGATGACAGCGTGTTCGCCATTCTGGAAGACGCCAATGGCTACTTCTGGATGAGCTGCAACAAGGGAATCTTCCGCGTCTCGCGTCAGCAGCTCGATGATCTGGCCGAGGGACTGCTCCCGAAAGTGACGAGCATTGCGTACGGACGCGCTGATGGCATGCAGAGCCGCGAGTGCAACGGCGGCACGCAGCCCGTCGCGTGGAAGACGACCGACGGCAAGCTGTGGTTTGCCACGGTCAAGGGCGTCGCGATGATCGACCCCAATCGCGCCCGCGCCGCCACGGCACCGCCGGTGATCATTCAGGACATCTTCGCGGACCGTCATCGCATCGATACCAAGGGCCCACTCACGCTTGCCGCGGGAACGAAGGCTCTCGAGTTTCATTACGCCGGAATCGAGCTCTCTGCGCCGGAGAAGGTTCACTATCAATACAGACTGGAAGGCTTCGATCGTGAATGGATCGATGCGGGCTCCCGCCGGATCGCCTCGTACACCAATCTGAAGCCGGGCTCGTATCGGTTCCAGGTGCGGGCCGCAACGGACGACGGCCCGTGGAGCACGGGCACCACGACCTTCCGGCAGCGGGCGTTCTTCTATCAGACACCGTGGTTCATGGCGCTCGTCGCCGTCGTCCTCATCGGATCTCTCGCCGCTGCCTACCGCACGCGAGTGAAGGTGATTCGATCGTCGGCCGAGCGGTTCAAGCAGCTGTTCGATCGCAATCCGGCCGGCGAGTACCGCGCAAACACGGTCGGCGGAATCCTCGATTGCAACGACGCGTGCGCGCGGATGCTCGGTTTCGCATCACGGGCGGACTTGATGGCTCACGGAATGTCGGAGTTGTACGGCTCGGACACCGAGTGGCAGAGCATGGTCACGCGGCTCACCGGTCAGGGCTCCATCACCAGCTTCGAAATTGCACTGCAGCGCTTCGACGGAACGAACGTGTGGGTCCTGATGAACGCGAGCATGGTCAGCGACGGCAAGGGCCATCCCATCGTCGCTGCGACGCTCGTCGACATCACCGATCGCAAACGAGCCGAAGAAGAGGTGCGGTACAAAGCACATCACGACGTTCTGACCGGATTGCCGAATCGCGCCCTGTTCAAAGACCGGCTCACGATCGCGCTCAACTATGCCCATCGCGCCGGCAGCCAGCTCGCGGTGCTGGGTCTCGATCTGGACAGCTTCAACGTCGTGAACGAGGCGTTCGGTCGCGAGGCCGGAGATCATCTGTTGCGCGAAGTCGCGTCCCGGCTGAACGAATGCGTCCGTGAAGAGGACTCCGTCGCCCGCGTCGGCGACGACGAGTTCATGCTGCTCATCATGAAACCGTCAAACGTCGGGGACGTGACCGCGGTGGCGCGCAAGATCCTTCTGGCCATCGCGAAGCCGATGTCCGTCGACGGTCACGAGTTCAACATCACGGCCAGCATCGGCATCGCCTTCTATCCGCAGGACTCGGGCGATGCGGAGTCGCTCCTGAAGAGCGCGGACGGCGCTCTCTATCAGGCCAAGCAGGCGGGCCGGAACAGCTACCAGCTCTCGTCGCCGTTCCTGGCGCGAAAGGCTGCCGAGCGTCTCACGCTGGAGACCGCGCTGCACCAGGCGCTCGAGCGTCACGAGTTCGTCCTTCACTATCAGCCGCAGCTGGACTTGCGGAAGCAGGCCGTGACCGGAATGGAAGCGCTGATTCGCTGGGACCGCGGCGGAAAGAACATCATGCGTCCGGGCGAGTTCATCGGCGCCGCCGAAGACACGCGCCTCATCCTCCCGATCGGCGAGTGGGCGATCGAAGAGGCCTGCCGCCAGGGACAGACCTGGTTCAGCGAAGGCGCGGCGATGAAGATCGCGGTGAATGTCTCCGCCCGCCAGTTCCAGCAGCCGAACGTCGTCTCGATGATCAAGGGCGCGGTCGACCGTTCCGGCTTCGATCCGCACCTGCTCGAGATCGAGATCACCGAGAGCACGGCCATGCAGGATCCTTCGCTCACCGCCGAGATCCTTCTCGATCTCAAGAACCTCGGCATGAGCATCGCCATCGACGACTTCGGCGTCGGGCATTCGTCGCTCAATTACCTGAAGCGCTTCCCGATTGACACGCTGAAAATCGATCAATCGTTCGTCAAGGACATCACTCGCGGAGGCAGCGACGGAGCGATCGTGTCGGCCGTCATCGCGATGGGGAAGGCGCTCAACATCCGGGTCATCGCCGAGGGCGTGGAGACGCAGGAGCAGTTGAACTTCCTCAAGGAGCACGGCTGCTACGAGTTCCAGGGATATCTGTTCAGCCGGCCGATGGCCGCGAGCGCCTTGAGCGACATGATCCACACGGCGTCGCCGGGGGCGTACACGCATCGTTACGCGCGGACCATTCAAGCCACGCCGCCATCCGGCCACTAACGGCGATCTTCAAGTAGAAGCTTTCTAGGGCGGCCAACGCCTCAGCAAATCGCGCCCGAGTTCGCAAGGTTGAATCCGAACGCAGTCGAAAAAAAAGGAGAGGCGCAGGCCTCTCCTTTTTTCATTTCGATGGATCGAGCTACACGCGGTCGCGGCTCTCGTCGGGTTTCGCGGAGCGATCGCTGCTGTCGTAGCGATACTCGTACGCGTGGCGAATGAAGGCGCGGTCGCGATCGTAATCGGAGCCGTAATCTGTGCGCAGACGCTTGTCGAGGTCGTTGTTCCATTTCGGATACTGCGACTTGAAGCTTCGCTGCGCGGGATAACCAGACCGGAATGCCTGCTCGTGATTCTCGAAGGCGCCCGGCGTACCGGCGGCCTGCTTGAAGGTGTCTTTCACATCCTGCTTGAGATCGCGGGCCTTGTCGGAGCCGAAGTCGTTCTTCGTCTGCTCCCAGTCGTTGCCGAAGGCTGCCTTGACGCGGTTCCAACCGTGCCTGTCGTTCAGCTCTCCTGCGTACGCAAGCGCTCGATGACTGCCTGGACGCGATCGCGCTGCTCGCCGGAACCGAGCCGGTCGATCGTGGCCTGGAGACTCTTCAGGATCGCATCGCGATCGGACGGCGCGGCGTGACGGAATTTTGTGGCGATGACATAGCCGACGATCTGCGCCTTCGACTTCGACGGTTGAACCAGATCGGCGACATCGCGAAGCAGGCGCTCGATCGGCCGGCTCTCGAGGTCTTTCACGAACAGCTGCATCTCGCTGAATGTGCTCGCGTCGATGGCGCGCGCCACGATCGATGACGGCGGCAGATTTTCCTTCTGGTCTTTGGCCATTCGCCGGCATCGTACGCTGGGGGGGGGCGAATCGAGAAAGAGGGCGTCCATCATTAGAATGCCTTCATGAATCGACGTGAGTTCATCGGTCATTCGGCGGCAGTCATCGCGGCGGGCACCGCGCCCGCATTCGCGCAACGGGAGCCGCCGGACACCTCACTGCTACCATCGATTGCCGCTCTCGCGCCGATGCGGGGTGCGGCCAGGCCGATCACGAACGACGAACGCCGCGCGCGCATCGAGAAGGCCAGGCGCCTGATGCGCGACGAGAAGGCCGGCGCGCTGGTGCTGACACCCGGAACCTCACTCGTGTACTTCACGAACATCCGATGGTCCGGTGGTGAGCGACTCTTCGCGTGCGTCATTCCGGCGAAGGGAGAGCCGTTCTTCATCTGCCCGGCGTTCGAAGAGGATCGCGCGCGCGAGCAGATCGCAAACGGGCCGTTCGGCGGGGCGGCTGCGGACGTGCGCACGTGGCAGGAAGACGAGAGTCCATACCAGCTTCTCGGCCGCGGGCTCAAAGATCGCGGCGTCGCGGGAGGAACAATCGCGCTGGAAGAGAATGCGAAGTACGTCTGGAGCATGGGAATCGCTGGGGCCGCTCCGCATGCGCGTGTGGTGAGCGGGATTCCGATCACCGCCGGCTGCCGCATGATCAAGGATGCCCACGAATTGGAACTGATGCAGCTCGCATCGACCGCAACGCTGAAGGTCTACGAGGCGGTCTATCGCGCGCTGCAGCCGGGCATGACGCAGAATCAGGCGTCAGACCTCATCGACGCTGCGTATCGGCGCGTTGGTTTTCGCGGCGATGCCACCGTGCAGACCGGCGAGTACACGGCACTCCCGCACGGCTCGGCGGCGCCGCAGGTCATCCGCGAGGGAACGATCATCATGGTCGACGACGGCTGCACCGTCGAAGGCTATCAATCCGATATCACCCGCACGTTCGTTCTCGGCAAGGCGACCGACAAGGCGAAGCGCGTGTTCGAGATCGTGCGACGCGCGCAGTCGGCTGCGCTGCGCGCCGCGAAACCGGGTGTGCCGCTGGAGTCGATCGATGCCGCCGCACGAGACGTCATCACGGCAGCGGGGTTTGGTCCGGGATTCAAGTACTTCACGCATCGACTGGGCCACGGAATCGGAATGGATGGCCACGAATGGCCATATCTCGTGAAGAACGACATGTTCGGCTGGACGAAACACCTCACCGCGCAGGCGGGCATGACGTTCAGCGATGAACCGGGCATCTACATCCGCGGTGAGTTCGGCGTGCGCCTGGAAGACGACATGGTGATCACGCCGGATGGTGCGCGGCTCCTCACCCCGCAATCGGAGTCGCTCGAAACGCCGTTCTGAGAGTCATCCCCAATCTGGCCTTGCTGTTGCGATTCGTAATATCTTGCGCAGATGACGCGTTCGATCCTCCTCCCTCTTGTCGCTTCCGCCACCCTTCTCGTTGCTGCCAGCTCCTCGGGCCAGCCGCTGACGCTCTCACTCCCACCGGATTCCCCGAGATGGGAATTGGAGGGGGAGGCAAAGCCCGCCGAATATCAGGGACGCAAGTGCCTCTTCGTCACTGGGGGTGGCGCGAGTGTGAAGGATTTCGAAGTGCGGGACGCAATCATCGATGTCGACGTCGCCACTCCGGCGACGCGCGGATTCTTCGGGATTCAATTCCGCATCGTCGGCAATAACGGCGAATGGGTCTATCTACGCCAGCACAAGTCCGGCCTTCCGGACGCCATGCAGTACACGCCCGTTCTCAAGACGGGGCTCAACTGGCAGCTCTACAACGGGCCGGGGTTCACGGGCGCAGTCGATGTTCCGCGCGACGTCTGGTTTCACCTGCGGCTGGAGCTCGCCGGCGCCCAGGCGAAGCTGTTCGTCAAGGACATGGATAAGCCGGCCCTCGTCATGAACGACTTGAAGAGCGGCAATCAGAAAGGACAACTCGCACTCGCTGCTCTGACCGGTGCGACGTACTTCTCCAATTTCGAAGTCCGCGCTACTCCCGACGTGGCCTGGGAACGCCACCTGCCGCCGACGCCACCGGGCACGTTGACGCGATGGGGTCTGTCGCCTTCCTACGATGCACTGCAACGCAATCTGGAGCAGCCACTCGCGCGCTCCGAGATCGACGGCATCCAATGGCAGCAGGTGGACGCGGAGCCGCCGGGCATCGTGCCCATCAATCGCTATCGCGACAGCCCGCATCCGCGGGTTTCGTTTGCCACGGACTTCTCGAAGCGTTTGGATCCGCAGCCGGGGATGAAGGTGGTCTATGCGCGCACGACGATCGACAGCGACGCCGACAAAGTGAGAAAACTCTTCATCGGCTACAGCGACGACGTCAGCGTGTTCCTGAACGGAAAGATTCTCTTCCGCGGCCGCAGCGCCCAGAACTTCCGCGACCCCGCCTTCCTCGGCATCGTCAACGTGGAGAACGACGCGGTCTACTTGCCGCTGAAGAAGGGAAGCAACGAGTTGATGCTTGCGGTGAGCGAGCTGGGCGGCGGATGGGGATTCATCGGCCGGCTGGTGGAACCGGAAAACTGATTCCCTTCACGAGCAGCCAGACTCCAAGGCCGACTTCGTAAAAGCCCATCGGCGCCATGTACGTCAGGCCGACAATGCCCGCGAGTCCGGGGAAGACCATGACGGCCAGACTGAACACTGCCAGCAGGAGTGACGAAAAGATTCCGAACGCAGCCAGCGAACGTGGGATGTAACGCGATTTCAGCCACAGATAGCTGAACACGGTCGACCCAAGGCCGAGGAATAGGAATCCGATGTTGAACCCGGCACCCCATACGCGATAGATGGCGTAGGCCAGTGACGGCAACTGTTTCGTGTCGAACGCTCGCAGATAATCGGCGCCGCTCAGAAGCACCGCGACGGCAAAACCGTTCAGCGTGATGAGCGCGAGGATGATGTTCTCCGCCAGCCTCCAGAAGGCCGCGAGCAGCGCGATGTGTCGGTTGATGGGCTCGAGGACGACGTAAAGCGCCAGCACCAGGATGATGACGCCGGCGACCGTGAGCAGATCGCCAACGATGCTCATACGAAAGAGTCGGTCCGACGCCGCGATGTTGCGCGCGGTCTGCATGACATCGGCGCCAGTGACCATTGGACCTCGCGCGTAGTAGCCGAACATCGACGTCAGCATGGTGAATACGTAGAGAAATCCGACGACCCTTGCCGCCGTCCGTTGTGCCGGCTCGATCGTGGCCGGGTCGTTGAGCGCGATGGTGCTCATGCCGCCACCTCGTTGTCGAACGGCCGCGCCGGTTGTCTCGTGGCCGCGTTTCGCTGCCCGCCTCGGCGCGCCGAAATCCGCACCAGCCAGAAGATCATTGAGCCGATCAACAGGACGTGCGGCACGAAAAGGAGATTCGTCGCCCGAAGACTCTTTGACATCAGCTTGGCCTGTCCGGGATAGAACGAGAAGGTGGTGATCAGCATGGCGAGGCTCATGCGCCATACGTGACGCGCGATGCGTCGCAGTCCCGACAATTCGCCTCGAGCGAGCATCCGGATGTCGGTGACGGCGCAAAGGAGCGCCACGAAGGCAAAGATGAAGAACATGGCCGTGGGCACGCCGCTCGTTGGGCGGCCAAAGCCGTTCGCGTTCAGAACGCCAGCGATCACAGCGCCCGTGGCAACCGCAAGAATGAACAGGAGCGCACCGGTGTCGAAGATTCCAGTCTTCCCGTCGCGACGCCGGCCCGCCTGCCTTCCGGTCGAAACGAGATAGAGCGTCAGAGAGGCGGCGACGACATTGATCATTTCCGGCCGGAGGAACGTGGCGATGAACGCTGCGCTGGTGGTCATCCCCACCATGGACACAAAGAAAATCGTTCCCGCCGCGCGATGCAGACCGGAGCCTTTTCGGAACGCCAAGGAAAGAAAACCGGACAGCAATCCCAATGTGGCGCAGACGACATGGAAAAGAATGAATGCGTGTGTCATGTTCAAGACTCCCTGTTCGAATCAGATCGTTTGGCGGTAACGGCGCAGCCGTACTGCTGTGCGAGAAGTGCCGCGGCGAATCCAAACCCGGCCACGCTGTGGTGATGTAGTTAACTACATCACCACGTCTGGAGGCAAGTCTTTTTTGTAGAAAAAAGCTCTACACTGCGGGAACACCACAAACGGCGCATCGAACGATCGGAGATTGATATGCATCGGCCTGCGTTCCGCACCCGCTTGGCTCTCTCTTTCTGTTTAATCCTCTCCTCATTGACATTGCTCGGGCAGGCTGAGCCTCCGAAGCCGAAGACTGCCGACGAGCAGCCGCAGGTCCTCGAGCAGATCGTGGTGACGGCGGAGAAGCGCGCGGAGAACGTGCAGAGCGTTCCCGCTGCTGTGACCGCGGTGAGCGACACGGCGATGGACGTCGTCACCGCCGGCGGAGCGGACGTCAAGGCGCTCTCGGGACGCGTCCCGAGCCTCCTCATCGAGTCGTCGTTCGGCCGCGCGTTTCCCCGCTTTTACATCCGCGGATTGGGCAATACCGACTTCGATCTCAACGCATCGCAGCCGGTCTCGATGATCTATGACGAAGAGGTGCTCGAGAACCCGGTGCTGAAGGGCATGCCGGTCTGGGACATCGACCGCGTCGAAGTTCTGCGCGGTCCGCAGGGAACGCTGTTCGGGCGCAACACCCCGGCCGGGATCGTAAAGTTCGAATCGAAGAAGCCGAGCCAGACTCACGACGCGTATCTGCAGGGCTCGTACGGCACGTTCGGAACCGCGGACCTGCGCGGCGCGATCGGCGGCGGTCTGACGTCCACCCTCAGCGCGCGGCTCTCGTTTCTTTTCCAGCGGCAGAACGACTGGGTCACGAATCGCCACAACAACACGAAGCTGGGCGGATATCGCAATTGGGCCGGACGCCTTCAGGCTCTGTGGGAGCCGAACGCGCATCTCCATGCCCTCGCGAACGTGCACGCCTGGAATGACGACGGCACCGCGCGCATCTTCCGCGCGAACATGCTGCAGAAGGGGAGTAACTCGCCGGTTCCGGGCTTCGATCAACGTGTCGTGCAGCAGGACGGTCTCAATCAACAGACGATTTCTTCGCAGGGCGGAAACGTGAAGGTTGACTACGACGTCTCGGGCGGCACCGTCACCTCCGTCACCGCGTACGAGAAACTCGACATGTTCAGCCGCGGCGACATCGACGGCGGATTCGGAGCCTCGTTCGCGCCTCCGTTCGGCCCGGGCTTCATTCCGTTCAATTCCGAATCGTCGGACGGCATCCCGAAGCTCACGCAATTCACGGAAGAGATCCGCTACGCGACGAATACCCAGCGGCCGGTCCAATGGCTGGCCGGCGTATTTCTGTTCAATGAAGTTCTCAATGCCGAGACGCGAAGCTTCACATCGATCGCACCGGGAAATCCTCAGGAAGGTCTCGCGACGCAGAAGCAGAACGCGGATTCCTGGGCCGTCTTCGGATCCATGGACTACAAGCCGAATGAACGCTGGAAGCTCAAGGGCGGACTGCGCTTGACGCATGACCAGAAGAAACTCTCCGCCGAGCGCCCGCAACCGCTCTTCTTCAATACAAAGACGATCGCTCCGGTCCGCGCGCACACCGACGACAACTTCATGAACTGGGACGCCAGCGCGATGTACGCCGTGAGCTCCGCAGTCAACGTCTACGGGCGTCTGGCGACGGGATCGCGCGCGCCGAGTATTCAGGGTCGCATCCTCTTCGCGCCCGATTTGTCGGGTGGCACGAACCCCGCCTTCAACGGACTCTCGGTCGCGGACACCGAGAAACTGTTCTCAGGCGAGGTCGGCGTGAAGAGCGAGCTGCGCGATCGGACGCTGCGGTTGAACGGCGCGCTGTACCGCTACACGGTCGACGGCCAGCAGATCACGGCGGTCGGCGGCCAGTACAACGTGGCGACGCTGCTCAATGCAAAGAAGACCGAGGGCTACGGCTTCGAAGCCGACGTCAACTGGCTCCCACTTCCGGAGTGGCTCGCGACCCTCGGCCTCAGCTACAACCACACGCGAATCAAGGATCCGCTGCTGACGGTCGCGCCGTGCGGCGGAGGATGCACGGTGCTGGACCCCGTAGCCAAAGGCGTCGCGTTCGTCAACGGCAACAGCCTTCCGCATGCGCCGGAGTGGATCGTCAACGGGATTCTCGATTACCGCCGGGCGGTGGGGCAGGGGCAGGTCACCAGCTCGCTCGATTGGAGCTACCACAGCGACAAGCAGTTCTTTCTGTATCAGTCGAGGGAGTTCCACGCCGACGCGTTCGAGCTCGGCCTGCGCGTCGGCTATCTGTGGGGGAACGGCAAGTACGGCTTGTCGCTGTTCGGACGCAACATCACCGACGCGGTCATCGTGCAGAACGGCATCGACTTCAACAATCTCACCGGCATGACGAACGATCCGCGCATGATCGGAGCGGAGATGACGTTCAGATTCTGAAGCGACTACTTTTTCCTGAAGAGCTCCATCGGCAGATCGGGTTCGCGGCGCTTGAGGATTTTCAGGCAGTCGTCGCCCGGACTGCCGAAGGTCGCGTTCATCGCATCGCACGCTTCATCTTTCGGGGTGGGCAGCAGCTTCCATGCGCCTTTCTTCTGGCGCAATAGACTCCAGCCACCCTCGGCGCACTCGGTTGCGCCTTTGCCGTAGCAAGGACTCGCGTCGACGTAAGCCCAGCCGTCGCACACCCGGATCGCGTTCACCTTGTACACGGGGACGCCCATCGGATTGTGATCGTCGGCGCGGAGAGTATCGAGGATCGCCTTACGAACTGCCGTTCGGGCGGCGGGCGTCAAGCATGCGGGCTGCGCGGCGCCAACGACCGAATTCGACACAGCCATCAGAAGGATCAACGGCAGGATGATTCGCACTCGCGGAGCATACAACCGAGGCTGCCTGTCGCTGAATCAAGTCGAATGGCGGCGGATCGCGGGGACCCGCCGCATCGAAATCAACTGCTACGCGTTTGCGACTTTGCGAAGAACGCTTTGAACGTTCTCGACGGAGTCTTCGACTGCGGTGACCACGCGATCTTTCGCGTTGACGACCTTCTTCTGCATCTTCTGCCCGGTCATCGGCGCGAAAAGCAGCCCGAGGATGGCACCGGTGAGGACGCCGAGGACGAAGGTGAGACCATAACTTATGAAACCATTCTGTTTGTTGGACATACTCAATCCCCTGCAAGATGAGGCCCGCATCTCGCTTAGGGTGGCTCATGCAACCCTTACGGATCGCCTTTGCCGTGCTCAGCGGTGTGCTGATGATTGACACCGCGCACTCCGCCCCTTTGCCCCACCTCAACTACGTCGTCCTCGGCGACAGCACTGCTGCCGGAGTCGGCGCACCCTACGAAGACGGGATCGCCCGCTCGACGGAGCGCGCGCTGGCGGCGAGATACGACGTCACGATGACGAATCTCGCAGTCTCTGGAGCGCGCTGCGCAGACGTGGTGCGCGATCAGCTGCCGCGAGCCGAATCGCTGAAGCCCGATCTGGTTCTCGTCTCGATCGGAGCCAACGACGTCACGCATTTGACGTTCACTCGTTCGATGCGTCGCGACGTCGAGAAGGTGATTGCGCGGTTGCGCGCAGCGAACCCGGCCGTGGCGATCGTGATCACCGGCTCTCCCGACATGGGCGCGCCGCCGCGCATTCCGCGTCTCTTGCGGCCAATCGCAGGCTGGAGGACGCGGAGTGTCAACGAGATGTTCGAGTCGGTCGGTCGTGATGCCAGGGTGACCTTCGCACGGATTGCCGCGACGACTGGAACGCTCTTCCGAAGTGACCACACTCTCTTTGCCGCCGACCGGTTTCATCCGAATAGCCGCGGATATGCGACCTGGCTTCCGGAGTTGAACCGCGCCATTGCTGCGGCACTCGCGCCTGGGTAGACACCAAGGGGCACGAGGTGTGGGGCCAGTCCTCTGACTGGCCGGCCAGCCGGAGGGCTGGCCCCACACAATCGCTTCGCGAGTCAGAATCCGGAAACGGGTGAGATATCTCCTACACCGCCGCGGTGGCGGAGACTCTATAGTCGATCGATGGCCCTTGCTCGAGTCTCGCTTGCCGCGCTCCTCGCGGTTCTCTTTTGTTCATGCAGCAGCATGCGGCCGCAGGACTTCGCGGCCGCGAACCCTCGCTTCGAACCGGAGAAGTTCTTCGAAGGTCACGTTCGATCGTGGGGAGTGATCGAGACGCGCACTGGAAATCCCCGCAGCCGTCTGCAGGCGGAGATCGACGGACGCCGCGATGGAAGCGATCTGGTGATCACGCAGAATTTCACGTTCGAAGACGGACGCAAGGAGCAGCGTATCTGGCGTCTGCGCCGCGTCGATGAACATCGCTACGCGGCGAGCGCCAACGGTGTGATCGGTCCCGCGACGGGCTACGCGTTCGGCAACTCGTTTCACTGGCAATACACGCTCGAGCTGACGCCAGGCAGTCGTTTGAGCCGCGTGCGCATGGAGCACTGGATGTATCTGCTCGACGACGGGCGGACGATGCTCAACCGGGTGCTGGTGAGAAAGCTCGGAGTGAGCGTCGGTCAGACGACGGAAGTCTTTCAGAAGACGAGCCCGTAATCTGGCCAACTCGCCGCCGCCATCATCGTGTCGCGAAATCCGAGGTGGTGAAAGAGAGAGAGCGCGGTCGCGTTCGATGACGCCGTTCACAAGATCACCATCCAGCCGGTCCGCGCAGCTCCTTGCACGAGAGCGATTCGAGATCCCGCGCCTCCGCGGGACGACCAGCGTCATCGATCGTTATCGTTTTTGCGAGATCTTCGACATCAGCAGTGCGAAGGCGGCGGCGCCGATCGACTTCACCAGCGCGGGATGTTGCGCGTAAAAGCCGGCCGCGATGTCGACGATCGACGGATTCTTTTTCGCCGCGTTCTGCGCGAGCACCTCCACCTGATCGGGCGAAACCTGCTGCGCCTGCTGCGGAGTGACGTTCCCTCCGGACATTGCGGACGCGAGGCCGCCCATCCCCGCCGCGGTGGCGATCTGCGCGATGATCGCCGGACCGAGAGCCTTCGCGATCTGATTGAGCAAGCCCGCCTTCTGTTCGGGGTTCGACTGTCCGAAAAGACCGGAGAGCATCTGCGGAAACGGAGGCGTCTGATCGGAGTTGAATGCGTGCGCCAGCCCTCCGGCCAGAGCGCCGGAGGGAAGGCTGTTTGAGATCTGATCGAACGCCCCGTGAAGCTCAGATTCTGTGGCGTTGCCGGATTGAACCTGCTTGAGAAGACCGCCGAGGTCGTCGAGGATGGACATGGATGTCTCCTGGGTTCAGTGCGCGAGGAGATCGGCCGGCACTTTGCCGCCGTTCTGCGCCAGCTTCTTCATCACTTCCTTGTGAAGCCAGATGTTCATCGTCGCCGAGTCGTTCGTATCGCCGGAGTACTTGAGGTCCGCGGCGAGCGCCTTGCGTGCGGACATGCTGCTGTCCATGCCGACGAGCTTCATCAGATCGACGATCGAATGCTTCCAGTCGAGCTTCTCCTTGTTTTTCGACGCCATCCCATCCAGCACGGCAGCGACGTCGACCTGCTGTTGCGTCGCCCCGGCGCCGGGCATCGCGGATCCCGATGCCGCTCGCTGCTGGACCGGAGACATCGGCGCCACTCCCGGAGTCGGGGCGGCATCGGCCGGTCGTACCGCCGTGCCTGCTGCGTGAAAAATCTTGTCCATCAAGTCGCCAAACATTCCCATGTGTTTCTCCTATCGATTCGAACCGCATCTTCTCCCGCTGCCGTCTCTTGACGTGTTCAATATTGATCACGTTCGCTTTTCCATTTCGTCGGAGATTCGACAGAATGGGCGCAGGGAGAACAACGGTGTCCACGAAGAATGCGGAAATCATGCAAGCTTGACTCGCCGGAGAGGCGAAAGCGGACGCATCCTCGCCGATCCGGCTCCCGCCGCCGATCCCCAGCATTCCGTTCCGCGTCACATTCGTGAGCCGGGGGACTGCACCGTCGAGGCGCGCCCGATGCTCTGGTGCTTCCCGTCGTTGCCGCGATTGTGATCGCTCTAGAGAAGCTCTGTACTAGTAACGTTGCAGCGCGCTGACAGGGCTAGCCCCGTGTCATCCCGAGCGTAGCGAGGGACCGGTGTGGGCGGGCGGCTCGATGCTCGTGCTGCGCATCGCCCTACCCACACCGCTCCCTCCCCTTCGCTTCGCTCAGCGTCGGCGGGATGACATTCACAGCGGGCGACGCCGCACAGCCTGCTTCGCAAGGCGGTTCGCTCTGCTTGTGCCGAGTTCCCCTATCGCGATCTGCGCTTCTCGGCTTCGTCGAACCACCCGCGTCGAACCTGTTCGGCAGGCACGCCCGAGAAGTACGGTTTGATGTCGAGGATCGGTGTGCCGTCGAGCATGTCGATTCCGCGCACGTTGAGGCGCGATCCATCGCGCGAGAGCAGCTCGACGACGGTCAATCCGATCGGGTTCGGACGGAACGGCGAGCGCGTGGCAAACACTCCGTGGGGCCGATCATCGGTGGGAGGTGTGCCCATCAGCGCGAATCCCTCCGAGCGATCGAAGACCCAGATGACGAACAGGTGCGAGAGGCCTTCGATGTCGGTGAGTCCTTCTTCGAACTCCGGTGCGATCTCCAGAACGCCTTCGGCGGTGTGCGTCGTGCCTGCGCCCTTCGGAATCTGCGCTGTCTCGGTATAGGCGCTCCGCACGAAGCCGATCGGACGCATGGCGCTCGTTACGGCGTTGGCCGGAGCGTGGACGATTGACGCGTTACGCTGGCGGTGACGAAGGAACTGCTGGAAAGGATTGCGGTGTAGTGAAGCGAGAGGAATGACGAAGGCAGCGCGGTCAGACTCCCGCTGCGAATGCCAGATGCCGCGAAGCTCTGACGGTCTCCCGCCTGCGCGCTGAGATTTCCGAGTGCGATCATGGGAACGCTGCGCGCCGGAATCGCCGAGAGCACGGGGTTGAACCGCGCCCCATCGTTGACGAGCGCGCTGCCGAAGAACCAGAGCCTGTCTTTCAGCACGGTGCCGCCAAGGGTCGCGTTGTAGTTGCGCGCGCTGCCGGCGACGAAAGGCATCGAAGAGCGAGTGAGGCCGATGCCGAGCGAGCCTGACAGCGTGTTGCTTTGCTTCATCGTAGCTTCAATCACACCGCCTGAGTCGCGGCCATACTCCTGCGCGAACAGCGTCACAGCGGCGAACTGAAGTACGACCATCGCAATTGCAGCGCGTTTCCCGGCCATGCATTCATTCTATCCCTTGTAACTTCCCGTGTTGTATGGAACAAAGGGAGGCGTCATTTCTTATCGCATGCACGAGGACTCCAAACCGACCGTACTCATCGTGGAAGACGATGCGGGTACGCAGCTTCTTCTGATCGCGTTGATGCGCCGCGACGGCCTCGAGGTCGTCCTCGCGTCCAATGGGCACGAGGCGATCGAACGGTTGAGCGAGCGGCAGTTTCCCGTCATCATCCTCGATCTCATGATGCCCGCTCTCGGCGGCCGGGACGTGATCGCCTTTCTCGATCGCGAGAACCGTTCGGATCCGGTGATCATCTGCACCGCCGCCGGACCGCGGGTGATCGGCGCGATCGAATCGAAGGTCGTCAAGGCGGTCGTGCGAAAACCGTTCGACATCGAGGAGCTCACGTCCACCGTCCACTCTGTCATTCGGGGCGTGGGTTGAACGACGATCATCGTCACTGGATCGGACGACTCGAGCGGTCATCAACGTTCAGGAGTTTGCGCTCCTCGTCGACCGTCCAGGACTACGCGAGTTTTCTCCTCAATCCGGAGGGCGTCATCCGGTCCTGGAACACGTCCAGAAAAACTCCATGATTTCGACAAGACTCGCAAGTACCTTCGTCCGATATTAGCGTCGTGAACACCTGTTACGATGGCGGGCATCCGTTGCAACCGATGCCGATTCGCGCGCTGATCACGTTGTTGATCGTGCTCTCTCCGCAGGTCCGCGCCCAGGCGCCGCCAGCGCGCTTCCCGTGGCGAGGCGTTGCATCTTCTGACCGTCCCGGTCTTCCTTCGGTGACCGTCGACCTCGGATATCCGGGGCCTTACGTTCCCGCCATCAACAGCCCGATCACCCTCCGCGCAACCGCCGCCGGTGTTTCGTTCGACGGGTACATCGGATATCACTTCGCGGTCCGGTCACGACAGACGTTCGATACGCCGGTGATCTGCCGCGCGCGTCTACAACCGGGCCAGGCGTGGACGTTTGGAACGATGGCCAACATGCGGAGGTGGGGCGCGTCGCCGGAAAATGCGGCGCTGCCAAGGGAGTTGATCATCAATTGGAGCGACCGTTCGCTCAATGTCATCGCCACCGCAACCGCCGGAGTCCCGCCCTGGACGACGTTTGCAAGCGAGTTGTTGCCGCTTCGCGTGGTTGCGCCCACAACACCGATCGCCAGCGCGACCGCGTTCGGCGGTCCTGCATATGCCGAACGTGCCGGCGCCCTTTCCGATCGGGCGCAGTGGTATGCAGGGTTCTCGAGTGTTGTCGTTCCGCCCGCGACGTGGCTCGACCTTTCGAAGGGCGTGCGGGAAGCGATCTTCGGATCAGGCATTCACGTCGTGCTCGTCGGGCTGCCTGGAGCGGATCAACAGATGGGCGAGATGGATCGTGTTCTCCTTCCGGTGACGTTCGCCCGTAGCTCCAGCTCCTACGAATCGCCATGGCCCTATCGGAAAGCGGCCGTCGCAACATCGATGTCCTGGGTAGCGAAGTCGGGAGCCGGTTACGCCGGTTCTGTCCGGGATCCCTACATTGTGCGGACCGGCGCGTTTTCATGGGTGGCCGACGATGACGCATTGAGCCGGCCGCTCCCTTCGATGCAACGCATCGTGAATCGAGAGCCTGTCGAGCTTTCCCATTTCGGAAAGAATGAATCCTGGATCACCAACTACCGCTCGGGTCTACTCGCTGCGACAGCGTTTCTGATCGCGGTTGCTGGATGGTGGTCGCTGCTTCGCCGGAACCATTTCGTCGCCGCTGCGGCAGTGCTCATCTTCATCTCAGGTGTCGTGGTCGCCCAGCGCCGGGTGTTCGAGCGTTCGTCAGGGACACGCGAGTTTGTCATGCGACAAGCGGTAGCACCCGGCATCAGCGCAGTGTGGCGCCAGGAACTGGTCTACGGTCCACAGCCTCTGCCGGCGATGATCGATCACTCCGAGCGCGCCAGGACGAGTCTTGCGGGCGATGTTGGAGGTTGGAAAGTGGAAGAGCGCACGGCGGCTGACGCAACGTCGTCAGGAGTGTTGTACAGCCGGGACGACTGGGAAGCCGCTGAGCGTTGGACCTTTCGCCGTGAGATCGACCAGTCAGCAGGAGGATCGGCAAGGATCGTCATCCCGAAATTCCGCGATCTGCGGGGATCGATGACCTTCTGGTCCGTTTTGCCTGCGGCCGCGCACGGGCGGTTCCTGATCATGGGCGATCTTCGAAAGCTTCCCGACGGTCGGTTGGCGTGCGCGTTCGCATTGCCGGACAGCCTGCGCTCGAATCAGATCGCGTTGATCAAGGTTGCAGGGACTCTCGCTGAAGCGCCTCTCGATGTCGAATGGGCGAACGGCGCGATTCGTCTGCCGGGAGCGAGGCGGAACGGTTCC
>JBBRMQ010000043.1:0-22522 GCA_038230775.1 Thermoanaerobaculia bacterium
GCGGCGCGATCGAAAGATTGAAGCGGGTGAAGCGCAAGTCGCCCCCGTAGACGAGTGCCTGATTGGACCCGATCGCGCGGTGCCCTGTTGTCTCGGCGGCGTACGTGTCGGTCCCGAACGAGAAGTCCAGTCCATTGATCAGATTCGGAGCATCACCGTGAAGGCGGTTCCAATACACCTTCGTCTCCATGGCAAGGGTGTTGAAGTCCACTTCGGCGAATCCCGTGTAGGTACCGGGTTGCACGAGGAACGGGCCCAGCCTCGAATGAAAGATGCCTGTCGTGCCGCCATAACCGAGTTTGAACGACCACAACGGCGTTGAGTCTGCGCCCCAATCCAATCGCAGATCCATCTTCGGCTGTTTCGTTCCCCGGTTCTGAAAGTGGTACGCGAGGGGCGTGGGGGTTCCATCCGGTAACAACGCGTCATCGCGTGGCCAGGCGTCTTGTTCGAGGTAGCTCGCGGACGCTTTGTAGCTGAATTGTTCGAATGCGTCGGCCCAGCGGATCGAAGCCTCGCGCGTGCCTCGGTCACCAGCCCTGACGGAGATCATGCCGCCGTCGAGCTCACGCGGCGACTTCGTGCGCACGTTGATCACTCCGGAAAGGGCATTGGGTCCCCACAGCGCGGATCCCGGACCTCTCTGAATCTCGATCTGACTGATCTCGTCAAGGCGAACGGGCATTGCATCCCAGAGCACGATGCCGTAGAAATCGAGATAGATCGAACGCCCGTCCATCAATGTGAGTTGTCGGTGTTCGGCAACGCCGCTCGATCCTCGCGTACGGATGCCGATGTCGCGCGCAGAGGTCTGTACGACGTTCACACCCGGAACGCCGCGCAGGAGGTCGGCGTAATTCGCGCCGGCTGCCGCGTCGATCTGCCGTTGATCGATCACGCTGATCGAGACGGGTGCCTGGGCAATGGACTCTTCAACGCGCGATGCCGTCACTTCCGTCGTCTCAGAGAACGTCGGTTTCGGTTTAGGGTCACCAGCTTGCTGACCCGATCCCTCACGCGCGAACTGCACGACAAGCAAGGCGGCGGCAATCGGATATCGAAGCCGAGACATGAACGATTTGTTCTGGAACCAATCGACTATACGCGGTTTCGTCCGGCAGTCGTGAGGGAGCCGTGAGGCGCATATGATGGTGGAGTCCCCACCATGCCCGAGCCGCTTCTGTCGATGACCGACACGTTTCGCCGCGCATACGATCTGGCGAAAAATGGGGATCCCGGGGCCCTGACCCCCGGTACCGTTCTGCTGGGCCGCTACCGTATCGTCAAGATTCTCGGACGGGGCGGCATGGCTGAGGTCTACCAGGCGGACGACTTGAAACTGCGAGAACCGGTCGCCCTCAAGTTTCTTTTTTCCCCAAAAACAACGCCCAAGGCTCTCGAACGTCTGAACGACGAGGTGAGGCACGGCCGGCGCGTGACGCACGAAAACGTCTGCCGCATTTACGACATCGTTGAGGATGGCGACCGCCATTTCATCACCATGGAGTTCGTCGCCGGCGTTGATCTGGCATCGCTGCTCCTCCAGGTTGGACGCTTGCCGTTCGAGAAAGCGCTGCAGGTATCGCGGGATCTGTGCGCCGGTGTCGCGGCCGCGCACGAAGTTGGTCTGATCCATCGCGACCTGAAGCCCGCGAACATCATGATCAACGGATTCGGAACGCCGAAGATCACGGACTTCGGCATCGCGGCGTACAGCACGGAGATCTCCCCCGACGATCGCAGCGGGACGCCAAACTACATGGCGCCAGAACAGCTCATCGGTGGCGGCGGGTCGGTTGAGTCCGATCTGTATGCACTCGGCCTCGTGATGTATGAGCTTTTCACGGGCCGGCCGGTTTTCAGTGCCGAGACCATTGCGGAACTGATTGCCGCGCATCAGGTTGAGAAGCGCCCGCCGTCATCAACGCTCGCCGATATCGACATGAACGTGGAGCGCGTCATCCTGAAGTGCCTCGATGAGGATCCGGCGCAACGGCCCCGAAGCGTGCGCGACATTCTGGCAGCGTTGCCGGGTCTCGATGCCGTCGATGCGGCGATGGTCAGGGGAGAGACTCCCCGACCGGGTCTCGTTGCCTCGAAAAACGTGCCATCCACGCTCTCAGGAGTTGCGGCCCTGGTTTTGTTCGCAGCCGTTATCTCCGGTCTCGCGGCAATCCTCTTCCTGACGCCGATGACGATGTTTTACGCGCGCGTACCCCTGGACAAGCCTCCGGAAGTTCTGGGCGCGGATGCGGAACGCATGGCGACTCAGATCGGGATGACGACCTCCGGATTGCGACGCTACTCGTGGTTCGAGCGGGACGAAGACGCTCTCCGGGCGAGACCATGGGAGGACTTGCCGCGACACGTTCCTGGAGCGATGAGCTTCGTTTCCTACTGGGCGCCGCAAGCGTTGACGGCGCAGAATGCAACCAGTCGTTTTCAATTCGCGTCCTCCGTCATTCTCGCTCACCTGAACCAGGTAACCCTCGACTCGGACGGCCGCTTGAAATCGTTCCGATTCGGCGATAGCGGAGCCCCGAGGTCGAGCCGCCTGATTCCATTCGGGACCCTGCTCCCACTTGCCGGCGTGGTTGATGCGGTCACCGTTCCCATCCGCCGCTTCGGCATGAAGGATGGTTCTGAGCGCATCGAGTGGCTGACAAGAGGTGGCAACGAACCGGGGCTGCACGTCGTCACGACGACACGTGGAGACTCCTTGTCAGGCTTCGTCGTCACGCCGTCTGGTGTTCCGTCTGCCGCGCGTGGATCCGCCTACGCAGCTGAACTGGGTTTAGCCCCCGCGTGGGGTGGCGCGGCTCTCGTCATTGCGATCATTGGAATCGTCTTGACCGGAATCGCGATGATGCTGCGCAACGTGCGACGAGATCGCCTGGACCGTTTGGGAGCCATGAAAGTCGCGACGTATGCGGCGCTGGTGACCGCGCTGGCGTGGGCCTGTGCGGCCGATCACTCTGCGCGTCTGTTGGATGAATGGCTGCTGGTGAAGGCGGGACTCGGCAGTGCGCTGTTCGCCGGCGCTATTGTCTGGCTCTTCTACGCCGCGCTCGAACCCTCTCTGCGGCGTCGGTCTCCCGACATTCTCGTCGGCTGGCAACGACTGCTGCAGGGCTGGTTTGGCGACTCGCTCATTGCGCATGACGTTCTCATCGCCATCGTCATCGGCATTTCGTGGAACCTATGGTGGCGCCTCATCAACTTGTCGCCCGTGCTGTTACGGCTCAGGACTCTCGTCCCGCTGGGTGATCTGTTCGATGCATTTTCCAGCGTTCGCGGCATCGGGTTTCGATTCTTTTCGGTCCAGTACACCGCCGTATTTTTCGGGCTGGGTGTCGTCTTCATCCTCAACTCCTGGCTCACGCTCGTGCGCCGCCCATCAATCGCATTTGTGGCGAGTGGCGCGCTGATGACGATGATCGCCTTCCCGAGTGTTCCCTCCGTGAATCCCCATGACGTCTGGTTCGCGGCGTTGTTTTCGGTCGCGATCACGGCCAGCTGGCTGTGGGTGGCCTGGCGCTTCGGTCTGCTCACCCTGATCGTGGCGATCTTCGTCCATTTCCAACTCTGCGCCTTTCCGCTGACGCTCGACGTCGGATCGTGGTTTGCCGGCCGTTCCTGGCTGGCGATGGCTGCCCTTGTGGCGACCGCCATGTGGGCGGCGTTCGGCGCGCTGAAATCGCGTTCCGATGTCGTCGCGTGAGGCATCACACCAGCGACACATCGAAAAATGCGCAGTCTTCGATGGGACCAGGAGGGCCATCGGCGCGCGATTCCCAAAGATCGAAGTTCACCTTCATCGATCGGTAGCGTTTCATCGCGGGCGCGAGGGGATCGGCGCAGTCGAGCGCCAGGTCGAAATACAAGTGCTGCGTATCGCGCTGCTCGTCGTGAACGGCGTCCAGGAGCGACGTCAGCACGTCTGGACCCTCGGCGCACACATGCGAGACGTACATGAATCGCAGATAGTCGCCGGCGGGTGGGAACTTCGGCCGACGCAGCAAGGGCGCAGCAACGTTGTAGGCGCCGGTAAGGACCGAAAGAACGGGCGACAGTCGCAACAGCCGGATCTGCTTGATGGCGAACCCATCGCTCGCCGAGCAGAAACCCACCAGTCGGCCGTGACGACGCGCCAGACGAAAATCGGCGAGCGATCCGCTTCCCCTCGACCATTGTGCGAGCAGCGCTTCGTCCAGTACCGGGGCAAACGCGCGATGCGCATGGCAGCGGTTCCAGAGCTCGAGCATGTCCGGAATTGCATCGAGCGACGCCGGAGTAATCGCGATCCCGGAGGGGCGGGATCGTCTCGATCCGAAGGGCACGATAAAGTTGCGGATCAATCGCTGGCGTCGAAAAAAGGGCGATCCACTGCTGCGCGGACGAAAAGTAGCGTTGCCCGACAGCACCAGAAAGTAAGCGCGCGTGATACCGGCGGCCTGCAACTCGCGGGTTACAAAAGATCGGAGAGACGATCCCAGACCTGCGCGGCGGTAGTCGGGGTCGACTTTCAGATCGCCGAGGTAGGCTACGCGCTCTTTCTCACCGGCGATCCAGACGTTCTGCACTGCCATCATTGCCATCGCAACGATCCCGCCGGCGCCATCGTCGACGACGGCGACCCTTCCTCCATCGATGCCCTGTAACCGCGTCAATGCGAAAAACTCTGGCTCGCGTTCCAGGCAATAGCTGATCGGGCCGACCATCGGCGTACGGCGGCAAAGACGCCGCAAGGCCTGGTCGTCCGCCGGTGTCGCCCAACGGATCCATCCGAGTCCCGTCATGCGGACTCCACGATTGCCTGTCCGTCACGCATCAGCAGCCGCTTCGACGCATATCGCTCGAGGCGCGGATCGTGGGTCGCGATGAGAACAGCGGATCGACGCTCGACGGCGAGAGCTACCATCAGTTCCGCAACCGCGGTTCCAGACGCAGCGTCGAGGTTTCCGGTCGGCTCGTCCGCCAGCAGAACAGCCGGACGATGGATGAGGGCCCTCGCGATTCCGACACGCTGTTCTTCACCGCCGGACAACTGGTGTGGAAAGTGATCCGCGAGCGCCGAGATGCCGAGGGATTCGAAGAGTGTGTCGATCTCGATCTCCGAGGCTTTTCGGTCCATTCCGGCGAGCGATGCCATCAGGAGCACGTTCTCGCGGGCCGTGAGTCCGCCCAGCAGGCTGGGACGTTGAAAAACGAATCCGATGTCGCTGGATCGCATGCGCCGTCGTGCGGCCTGGTCCTGCGTATCCACGAGCGCGCCGGCCGTTTCGACGGATCCGGCGTCGGCGGAGAGGAGGCCTCCCACGACTCCGAGCAGAGTTGTCTTTCCTGACCCGCTGGGGCCGAGCAGAAGAACCACCTCGCCCGCTTCGATCGCGAACGAGATGTCCCGTAACACGCTGACGAAACGTCGCCCTTCGCCGCGATGCTTCCACACACACTCGAGACGAATGGCGCTCATGACCGGAACGCCTCCAGCGGGTCGATGTCCTTCAGGCGGAGAAGCGGGACGACGGAAGCGATGACACCCGCAGCCGACAACATCGACGCGACGATCAGAAGATCGCCAGATGAATAGGTGAGCGGTACAACCGGTGCGGCGAGGTCCAGTCCCCACGACAGCAAGTGAGCGCACGCCGTGCCCGCCGCGATTCCGGCAACGAGAAGTCTTGCCGCGTGCAGCGTCAGTCCGCCGGCAATCGCCGCCGGTGTCATGCCCGTGGCGAGGAGCACGGCCAGCTCTCCACGGCGCTCTTCGACGACGCCCTCGATCAGAAACGCCACCAGCAGCGCTGCCGACGTCGTGCCCAGGATCGTGATCAGGAGGAGCATGGGCCGGAATCCCGCTCCAACCTCGCGCAAATTGTTCCGCAGGAACTCCTCGCTGGTGAAGATGTCGAGATCGTGCCGGTCGCGGTGGATGTCGCGAAGGACGTCCAGGGGCCTGGCCTTTTTTGCGACCTCGACAACGATGAAAGAAACTAGAGGAACGGGATCAGACATCGAAGCCAGGTCACCGAACACGAACTGCGTAGCGAGCAGGTTGGTTTCCCGGGAGATGCCGACGATTCTCTTCGTCTGGCGATTCAACGAGACGGTGTCGCCGACCCGGACATGGAGAAGGTGAGCCGCGGCGCGATCGATCACGATCTCATCGCTGCTCGCCGGAGCCAGCCCGGAAATAAAGGTCGGACCGCCAAGTCCGTGTGGAGCCCGGAAGCCGATCGCCAGAAGTGTGACGCGTTCTCCCTTTGCCTCGACGGTGACAAATGCGCGAAGGATTGGATCCGCTCGGACCACGTTCGGCAGCCGCCGGATTTCGCCGAGGGTGTCGGAAGTGATGAGCCCCGATGACCGAATGAGATTGTCTGTGCCGCGAGGCGCGACCCAGAGGTCGAGCCCAGGCTGGCCGAGATACGTCGTAATCCCGGATTCGACGCTCCGATACACGGCGAAGAGCACCAGGATCAGCATCGTGCTCACAGCGATACCGGCGACGCAGATGGCAAATCGAACGTGGCCACCACGCAATCCTTTCGCGATCAAATTGCTCATGCCGGAACCGCCGCAGTCAGCAGTGGCCAGGTCTCACGGCCGACGCCGTGGGTGCAAAGGATTGCATTGACCCAACGCTCGATGCCGAACGCGACGCACGCGGTGTGCGCCGGCGAACCGTCGAACCCGATCGCGAACGCTTCCCCGAAGAAGTTGCGGTGATTGTTCAAGGACGCGATGGCGACCACGCCGCTGATCAGTTCGTGCTTCGAGGGAAAAAGCGTGGCGTGCAGATACTTTGGCGATCGCGATGGGTCGAAGAACGGATCATTCGCTGCTTGCAGCGACGTGGTCAAACCCCATCGTTCCCCGAGCGCGCTCAGGCAGGCGCGCGCGTCCCGCAGAAATGATTCGACCGATTGTCGATTTCCTATGTGCACGATCTCGCGCATGCGAAAGGCCGGCTGTCGCACGAGCGGCTCGAACGACGATTCGGCGCGAAAACACGTCGAGTTGACTGTGACGCTTCGCGGCGTGTGCGCGATTGAGGTTCCTTCCATCGCGATGTACACGGGATAGCAGGCCGCGGGAGTCAGTACGCAGGTGACTTCTTCGACGCGTTTCAAATGGAGCGGACCCAGGGTGGTGGCGGAGTTCGCCCGCGCAAACGAACTGAGATTTTCCGGTTCGCGATGCGTGGTGCACGGAAAAGCAACGAGATGAGGAAATGAAGTGAAGTAGTCGATCTTTCGAAGATCGTTCACAGCGATGAGCGGGCCGAACTGCTGTGGTTCCGCGGCGAATTTCATCGCCGCGTCGCAGAAACTGCGATCGACGGCCTCCGCGAGCTGGTGCAGGGAATGGGACAGCCCGGCGAATCCGCCGCCGCTCCAGTGCAGCCCGTCAACTTCACGCGCCATTTCAGCGTTCACTGAAGACTCCAATCTTCTTCAGCCACACGTAGGCCGATCGCGTCGATTCGGCGGCCAGGGCAGTCCAATGTGAAGAGGCCAGGACTTCATCGCGAAGAACGGAGGGCGCCTCGTCACCGCGGAGAGACTCATAAACCGTTGGGTTCACATAAGAACTAACCGTCGCGGCGATGTAGCGCTTTAGATAGCCCGCGATGCATTTCTGATCATCGGCGGTCCACAGCTCCATGGATCGTTCCCACATCTCCCCGACGAGCAGACGACCGAACGCAATGTGCCGGCTCTCGTCCTCGGCGTGATAGCGATGGATGTCGCGGGCAATCCTCCACACGCCGTCGTCGCCTGCGACACGTTTGTTATAGAAGTGCGCGATCTCCTCGAAGATCAGGACGCGCGCAAAGAAAAGGAATTCTTCTTCGCCAGGGCGTAAGACGCGCGGAAACCGGAGCTGCCGATCGGGATAGATCCGGCCTCCATAGTCGAGGCAGAACCGGGCGAATACGACCGTGTGTGCGTTTTCCTCGTGGAGAAAATGCTGGAGGTATCGCGAGACGTTCACCGGCAGAGTGGTGTAGAGACGCGCTGCCAGGCCGCACATCAGTTCTCGCTCGCCGGCAATGTTCAGCGAGAAGAAGTTCACCGCTTCGAAGAGCGCGAGTCGCCAGCGCTGTTCGTCGCTCAACGTGGCCATGATCTTGTGGCCGCTAAGAGGCAGCAGCGCCTCGCTCATTGCCAGGGCGTTCAACGGAGCGCTCGAGGGCCAGTCGAAAAGGCTGTGCGGATTCGAATACGCACGAATCGACCGCGCAATCAGGCGCGTCGAAGCCCGCTGCAGCCGTTCGGACGACGGCGCCATCATGCGAGCTCCGCAAAGAACCGACTGTAGATCGAGTCCAGGGTCCTCAAGTCATTCGGATCGAGACTCTCGGAAAGAATCGTTCGGCCGCTCTCGGCCTCGAGAAAAAGAATGAACTCGACCACCTGCAGCGACTCGAGAAGCCGAGCCTCGATGATGTCTGTGCGTGAGTCGACGGCAATGTCCGCGATCTCGGGGTTCGCTCGGACCAGCCATGTTCGCAACCGCTGGAGGACGTATTGGCGATCAGCGGCCGGCATCGGATCCTCGTCCATCCTTCCGCACGTGAACGACGTGAAACGCTGCGTTGACGAAGGCGCGATCGCGTTGCGCGAGCGCTGAGGAAAGGCCGCTGTCCTCTTCCAGGTACTGCCGGACGGAGCTCGGGAGGGGACGATCCACCATCAGCGCCCGGTAACACACCGTCGCGCGGTCGCGCGCGACGCGAATGACCTGTTGAAAAAAGGGAGCAATCTCTGCATCGGAAAGCCATTCGCTGACATTCGAAAGGTAGAACTTGTCGCAGGAAGAGTCGGGTCGCTCGCGCAGAAAGTCACGGATGTCGGCGACATGCGTTTCGAGCGCGCCCGCCGATTGTGAGAGTGCTTGTCGCGCGCTCTCCTGCAGGTAGCCGGGACGTCCGGTGGCACGTTCGGGATAGGTTCCCCGAAGGATCCAGGACAGAAAGTAATTGTCTGCGATGGGCAGATCTGTCAAGCACCGTGCGGCACGAGCGTACAGCTCCGCCGGCAGGTTGCCAGCGGCGATGTGACGATAGAACGATGGATCGAGCGCCCAATCAAGAATGCGTTTGTGCCCGAGGTAGAAGAGCCGTCGCCAGCCGGGCGTGTCCCAGGTGTCGTGGTAAAAACGTCGCTGCGCTTCGAGCGTCGGGAGCGCAAACAGATCCTCGATCCGACCGGCGGGGTGGACAGTGCGAATGAGCCAGCGCAGCATCGCGAAATAGCGTTCGATTTTCCCTTGGGAGATGACGCCGCGTTCGATCGCGCCGATTCTGCGCCGCCAGAATTCCTCGCTGTCATCTGGCAGAGAGTCGCTCAGAAATTCGAAAACCTCGCGACGACGTGAACAGTGCTGCGCACCGAGAAAACATGCCGCTTGATGAGTCGGAAGGTGGCGCACGGCAGCATGCTTGAGACGAAGAAGATGGATCTGCGCCGGATTGCGGTCGACCGCGTGAAGCCGTCGCGGTCCCCGAGTCAACAGGGACAGAGCGGTACAGCCGGCGCCGGCCACGGCGATGACGTCGTCGTCTGGTTCGATCTGCAGTGCGGATGTCTCGAGCGCCGCGTCTTCCCAGTTCTGCGCGTAGATCACCTCAGCTTCAGCCATGGGTGGGCCTCAGACCGTGCTGCCAACTCGTTTCCACGGCGTGCGTGATGATCGGCTGCAGCCATTCACGGGCGTTCGTCAGGCTGGGACCATCGTTCGCCAGATCGAGGTCGAGCTGGGTCGTGTCGAAAATCTTGGGGGATTCCATCGGCCGCGTTACGGTCTGCATCTGCCGGACGACGTCTCGCAGTCGGGTGTTCCCCGTCATCTCAACGATCTCGATAAAGTTCTGAAACACCGCTGAGCTCACGGCGAGAGGTAACGGTCGTCCCAGCCGCTCCCAGCTCGAGTCGACAGCCGCAATGCATGCGGCGATCTTCGGGAACAGCTCGCCGACGGCGAGCGAGCGATCGCGACCGGCGCAAACGTGATAGGTCTTGCCGGCGGTAAAGTTTCGATCCAGCAGGTGCCACACAGCGCGACTCGCGAAGTCCGAGGGAATGACATCGAGCAGTTGGCCGGCGTCTCCCGGAAACATGGCCAGCAATCCGCGATAGAAGAGCCGGAGCACCGGATAGAGCCCGCTAAAATGCGCCACCCGACCGTCGGTGCGGCGACCGACGACCAGTGCCAGGCGGAGAATCGCGATCGGCAGGTCGGACATCGCCTTTCGTGCTTCGTCCTCCGCGAAGGCTTTCGAACGTTCGTACTCGTTGTTGAACTGCGTGTCGCAATCGAGCTCGTCCTCCAGGATCGTGCCGCATCGGCGGCCTGCGACATGCGCCGTGCTGATGACGGCAATCCGTTCCAGTCGGTGGCAGGATCGCGCAAGCGCGAAGACATTCGAAGTACTGGTGACGTTATTGCGGATGGCCACCTCCCGCGTCTGGTCGAATCGCGTGACGGCGCCGGCGTGGATGATGTCCGTTACCGACCGAAGCAGCGGGGCACCCGGAGGAATGCCGAGTCCCGCAGTCGTCATGTCGCCACCGATCGCTTCGAGACGATGGCGCTCGCCGGCCGGAACCTCGCCCCATTCCAGCAGCCACGAGCGTTTCTTCTCGACTTCGCGCGCCGTTCCGCGCAGCAGAACCACCATCGAACGGGTCGCGTCGCGTCGAAAGAACTCACGCACGATTTCGCAACCCACGACGCCGGTGGCACCGGTGAGCAGGATTGATCCGGTGTTCACGGGAGTCATGCTTCCAGCACCGTGCAGCTCCAGTGAGCGCCGAATCCCATGACGAAGAGCGCGACCTTGTCGCCCACGCGTATCCGTCCATCGTCGATCGCGTCGACGTAGTTGATGATGTTGTCCGAGGCGACGACATGGCCGATCCGCCCGATGTTCGCGGTGTAAACGCGCTCAATTGGCAGGTCGAGAATCTGTGCGAGGATCGTCCAGCTCTTCAGATTCAGGTTGTGCGGAACGAGAAGATCAATCGACTCGAGGTTGAGTCCGGCGCGGTCGACGGCATCGACGATCACTCTGCGTGCGAGGGGGAAGTAGGCAGCGATCAGCTGATCGTGGCTGACCGCCGCGTCCCAGTAGGCGCCGCGACTCACATGAGTCATGGACAGGACGCGGTTCGTGTTGCAGCTGCGCGAGACGATTGCCGCACAAGCGCCGTCGGACATCAGGTTGTAGACGATCTCCCGTTTCGCCGAACGCGGAAAGCGGTCCGCCGCAACACACAGAACGTTGTGGATGTCGGGATCGGCGACGATGTAGGCGCGCGCCGTCCGGATCGCGGCTTGAAACGAGTTGCATGCAAGCTGCGCGAGTCCGATGACCGCGGCATTCGGAAGGCCTAGCTTGGCCTGAAGGTACAGGCCGGGGAAACGGAACAACGGCGTTGGATCGGTCATCGCCCCCCACCGTTCCTGTTCGTCGTCGGCCATCACCGAACTTGTTGCCAACGCCCCGGCGTAAATGACGAGGTCCACCTTATCGACGTCGAATCCGCTCCGCGTTTGGAGATCGCGGACGGCTTGCAGGGCCATCTCCTCAGCAGACACGTCGTCGGCCACGCAGATTGAGCCGAAGCCGAGTTGGATGAGCTTTTCGGCGCTGCTGTTTGCCTGGCCGGCGGTGACAACTTGCTCGACTGTTCGTCGACTCGGAGGCAGGTAGTAGCCGAGAGCGGCCAAGCCACATCGATCGCGCTCTCGTTCCGAGGAACTCATACGCGACACAATGCGTTTCCGGCGGCGCGAAATCTTGGCGTTTCTTCGGGATTCTTCTGGCCGGTGGCTCTATTCGCCCGCGCGGTCTAGCGTCGTCGTCGAAGTTCCAAAATGGCGCCGGCGGAAAACCATTCGGACGCCTCCAACGTGAAACTCAGCGCCATCATCCAGATCGGCTGCGACGATGCGCTTGTCGAGGATGAACGTCCCGTTCTTGCTGCCGAGGTCCGTCAGTGTTGCGCGATCCCCGGTCAAGGTGATGGTCGCGTGATGTCGGGAGACGGTCGAGTCATCGATAAAGATGGCCACGTGAGGATCACGACCGATGATATTTTCGCCGGACGTGAGCGCGATTCGATTGGCCCCACATTCGATGAATCCGGACGTCACCGGCCTCGAGGCGAAATCTCGGCAAAACGCGTAGCCGAAGCCGTGGACGGTGCGGATGTACATCGGCGCCTGCGCGGTATCGTTGAGCGCCGTCCGAAGGTCGGAAACAAGGCTGGCAAGGGTCGCTTCCGAAACGAATGACCCCGGCCAGATCGCATCGTGCAGGTCCTGTTTGGAGACCGCGTTTGGCCTCTGCGCGATGAGTGTCTCCAGCAAACGAAACGCTTTGGGTGAAAGAGGGACCGGAACACCTTCGCGCAACAGCAGGCGCCGTCCGGAATCAACGACGAATGAATCGAAGTCAATCTCGCTCATGTGTCCGATTGATGCGATTCTAGAACGAGCCGAAGGCTTCCTCAGCAGTTCCCGCGGACCGTGCACAACTCCTTGGTAGCGCGGACGAACAGATAGGTGCAATCCGCCTGGATCCATCTGGGCTCGCCAGGCCGTGAAACCATGAATCAAGGGTCGCGGCGATCGCGAACGAACATGCGATACGTTTCATTTTGAGTCAGGAGCGATGACCGATGCTCGAGATTCGACCGCACGGCGAATGCTGCGACCGCGATCTTCCGCCGGAATCGCCCGACGCGATCATCTGCACCTTCGAATGCACCTTCTGCGCGACGTGTGCCGATGAGAGGCGCGTGTAGCCTGCGGCTGGCCGGTCGGTCAGAGGACCGGCTCGCGAACGCGAGGTTAAGCACGAACACGAAGCGAAGTGTGGGGCCAGCCCTCCGGCTGGCCGGCCAGTCAGAGGACTGGCCCCACACCTCCTCGCTGACGCGAGGTTTAAGCACGGACGCGAAGCGAAGGGCCAGGCTGAAGCCCGGCCCGACATCCAGCATGCAACGCCTGGCATTGATGAAGATTCAGGGTGCCAGTGGATCGAGCGTACGAAACGCCACGCGTAGCTGATCGTCGGTGAGGCGGTCGAGTTGGGTGAGCGTCGGCGCCGAAGCGTCGAACCCTGCAATGCCGGCGGCGTGCTTGCGCATCCAGGCCACGATGCCGCGCAGCACGCGTTCGTTCGCCTCCGCATGTGCGCCCTTTCCTCCGACCGGCGTGAGAATCGAGCCCATCGTTCCCCGCGGCGCCGGCGCGAACACTACCTCGGATAGTTTCGCCCGAAACTCGAGCTCGACGCTCTTCGAGATTCCGAGGGCCTTGTCGATGGAGTGACGCCCTTCGTGCGCCCAGATCGACGCCGCGAGCTTGTCCGCGGAGGCCGTGCTGATGAAGGCGTCGCGCAACGCGTCGCCGGTCAGACCCTGCGACGCGAGCCGGTCGCGGAGGACGATTGCGTATTCCTGCTTCAATCGGAGTCTGAGACCGAGCAATGCGGCCACCGCGTCGCCCGAGACGCGCTGGCGATCGAGAGCCGTCTCGCGCTTGATTTCATCCTCTGTGCGGGCTCTTTCGATCGGGTCCGTTAGCTTCTGCCAGAGCTCAATCGGCCCGTCGGCGTACATCGGCCGCACCTGAAACATCGCATCCTTGCCAATCCAACCACCGGTCCCGTGATCGTTCTGCGTCGCCCACGCTGCAAAGCCGTCGCTGACGATTCCATCCAGCTGCACGAAGTGCAACGTGCCTTTGTGGCCATGTTGCTCGACCGAGCGCGCCTCATCCGCCACGCGATGACCGTAGAGAACACTGAAGATTCCATCGGTCTCGCCAAGAGTCACCACCGCGCCGAAGCGTCGTTCGACTTCGCGCTGCGCGGCTTCCGGCGAGAACGGAGGCGCCTCACCGGGCCATGACAGCGCCCGCCAGAGTGTTGCCGCCTCGCCCCCGAGGGCGCGGACGAACGCCTTGTCATCGGAGGTGCTGAGGGCGATGGAGCGATGATGTTCAGCGACGAGGGCGGTGAGTCGCTGGACCGATGCCGCATACGGGATGATGTCCCGTACGGCAGCGTCGAGTGCGATCGGTGTACTCGCGCACGGATCGCGAAGCACCAGGTCCGCCTCGCCGAATAGGCGCGATGCGCTCAGCGCGAGGGCGGCTGCTTTCCGATCGGCAATCGAAGTCGGGACGAGAGCCGGCAGGTCGGCGTAGTACCAACGCCATGCGGAGAGCGCCGCCGCATCGTCGTGCGACAGCAGAGCGGCATCGAGCAGGAGCCGCGTGCGATCGATCGTCGGTCCGCTTCCTGCCACGGCGCGCTGCAGTTTTGCGATGGCGTCGGCGAGTGGCGCGCGGTCGGGACATTTTCCCGCGTCGCGCTCGCCGCGGGCCTGTTCCCAGGTTGCGTCCGCGTGACAGGTCAGCGCTTCATCGCGTTCCTTTTGCGTTCTTGCGGTGTCGTAGGCGAGTTGCGCTGCTTTGCGTGCGGCATCGAAATCATGAAGGAGCTCGCACTCCATTCGCGAGCGCTCCGCGGATGCGTTCGAGAACTCGACACTGGAAGTGGCGATCTCCGCCAGACGCGTTCGTGCCGCCGCCGCGTCGTGGAGGATGTACCAATCGATTCGTGCCACGTGGATCCGCGCGCGGTCGCGCCGCTGCGGATCGGAGTCCTTCTCCGCTGCCTCAACGTACAGAGCGCGGACGCGCCGCTGATCGCGCGACATCGAGGAGTTCTCCGCCTCGTCGTAAGGGCTTGCCGCGAACGCCGCGCAAGCGATGAGCAGAAGGGTGAGGGTCAGAAGGCTCTTCATTGAAGGCATGATGCCCGGCGCGCGCGGCGCGGTCTTGCATGCCGTTAGCAGCCTGGTATGCGATTAGCGGGCGAGAGACTCACGCCGGAAAACCGCAGGCGTGGTGCCGGTGACGCGCCGGAAGACCCGCGTGAAGTGACTCTGGTCGGCGAAGCCGCTCTCGTAAGCGACGTCGGACGGTGCATGTCCCGCCGCGAGTTGCTTTTTCGCGTGCGCCACCCGGCGCTCGCGAAGCATCTCGCCGACGGTCATCGCATAGTGATGACGAAACGACCGCGCGAGGTGTGTCGGATGAACACCGGCACCAGTCGCCAGAGTCGTCAACGTGAGCGGCTCGTCGAATCTCGACTCGAGGTTTCGCCGCACCTCACGCAGCCACCGCGGAGCGCGATCGTCGATCGTCTCGCGCCGGCTCCATGCGCCGAGCTCCAGCATCAAGGCCTCGACGATCTGTCCCGAAACGTCGTCCGGTCTCGCGAATTCGCGGCGCAGTTTCGAGGCAATGGTGGCCGCGATGGGCGCGGGAATCACACTGGTCCGGTCGAAAACGCCGCCATGAACATTGAGGCACGTCGTGCGGCCGGCGAAGCGATTGGCGTGTCGAGAGCCGGCGGCGTGAACGACGATGCTGCCCGCGTCGCATTGCAGCGAGCTGCTGCCGGAGACTTCCTTATATCCGCCGCGAACCACCACCGTGGCATACGCGGCTTCGTGTCCGTGAAGGCAGATCGACGACTGGGAGTCGTAGCGCGTGACGGAGAGGAGCCAGCCGCCGATGTTCTGACGAGCCAGCTCGCGGCCGTGAAGGTCGAGTGAGGATTCGCAGCGTCGCATGGAAGCTACTACGTAATGATGCGAGATCGGTTGCTTGTGAGTCGTGAGAGGATGCGCCGCATGCCTTTTTCCTCATTCGGACTTCACCCTGATCTTCTGCGCGGAATCAAGGAGCTCGGTTTCGCGCGTCCCACACCGATTCAAACTGATGCCATGCCGCCCGCGCTCGCGGGCAAGGATGTTCTCGCGGCGGCGGCCACGGGCAGCGGCAAGACCGCGGCCTTCGTCCTGCCGATCCTGCAGCGCCTGATGACCAAGAAGCGCGGAACGACGCGCGCGCTCATCATCACTCCTACGCGCGAGCTCGCCGCGCAGATCGACGAACACCTGCGCGAGCTGGCAGTGCATACCCCGATCTCCGGCGCCGCGATCTACGGCGGCGTGGGGATGGGTCCTCAGGAACATGCGTTTCGTACCGGGGTCGACGTGCTGGTCGCGACGCCGGGGCGCCTGCTCGATCATTTCCAGTATCCGTACGCCAAACTCGACGGCCTCGAAGTGCTCGTGCTCGACGAAGCGGACCGCATGCTCGACATGGGCTTTCTGCCCGACATCCGCCGCGTGCTGCGGCATCTTCCCGCCAGGCGGCAGACGCTGTTCTTCTCCGCGACGCTGCCGCCGCCGATCGTCGAGCTGTCGCGCGAGATGCTGAAGAACCCGGCGATGATCTCGATCGAGCGCAAGGCGCAGCCCGCGATTGGAATCGCGCAGTCGGTGTTTCCCGTGTCGCAGGAACTGAAGATGGCGCTGCTGCAAACGCTGCTCGACCGCGGCGAGATTCAGAACGCGATCGTCTTCACCCGCACGAAGCACCGCGCCAATCGCGTCTACGAGCAACTCGAGCGGACCAAGGTCAAGGTTGCGCGCATCCACGGCAATCGCAGCCAGATGCAGCGCACCGAAGCGCTCGCCGGCTTCAAGTCGGGGAAGTACCGCATCCTGGTGGCGACGGACATCGCGGCGCGGGGCATCGACGTCGAGGCGCTGTCGCACGTCGTCAACTTCGACGTTCCGAACATCCCCGACGACTACATCCATCGCGTCGGCCGGACGGCTCGCGCCGAGATGACCGGCGACGCGATCACTTTCGTCGCGCAGGACGAGGAGAACGATCTTCGCGCCATCGAGCGCGCGATCGCGAAGCGTCTTCCGCGCGTCACCGTTCCCGACTTCGATTACAAGCAGAAGCCGGCCCAACGGCTCGAGATCCCGATTCAGGAACGCATCGCCGCGATCCGCGCGCGCAAGGCCGAGGATCGGGCGAGGTCCAAGGCGAAGGCGGAGAGGCGCGCCTCCGCGCAGGCCGCTCCCGCACCGAGAGCGCATCGGCCTTCGCCGCCGCCACGACCGCAGGCTCCGCGGCCGTCTTCAAGCAACGCGCGTCCGCGCGGCCGCCGGCGTCCGTAAATGGGCGAGTGGCGAGTTCATCGCCCCGCCCTCCCACACCGGTTCCTCCCCTTCGCTTCGCGCAGCGGCGGACTGACAGGTGGGCCCCCCTCCCACGGGACGTTGCCGGGCGGAAACCCGAAGCTCATGCGAATCGCCGAGTACTCGGCGCCGACGCCGCCGTCCGCTGTGCGGATCGTCAGCGGCGGTTCGGCATACGCGACGAAGGTGGCCGGGATGTCTTCGGCGCGCATGGCGGCGAAGAGCGTGATCACTCCCGGCTCCCCTTCCTTAAAGATGATGTCCTGACGGCGCATGAGCGCGAGATCGGCGTCGCGCAGGGCGTCGATGGCGCGCTCCGTCTGGATCGTGGGAAAGACGAACGCGAAGAGGCCGCCCGGCGCGAGGATGCGCGCCGCGGTGCGTGCGTAATCGGCGACGGAACCGCGAGTCTCGATTCGCGCAGGCACCGCCTGCTCGTGCGCGGCCTCCGCCGCGGTTCCGGCCGGCCAATACGGAGGCGAGCCCGTCACGAGATCGAAAGGCGGCTCGGAAGCCAGCAGCGTTTCATCGCGAAGATCACCGTGCAGCAACGTGAAGCGGTCCGCGACGCCGTTGTAACGCACGCTCTTTTGCGCGAGGCGGATCGAGATCTCCTGCGCTTCCACGGTGCAGAAGTGTGCGCCGGGGAGACGCCATGCGGCGATCAAGGCGACCGAACCGATTCCGGATCCGAGGTCCGCGGCGCGCGCGATGCGGGGCGCGTGTGTTGTTCCGTACCACGCCGTCAACACGTCATCGGTCGAGTAGCGATGACCGCGTGCATATTGAAAGATGCGCCACCATCCGCAGAGGTAGTCGAGGGTTTCGCCCTCTTCGACTTCGACACCGCCGGGCGGAATGGGCCCGGGCCGCCGCCAGCCGCGGTAGGTTTCGTCCATCGCGTTTGTTTTCAGTTTATCCCGAGCGCAGCGAGGGATCTTCGGTGCATCAGACATGCTCAGGCGGATGCACCGAAGATGCCGCGCTGCGCTCGGCATGAACTGGAGGAAGCGGGGAGAGGGTGGCCGAAGGCCGGGTGAGGGGCTGCTCCGTGAGACCATGAACTACGGATGCAACTGAGACATCGCCTCGGGGTCGCGGCCATCCTCCTCGTCCTCTACCTCATCGCCGTGGCCCTCGGCGCCATCGTGCTTCCCGGTTATCAGAACGCGACTGGAATCCGCGACATCGGTCATTTCTTTGTGCCGTCGCTGGTCGAGACCTTCGGCCAGAAGCGCGCGGAGTACATCCTCTGGCTCGGTACTCTGCCGCTCGAGCTCTTCTTCCTGGCGATCGCGCTTAGCGTAATCTTCACCGGAAAGGGCGTGCGTCTGGCGCTCTGCCTGTACTTCATGTACGCGCTGCACTGGCTGTTCTTCCATGCCTCGACATTGCCGGCGCCGGATTACATCGTCTGGCACTTCCCCGAAGGAGTCTTCACCCTCGGCAAGCCGAACGCGAGCGACTTCTGGTTCAGCGGCCATGTGGCGAACGCGTTCATCATCGCGCTGGGGGCGCGTGGTCAGGCGCTCGCGCTGCGCGTCGTCGTCTGGGCGCTGGTGGCCTTCGAGATTCTGTTGGTATTGTCAGCTCGCACGCACTACGCCATCGACGTTCTGGGCGGACTGTTCGTCGCGTATTGCGTGCATCGAGTCTCACTGGACATCGAGATGAGGAGGCGCCGATGAGAAAAACGATCTGGATCGCACTACTGCTTCTGTCGGTGCGCGCGTTCGCCGGAGTGACGGTGAACGACGTGCATTCGAAACTGAACGAGACGGTCGTCGATCGCGTTGTTCGTCCGACCACGGTGATCGAAGTGCAGTCGATCATCCGCCGGGCGAAGGCGGAGAAGAAAGCGATCAGCATCGCGGGCGGGCGTCACGCGATGGGCGCCCAGCAGTTCGGAACGGGAACGATCCTCATCGACACCAGCCGGATGAATCGCGTGCTCGACTTCAACACCGCCGCCGGCATCCTCAATGTGCAGGCGGGCATCCGGTGGCCGGAGCTGCTCGACTATCTCGATCGCTCGCAGAAAGACAGGATCGACCAATGGGGAATCCGCCAGAAGCAGACCGGCGCTGACCGGCTGAGCATCGGCGGCGCACTCTCCGCAAATGCGCACGGACGCGGCCTCCGCTTCAAGCCGATGATCGCGGATGTGCAGTCGTTCCGCATGGTCGACGCTTCCGGAAAACTTCTCACCTGCAGTCGCACGCAGAACCCGGAGCTGTTCCGCCTCGCGATCGGCGGCTACGGTTTGTTCGGCGTCATCACGGACGTGAAGCTGCGGCTCATGCCGCGTCAGAAGGTGCAGCGCGTGGTGAAGATCATCGATCTCAAGGATCTCGCGCTGTCGATCGAGCAGCGGATCAAGGATGGATACCTCTACGGCGACTTCCAGTTCGACATCAATCCGAAGTCGGAGACCTATCTCACGCGCGGCGTTTTCTCCTGCTACCGGCCCGTCGCGGCGAGCACGCCGATCCTGGCCACGCAGAAGCAGCTCAGCATGGAGAACTGGAGCGATCTCTTTTTCCTGGCGCACATCGACAAGGCGAAAGCGTTCGAGGTGTATTCGTCGTACTACCTGAGCACCGATGGTCAGGTGTACTGGTCCGATACCCATCAGCTTGCGGAGTATCTGGACAACTACCACGAGGCCCTCAACAAGCGCCTCGGTCCCGCCGGCAGCGGCTCCGAGATGATCACCGAGGTGTATGTGCCGCGCGAGTCGCTGTTGACGTTCATGGAGAGTCTGCGCGGTGACCTGCGAACCGGCGACGCGGACGTCATCTACGGCACGATCCGTTTCATCGAGAAGGACGACGAGAGTTTTCTCCCGTGGGCGAAGCAGCGCTACGCGTGCATCATCTTCAACCTGCACACGGCGCACACACCGGAAGCGATCGAGAAGACTGCGGAGAACTTCCGGCACATCATCGCCCGAGCGCTGGTGCTCAACGGATCGTATTACCTGACGTATCACCACTGGGCCACGCGCGAGCAGACTGAGGCGGCCTATCCGCAGTTCGCGGATTTTCTGAAAATGAAGCGCCGGTACGATCCCGACGAACGTTTTCAAAGCGACTGGTATCGCTACTATCGAAAGATGTTCGCCGATGCGAGATAGAAACATTCCTCATCGAAGCGCGTCCTGGCGTCGTGCGGAGCGTTGCGCGCCTGTGTCATCCCGAGCTTAGCGAGGGATCCCCCGTCGATCTTGCGCGGGGGATTCCTCGCCGTCTTCGCGGCTCGGAATGACACGTGGGTCGCACTACACTAGCTTTGTGATCGATCAAAGACTCTCGCGATTTCTCTGCCTCGTGTTGCTTCTAATCGCTGCCATGAATGTTCGCGCTCAAGCGGGTGGGCGAGGCTCCGCGCAACCGCGCCGCTCAGGACCGGGGACCGGGAATCCTGCCGAACATCTCGCGCCGTGGAAGTATCTCGACAGCGGTATCGCATTGCCGAAGAATCCGATCACGCTCGTCTGGTTCCCTCTTTCGTCCGACGATGCGGATCGCTCGCGCCTCATGATTTCACGCGTGCTGCTCGAGAGTGCGCAGCGCTGTGTGGCGCTCGCCATCGTGCTGCCTAACAATCAGCAGATGATTGAGCAGCTGCATGCGGAGAAGCCGCCGGGCGCGATGATCGTCGACGCCAGAGGCCAGCTCGTGCGCAGGCTGGAAGCCGCGCAATTCAGGCCGGAGGCGGTGGAGAAGATGGTGACGGCCGAACTTGCGGCGCGCGATGACCGGATGAGTCAGCAGATGGCGGACGCAATCCGCAACGTGGGGAGCGGGAACCGCGAAGCCGCCATCGCTTTCTATCAGAGGATCTGGGATGACCGTTGTCTCTTCCCGCTCGCCGGCAGTGAGGCGCAGCGAGCACTGGCAAAGCTCGGCGTCATCGTGAAGGAGCCGCCTGCGGTCGCCGTTCCTGATCCTTATCTTCAACCGCCGGCGACCAAGACGGGACATTGAACCCGTTCGTTCCGATCGACGCGTCATGGTTCGCCATGGGATCGGAGGACGGACAGGACGACGAGCGTCCGATTCATCGCGTCCGGGTCAGCTCGTTCGAGATGGGCGCGTATGCCGTGACCAACGACGAGTACGTGCGATTTGCGCGGCCGCCGCTCGCGGATGACGCGCGGTTCAACGATCCGCGTCAGCCGGTCGTCTCGGTTTCGTGGGACGACGCGATGCGTTACTGCGAATGGCTCGGCCACGCCTTTCGACTGCCGACCGAAGCCGAGTGGGAATTTGCGGCGCGGGGCGGTTTGCAGGGGAAGCGATATCCGTGGGGCGATGTCACGCCGGCCGATCGCCCGTTGGACGGGCCCGATTGCGTTGGGACGCGCGCACCGAACGGATTCGGTCTGTTCGACATGGGCGAGAACGTCCACGAGTGGTGCAGCGACTGGTACGGCGCCGGCTTTTACGCACAGTCTCCCGATCGCGATCCGCTCGGCCCGGTCACCGGCTCACGCCGGGTGTCACGCGGAGGATCGTGGCGGCATCAGATCAAGGTGACGCGCTGCGCTGCCCGTTCCAGCCTGCCGCCTGAGCGTCGATACGCCGACTACGGATTTCGCGTCGTGCGTGCAGTTCAGCACAGTCCCGCACCATGGAAGCAGCGATGATTCGCGCATGAGCAAAGAGAACAGACAGAACACCGTGAATCAGAACGGCAAGCGGGAGCACGAGCATCCGCACGGCCAGTCTCTGCCGCACCAGCCGCAAACGGGCGCGAAGCCGGACCGGAATCAGAAGAGACAGGGAAGGGCCGGCCAGGCAAACTTCATCCCGGGCGAGGCTCCCGTCGGACAGCCGGGAAAAACGAAAAAGTTCAAGTCATCGAAGTAAGCGGGTCTTTCCATTTTGCGCTTCTTGAAAATGACTCGTTGACTCATTGGCAGACTTCTGCTCAGATCGTCCGAGTCCAGTGAGAGTCTCATTCCTCAAGGCCCCCATCGGCGGAATCATCGGTTTGGAGATGATTACCTTCGTCGAACCGCTCGGGATGGAGTGTGTCGCCGGAGGTCTCCAGCTCGAGGGCCACCGCTGTCAGATCGTCGATCTCCGGATCGATGGGGTGAAGAAAGGCTTCGCCAAACTGCGAGCCTTCCAGCCCGACATCGTCGGCTTGCAATGCAACTTCACGACCGAGCGGTACCGGATGCTCCGACTGGTCCGTCTGGTGAAAGAAGAGTTTCCGGACGCGCTGGTCGTCGTCGGCGGTCACGACGCTTCGCGCGATCCGAAATGGTTCCTCACGCCTGGTGTCGACGTCATCGTCGTGGGCGACGGCGAGGAAGTGATGCCGGCGCTCGTTCGCGGGCACGAGAAATCTTCGGATCTCCGCCGCGTGCCCGGACTGGTCATCAACGCGAAATCAGGACCGATCCACACCGGTGCAGC
>JBBRMQ010000044.1:0-22420 GCA_038230775.1 Thermoanaerobaculia bacterium
AATGCCGCGAGCGACGTCGTCTCACACCCCGCACTTCGGTTTCTGGAACCGATCGGCCAGTCCGAAGCGCGCCTTACCGACCTGGTTGCGAGGTTGGTGGGAAGAATCCTTTCGGCGCAGAAAGCAAACGCCGCGGCCGGCGACGCCCCCGACTCGGCTGCCCTCACCGACCTCGGCGGCGCACGCCGCTCTCGCGCTCGCAACTTCGTCCAATACCGCTTCGCTAATGGCAAGTGGTCGCGCGGCGTGGTCGACTCACCCGATCAGCCCACGGATGGTTTTACCGTCGCGGGATATGAGGATGACGGCGACCTGCAGACGCTCTGCCGCACGTACGTGGGCGCTGACGAAGAAGGCCGCCGTCTGATCCGGCTGGTTGCGGAGCTGAGCGCGCGCACCGTGAAGCGCTAATGTCCTGAGTCAGAGATTGGTGGCATTTCGCTCGCGGGTAGGGGCCTCCCAGTTGCCGCCTTGTCATTCCGAGCGTAGCGAGGAACCGGTGTGGGCGGGCGGCGCGCTCATCGTCCCGCCCACCCACACCGCTCCCTCGCTACGCTCGGGATGACATGGTTGCATCTTGCGTCGCCTCTTCCTCGGCGTCGAGACCAAGCCAGTGGTAGCGATTCATCCAATACACTCCACTCGTGGATCCCGAATTCACTCGCATCATCCTGCGCGTCTCGCTTCTCGGCGGCGGGATTCTCGTCATCGGCGCGGGACTGCTCGTGGTCGCCTTCCGTGCCTTCTCGCCCGCGCGATCGGGCGGCCGGGACTTCCGCCCCGCGATTCTCGTCGCATCCGTGCTGGTGTTCGTGATGATGATCTGCGCGCTGCTCATGCGGCTGTCGATGGTCAGATGACGGTGTCGCGGCGAAACGCGGCGATCTCCGCGCGCGAATAGCCAAGCTCCGCGAGGACGCGATCGGTGTGCTCACCGAGACGCGGTGGGCGCTTTCCCGCAGGGCGCCGTGCGCCACTGATCATCACCGGATCGAGTACAACATCGCCATCGACGACCCCGCGCGCGGCCGGTGAGCGCAGCGCCCCGCGAACGCCCTGCACAAGCGCCGACGGGACTCCCGCCTTGCGGCATCGCGCGACCCAGTGCGCCGCCTTTCGTTTCATGAACGCCGACTCCAGCTCGTCAAGGAGCTTCACGCGATTACGCACGCGAGCTGCGTTCGTGGCATAGCGGCGGCTGGCGGCCAGATCATTGCGGCCTAACACGCTCGTGCAGAGCATCTGAAAATGCCGATCGGTTCCCGCGCCAATCGCGAAGGGCCGATCGCTGCCGTCAAACACCTGATACGGAACGATCGACGGATGTTCGTTGCCGAAGCGCGCCGCCTCGCGGCCCGTCACGAGAACGTTCCGGGCGACGTTCACCAGCGATGCGATGGTCGACGAGAAGAGCGACACCTCGATCCTCGCGCCCTTTCCTGTTCGCTCGCGCTCCACGAGTGCCGAAGTGATGGCGCCGAATGCGTAGTGGGCGGTGAGCACGTCCGCAAGCGCGACACCGACCTTCATCGGATCGCCGTCCCGCGCGCCGGTGATCGACATCAATCCGGACTCGGCCTGGGCCAGGAGGTCGTATCCCGGCGTGTTCGCTTCCGGTGTATCGGCGTCATACCCGCGAATCGTGCATTGCACGGCCGAGCGAGGCACTTCGGGCAGCAGATCGCGACGGAGAAAGTTGTCCAGGACGACATCCGCCCGGTCGATGAGCCGGCGCGCGATGCCGGCGCCCGTGCGCAGATTCAACGTGAGCGATTCCTTCTTCCGGTTGACCGCGAGAAAGTACGCGGCCACGTCGTCGATGAATGGCGGACCCCAACGGCGCGTCTCGTCGCCGCGCTCGGGCTCTTCGACCTTGATCACGCGCGCGCCGGCATCGGCGAGCATCTGCGAGCAGAGTGGGCCGGCGAGAACGCGCGAGAAGTCGGCGACCGTGATCCCGCGAAGCGGCGTGCGGCTCAACGGTAGGTTTGCTTGAGCGCGTCGAGATCGGCGAGCGTCTTCCGCAGGATGTTGACGACCTTGTGGACTTCGGTGCCGTACAGCTTGAGCTCCGCGTCGCAGTCGGTCATGGCGTAGACCGCTTCATCCTTCTCGAGGCGTTCGCGCTCGAATCGAAGGCGCTCGGTGAGCTCTTCGATCTCGGTGACGAGCACGAAATTGACGTCCTTTTCGCCGAGGTAGCGCTTGCATTGGGGGCAGTAGATCGAGCGGTCCGCGGAGGTGTCGACCAGCTCGAAAACGAACTGTCGCTCACATTTCGGGCACTCGAAAACCTCAGGCAGCATCGAGGGCGATTGTCGCACCGCGCGTCCCATTTGTCGCGGAAATTCACTCCTTGACCTTCGCGTTTGGGGCCGTGTAGCATCGACGCCCTTTCGCCCCGGCGCCACCGCGTCCCGGCTCTTTGTTGGGAGATCGTTCAATGGTAGGACAAGCGGCTCTGAACCGCTCAATCGGGGTTCGACTCCCTGTCTCCCAGCCAACTTCGAAACGTCTTCTTGATCTGATTCAGCGGGTCGGCCAGTCCGGCCAATCCACCTTCTGATCCCCCTTCTCGCCACCCTGCGCCCGGCGGTGATGAAACCGGCCAGACCTTGTCTCTTAGAGCGTTGCAATTGTTGAGGGCATCACCGCCGACTTCGACCGCTATGCAGAGGTCGGAATCACAGAACCGCCGGTTCTAACCGGTAGTGCCACGAGACCGCGTATCGCAAAGCTCTTGCGCCAGCGAAGCGAGCCCGGTGGCACGGCCAGATGCAAACCCGGAAAGCGGCGGAACAAGGTGGTGAGGGCGATCTCCCCTTCCAGTCGGGCCAGCGCCGCACCGAGGCAGAAGTGCGATCCCATTCCAAACGCAAGGTGCTTATTGGGTTCGCGGGCAATGTCGAATGTTTCGGGATCGGGGAACTGCGACTCATCGTGGTTTGCCGATCCCAGACTCACGCCGACAAGCTCACCGCGTGGAATCGTGATCGACCCGATCGTGACGTCCTCGAGGGTGATCCGCGGCGTTGCAAACTCCACCGGGCTGGCATATCGCAGAATCTCGTCGATAGCAGAAACACGAAGTTCCGGGGTCGCCTCCATACGCATCCTCTGCTCGGGATGCTGCATGAGGACCAGCGCTCCGGTGGCAATCAGATGGACGGTCGTTTCGTGTCCAGCCAGCAGCAGAAGGATGACCATACTGACGATCTCGTCTTCCGTGAGCCTGTCTCCCGACTCTTCGGCACGGACCAGACCCGTCATCAAATCGTCCTGCGGCGAGGCGCGACGCAGGGTCACCAGTCCGCGGATATAGCGGGAGAGGCTCGCGAGCGCGGGAAGGGCGCGCAGGAAGACGCCAAGCGAGGCGGAGGCGCTGGCCGCCGCCGCCTTCTTCGTCCAGGGTCCGAACACACGGCGATCCTTGACCGGAACGCCCAGCAGGTCCGAGATGATGATTAACGGGACGGGCAATGCGTAGGCCTCGATGAGCTCGATCACGTCGCTGCCGTCAGCGCGGTCGAGAAGGTCATCGCAGGTGCCCTGGATGCGGGAGCGCAGCCCTTCGATCAGGCGGGGAGTGAACGCTCTCTGCACCAGTGACCGCAACCTGGTGTGATCGGGAGGATCGGTTGTAAGGAGGTTCCGGAGCATCGCCCGGATCGAAGGAGGGATCCATGGGTACGCCTGGATATAGTCCTTGGAAAATCTCGGGTCCTTGAGAATCCTCACGACGTCGTCATAGCGCGTGACGACCCAGATCGCTGGCAACCAGAAAGCTACCTTGGTCCGGTAGACGGGAGCTTCGGCCCGCAATCGTGCGTAAACCGGATACGGGTTGGCCTTGAAGCGAGGATCGTCAAGACGAGGGTGCCCGATCTTGTGCAAGTGGACGTCATGCTAAGTCATCAGAGCCACTTCTGCCGGACGTTCCGGCAGTTCACCGGCCTGACTCCTACGGAGTTTCGCCGCACTTCGCGCTAAGAGCGTTCCATCCTGTCGCTCTGGTACAAGACCGACACGCCCGGCGGCGATACTCTGCGGTCATGCGTGCCAGCATCGCAGCCATTCTGCTTGTCCTGACCTTCTGCTCGCGGTCCCATGCGGATCGATCCACATATGAGGCGGCCGAGGATGCGGTCGCCCGGCGGGACTTCAGCAAGGCGCGCGACCTTTATCACCACGCAGCGAAGAGCGAGGCCGATCCCGAACGGCGGTCGCGCGCGACGTCGCGCGCGGCGAACATCGAGTGGCGCATCATGCGCGACCTCGGCAGCGCGCGGCAGACGCTCGCGAACGCGTCTGATACCAACACGCTGATCGAGCGTGCCCGCGCCGAGGGCGAGCTCGCTCACGACTGGGAAACCGCGAATGCGTTTGCGAAACGCGCACGCAATGCAGCGAAGAGGCGAGACGAGCTGATGCGCGCGACCGCGATCGAGGCGGAAGCACTCATCACGCCCGTTCGCGATGCGCGGCTCGACCACCGATGTGCCCCGGCGGACGGATTGCGCGACGTCGTCATCAAAGCGAGAGATTTCATCAAGACCGAAGGGCCGTACATCAATGCTGCACGCGCGTTGCTCAACGCGGCAATCCTCACGAACGATCGCCAGTCGATGCTGCAAGCGTGGCAGTGGTACTACGGCGAAAAGCCTGACGTTCCGGCCGACCGTCGCGGTCTCGGCCTCGCACTCGCACGCGCGAAATTCTTCGACGAAGCGATCCTCGTTCTCGCGGATCCGTGTGCGGCGCCGATCGATGACGCGGAAGTGAGGGATGTGCTGCTGTACGCCGGCGGGTTGCGGCGCGTTCGCGAGATCGCCGATGAACACTACCGCCGCGTCTCTCTCGGCACGGCCGATGTCGCCGGGTTTCGCGCGGCGCTGGAGCGCGAAGGACGCACGTCATGGCAGCGATTCGGTTCAGGTCACTTCTCGCAGCCCGCTTTGCTGAAGACGTTGTTTGCGCGCTTCGGCACGGTCGCAGTCGGCGGAAAGACAGGCAACGTCGAAGACCTGCACTACGGACACGCCATCGTCGACACGACCCGCAAGGTTGAGCAGTACGGCCGCACGGCCGAACTGCGGTTTGTCGCGCTCGACGGCATCGTGTCCAACGGATACTCGACATGGGCATCCGATGGGGGAAGCGGCGACGGCGGCTGGAACAACGAACAGGGCATCTTTCAGGTAAGGCCGATGTACGCGGATGACCCGATCGCCGAGTGGCGGTCGGTCAGCGATCCCGCGGTGCGCGCCGAGCGTGACCGCGAGATCGCCGACGAGTCGGCGCGCGATGACGCGCGCCAGCCGCTGACGGCGCCGGTCGGGATGAGGTTTCGGCTGCGCATGCAGGCAAACGACGAACTCCTCGCAGAGCTGAAGAAGCAGGGCCTGACAGGCGACGCGCTGCGCTCGGCGTTCATCAACCGCGTCCGCGACGACGTGTTCGCATCGTCGATTCTTGCCCACGAAGGTCGCCACGCGATCGACAACAAGGAAGGCGTCAAAGACGCGACACAGCTCGAATTCGACGCGAAGCTGTCGGAAGTCGCCTTTGCGCCTTCGCCTCGCCGCGCGGTCGTCAGCGGAATCTTTGTCAAGCTCGATCCGCAGTCGCCGCACGGGAAGGCGAACCGGAGAATTTTCGAAGGCGTGACGAAATGGATGAGGGCGCACGCCACCGAGATCGCCGGCCTCGAGGTCGCAAAGCCATTGCTTCCACAGTTCGACAAGCTGACGAACGAGCAGATCCGCAGTGCGTTCCGGTCGATGGATCCCCTCGCGAAGGGGTAGTTTCGCGAGGATTCTCCAAGGCCAGCTCGTTCGCTTGCGGACGGCACGTTGAAGCGCTGACGACGTCGGCGTTAGAGGTCTCGTGTCTAACGACGTGGATTACTTCTTGTCCTTCTTCGGCTTCTTCGTCTCTCTACGGGCGCCTTTTTCTTTTGCCATGCGATACCTCCTTCCTTTCATGCTATCGACTCCGTGGTCAGAAGAGAATCGGATTCTCAAGTTCGCCCTCTGATGAATCCAACAGTTGAACCCAACAGCCGTAGCGGCGTCTTGTTCGTTCACGTCCAAGTGTCGTACGCCAGGCGCCGCCCGAGGCACACTTGACGCTGCTGGGATGATGCAGGCGTGAATCGAAGAACGCAACAGCTTCTGGTCGCCCGGCACGATCGAGGAGTCATCCGCCACGCGAGCTCGGTTTACGGCACATCACTCGACGGCATCCCTCTCACCGTCTTTCTTCCCGATGCGGGAAGGAGCGACATCGTCATTCTTGCTTCCATCCATGGTGACGAAGCGGAGACGACGGTCGTCGTTTCAGAAGCACTGCGCTGCATCCCGCGTGGCGAACTGCAGGCGGCCGTGATTCTCTGCGGCAATCCCGACGGCATGCTGCGCGGAACGCGCGGCAATGGCCGCGGGGTGGACCTGAATCGCAATTTCCCAACTTCCAATTGGAGCCTCGAACCCGTCTTCTACAAGACTCGAGCAAACGATGCGCGCGACATCGCGCTGAGTCCGGGTGCACACGCGGCGTCCGAACCGGAAACGAATGCGCTGCTTTCTCTGCTCGAGCGATTGAAGCCGCGCGCCGTCGTCAGCCTTCACTCGGCTCTTGCCTGCATCGACGACGCCGGCGCCTCGCACCTCGGCCGCCAGCTCGCCGAGCGCTGCGCTCTCCCGTTCCTGACCGAGATCGGCTATCCCACGCCCGGTTCCATGGGCACGTGGGCGACGGAACAACATCTGACTCTCGTGACCTGGGAGCTCGAGGACGCATCGCTGTACGCTCTCAAGGATCATCACGTTCCCATCCTCATCGATCTCATGACCGGTCGATTCGAGCTCGAGCGTTAGGCCGTGCACATTCTCATCACCGATTCGGGCGTCGGCGGTCTCTCGGTTTGCGCGTACGCCGAGAGATTCGTGCGGACTCACGGCTTCAGCGAACCGGTACGACTGACATTTGCCAACGCGGCTCCTGCAAACGACTACGGCTACAACTCGATGCCGTCGAGAGAGGTGAAGATCCAGACCTTCGATCGCTTCCTCCGGAGCGTCACCGATCGATACGCGCCGGACTTGATCTATGTCGCCTGCAACACGCTCTCCGTACTGCTTCCGGATACGCCGTACTTTCAAACGGCAGCCATTCCGGTGAAAGGGATTGTGGAGACCGGAGCGGAGTTGCTCATGCATGGGCTGGAAGGCGATCCGCGCAGCGTCGCGATGATCTTCGGAACGCAGACAACGATCGACGCCGGCACTTATCCTCGTTTGCTCGAGGAGCGCGGCGTTGCGGCATCGCGCATCATCAGCCAGGCCTGCCCGGGCCTCGCCGACACCATCTCCGAAGATCGCGAAGGAGTGAGAACGAAGTCCGAGATCGTCCGGTGGGTTCGCTTGGCGATCGAGAAGATGACGGACACGAAGCTGCCCGTCGTCGCTTGTCTCGCCTGCACCCACTACGGCTATCGGAAGGATTTCTTCGCCGCCGCGTTCGCTGACGCCGGAATGCGCGCCACTGTGATCAATCCCAACGAGCGAGCGGTCGACGATGTATTCCAAACGCCTCGGGACGCTGGAATCAACCACGACGTCGACGTGCAATTCGTCACGAGGTATGCGATTCCGGACACCACCATGGACGCGCTAACGTGGTTCCTCAGCGAGATCTCGCCACGAACGGTCGCTGCGATGAAGAACTTCATCCATGTCCCCGATCTGTTCTGACGGCCATTGACTCTCCCCGGCGGCGGCCTCCGGTCTTCACGAAGCGAGTTTGCGCGGCGCCGCCACGCCTCTGATGAGCAGCCACACCGCGAACGTCAGCTCGAACACCAGCATCGGCAACCACACAGACCAGGTGACCGGCGACGACCAGCTTCTTGCGCCACCGAAGAGTCCACCAGTTTGCAGGAAAAGGAGCACCACGAGCAGTACCGAGGCAACCACGCCGAGCGTCGCCAGTGCGACGGGAATCATCCGGCCGCGCAGAAGGAGCCAGCAGAAGACCGTGCTGCCCACGGCGAAATAGATCGCGCCCTCGCCAGGCATCGCTTCGAGAGCGCGGCACAGCAGGCCGAACATCGCGAGATCACGATCCTCGTCACGCGTGATGGCCCAGAGCGTCACGCCCAGCACGAGCGCCGAGAAAGAAGTGAAGATGGACAGCACGTCGGCCGCGTGCGCCCGTCCATGCACGAACATCGTCGCGATGCCCGCAACGAGATAGACGAAATAGGTAACGCCGGCGATCCTCGCGTTCGTCGAACGAGTCATGTGCGCGTCCTCAATGAATTCTCTACGCGCGTCCTCAGTGAAGGTTTTTTAAAGCGGATGCGCGCGAAAGAAAGCCCTCATCTCACTCGTGGCGTCCATGCTAGGCCGTGTGGGGCCAGCCCTCGGACTGGCCAGGCCAGCCGGAGGGCTGGCCCCACACCAGCTGCTTCGCAGCGACCCCGCGGGATCGCATCTTCTCGAGGAACTCGCCCGGTTTCGACGTGCGCTGAAGCCTCACCGAGTGGGGTCCGTCCCGTACAATCGCGCCGTGATCACGACCGGAACGCGTCTGGGACCGTACGAGGTCAAGTCGCGCCTCGGCGCCGGCGGAATGGGCGAGGTCTACCGCGCCACGGACTCCCGCCTCGGACGCGACGTGGCGATCAAGGTCCTTCCGCCGCACACCAGCGGCGACGCCGAAGCGGTGGCGCAACTGACCCGCGAAGCGAAGACCATCGCCGCGCTGTCGCATCCGAACATTCTGGTCGTCTACGAGCTCGAGCACCGCGACGGCATCGTGTATGTGGTAACCGAGCTGTTGGAGGGTGAGACTCTCCGCGAGCGGCTCGCGAGCGGTGCGCTGCCATGGCGGCGCACGGTGGAGATCGCGGCGTCGATCGCCGACGCCCTGGCCGCGGCGCACACGCGCGGCGTCGTTCACCGCGACATCAAGCCGGAGAACGTCTTCATCACGCGCGACGGAGTGGTGAAAGTGCTCGACTTCGGGCTGGCCTCGACCGCATCGCCATTGGCGAACACGCCCGACACCGCGACCGCGGTGCTGGAGAATCAGGGACGAATCGCCGGCACGATCGGCTACATGTCGCCGGAACAAGTGATCGGAGCACCAGCCGAGCCAACGAGCGACATCTTCTCTCTCGGATGCCTCCTGTTCGAATCGCTGAGCGGAGCGCGTCCCTTTCAGCGAGCAGCTACGGGCGAAACCCTCGCTGCAATTCTCAATGACGATCCACCAACGCTGTCCCTCTCCGGCAGCTCGATGCCGCCGGAGCTCGCCCGCCTGACGCTCCACTGCCTGGAAAAGAAACCTGCGGAGCGATTCCAGTCGGCGCGTGATCTGGCGTTTGCCCTGCGCGCGACGCTGACCGACATGCAGAGCGGAACACTCTCCACGTCACAGGCGGCGACCACGACGAAGGCGAAGAAGAAGGCCACGTCGGTCGTCGTGCTGCCGTTCGCGAACGACGGCTCCGACCCGAGCACGGAGTATCTGAGCGACGGCATTACCGAGACGCTGATCAATCACCTGGCGCAATTGCCGAAGTTGCGCGTGATCGCGCGGGCCACGGCCTTCCGTTACAAGAGCAGCACGTTGGAGCCGGGCGCCATCGGACTCGAGCTCAAGGTCGACATGATCGTGACGGGCCGCGTCCAGCAGCTCGGCGACACGCTGCGCATCCAGGCGGAGCTCGTCAACGTTCGCGAGGACACGCAGCTGTGGGGCGAACACTTCAGTCGGAAAATGGCGGACGTCTTCACCGTTCAGGACGAGATTTCCTCACAGATCGCGACCAAGCTGCGCACCAAGCTCACCGGCGAAGCGCGCCGCAGACTCAAGAAACGCGATCCGCGAAATGCCGAGGCGTATCAGCTTTACTTGAAGGGACGGTTCTACTGGAACAAGAGGACCGCCGAGAACTTTCAGAAAGGCATCGAGGCTTTCCGTCAGGCGATCGAGATCGATCCGACGTACGCGCTCGCCTACGCCGGGCTCGCCGACTGCTACAACCTGCTGAACACCTACTCGGTGCTCGCGCCGCACGACGCGTTTCCGAAAGCAAAAGCGGCGGCAACCCGCGCGCTGGAGCTTGACGACTCGCTGACCGAAGCTCACGCCTCGCTGGCGTTCGTCACGTTCTTCTACGACTGGAACTGGCCGGCGGCCGAGGAGTCGTTCCGGCGCGCGATCGCGCTGAATCTGAATTACGCGACTGCGCATCACTGGTACGGGTGGTTCCTCACGATGCGCGGCCGCTTCGAGGAAGCAGCGTCGTCGTTCAAACGGGCGCGAGAGGTCGATCCGCTCTCGATCATCATCCAGGTGGAGTCCGCATGGCCTCACTTCTTCGCCCGCGATTACGACCGCGCTCTCGGCCAGATCAAGAAGGCGATGGACATCGACCCCGACTTTCTGTGGGTGCACTTCGCGCTCGGTCAGATCTATCTGGAACAACGCAATGTGCGGGAAGCGATCGGCGAGCTCGAAGGCGTGTCGACTCGCTACGACAGCCTGTACGTCCTGGCCGTGCTCGGACATGCGTACGGAGTCGCCGGCCGAGTCGACGACGCGAAACGCATTCTGGAAAAGATGCTCGCCGCTGCGCGCGATCAATACGTCTCGGAGTACGACATCGCCTTGCTCTTCCTCGGCCTCGGCGACACGGACAACGCCTTCCGTCACCTGGAGAATGCGTATCGAGCGCGCGAGCCGTGGCTCGTTCGGCTGAAGGTCGATCCGAGCTTCGATCGTTTCCGCGACGACGCTCGATATCGGGACCTGCACGCGCGAATTGGTCTGTGATCGGAACCGCATGTTGTCCAGCGGGTGTGAGGAAGTGTGGGGCCAGCCCTCCGGCTGGCCGGCCAGTCAGAGGACTGGCCCCACACTGAAGCCGGTCCTCACACAGAACCCTGGTTGAGTCAGCGAGCGGTGGCCGCCAGCGGATGCTGGCGAAAGAACGTCCACATTTCACTCGTCGCGTCGATGCTGCGGCTGTTGGGGCCGACCAGCCACTCCGGCAGCGGCCCACCGCCGGGCCAGGTGTGGCCTCCTCCACGTAGCGTGTAGAAAACAACGGACGCCTCATCCGCGCAGTGCGTGTATTCGCGACGGGTGACATCGGTTGCCGCAATCGATTCGATCGGCTTCGCTTCGCATCTGTTTCTTCGCGCCCACTTCGCCACCCACAGCGGGAGGTTGGGAAACGATTCGGAGGAGATCCACGACACGCCGCCGTTGTACGGAATGGCCGGATCGGCAGTCCCGTGGAACGTAATCATCGGAATCGGTCGAGGGTCCGCGCACCAGCTCCACGGCAATGTCTGCGCCGACGCCACCATTCCGACGGCCGCGATCCGATCGGACAGCGTGCACGAGAGCACGAACGACATGCCTCCGCCGTTGGAGAGTCCGTTTGCGTAGATTCGTCGCGGATCGATGTGGTAGTCCGCCTTCAGTTTGTCGATCAACTCCGAGATGAACCGGACGTCCTTCTCGAGCCCCGGTCCCCGCGTCACAGCCCATACCCGCGGTCCGCCGTGCGAGTCCGCCGAGGGATAAACGACGATGAACCCCTGTGAATCAGCGACCCGGTTCCATTCGCTCGTCTCCATCTGCTGCACCGGCCATCCACCCGCGCCATGCAGGCTGATGACGAGCGGCGCAGGCCGAGAGCGGTCGTAGTTGCGCGGTACGTACAGCAGGTACTCACGCTTGCGGCCCGAGGAGATGAGAGAACCATTGTTCCGATTCGTGACGTGAAACGAGACCGCTTCGGCCAGCGCCAACACGACCGGCAGAGCGATGAGGATCAGAACCGCGCCAAGAACTTTCTTTCTGCTCATCGGTGCCGATTCCACACAAGGGCCAGTGGTGCCGCGGAGAGTCGCGCCAGCGGAATCGCCAGGATTGCGACGTTTGCGAGAAGGTAGTGCCGGACGATGAGGTCCGGAAAAATCCACGCGAGCAGGAAGTACAACGCGAACACGCTCGCAGCCCACGAAGCGGCGCCGATGATGAGCGTCCGATCGCTGAGCAGCCGGCTGTCGTGGAGACGCAAGGCAATCCAGGCGGCGGCGCACGTTTTCAACAAGGCCAGCACAGCGATGATCCAGGGGAGGGCATCCCACAACGCGGCGAACATCCGTCTGTTCGTTGTGACCCAGTGGCCGACCGGAACGATGACGGAGAGGACCAACAGCGCGACGAACACGCTGGCCTTGACGACCCAGTCGCGGCCGGCCATGCCGATGTACAGACCCTGCACGAGCTGCTTCCACGTCGTTGCCAGCAGCGCTGCGAATACGAGCAGCGCGATCGCGATCGCGCGCGGTGTCCCGACGACCGTGTCGAGATGGTGTGCCCAGTCGATGACAACGGGCACGCTCCCCGAGAATCGCAACGCGATCGGAACCGCGACGAGGACCAGTAGCCACGCGGCAAGAGTGCTCCAGATCGTCACCTTCAGTTTGGCGGCGATGAGCGACACGCTGGCCAGCGGCCGTGTCGCCTGGAACGGCGTCATGCCATAGGAATCGTTCGCATAGGGATTCGACTTGCTGACCGTCGCGGCGACAAACGTAGCCATGAACGGTGGAGTCAGCAGCACGCCGGTGAGAGTCTCGAAGATGATGACCGGTGTCTCCTTGAAGACGAACAGCATGGACAGCTCGAACGGCAGCAGGATCCCGACCAGTGCCGGCAGCGACCGGCCATATCGCCGCCACTCAAACCACGCTTGCGCCTGCGCGGGTGACGAAAAGTTGTCCGGGCGGCGCGGCAGAACATCGGCGATCCGTCCGAACCAGGCGAACATCGAGCGCCGATCGGGTACGTCGCCGCGGCGCGCACGTCCAACCGCGAAACGTGCAGCGAGATACGCGATCGGAATGTGCGGCGCCAGGATGGCCAGCATCACCACTTCGGACGCTTTGTAATTGAGCGCAACGACGACGATCGCATCGATCATCGCCAGCCACACGACGGTGACGACGACCCGCAGTCCCGGCAGCGGATACGCCATCCACGTCAGCGCCTGCGTCCATGCGAGAAGTGACGCGGCCAGCAGCGCTGGCCAGATGATCGGTACGTCGACATCCGCCGGCCACACCGCGAGAAATCTCGTGGCGAACCATAGGGCCGCCATGGCAGCGGTGCCGTAAAGCATCGGCCAGCCAGCCAGCGCGGCGGTCGTCATCGGCAGTGTGAACATGCGGGCGGGATACATCGATTGGCGGGCGGCCAGATCGCCGGCGAGTCCGAAGCTGAATACAGCAAGAAAATACATGAACGTCACCGAAATCGGCACGACCACGCGGAGCGCGAAACTCTCGGTGGTCGCAAAGTTGACTTGCTGACCCGGGCCGAGAATCAGGAGCCTGATCGTCGCCAGAACAAGCAGGTAGCCGATGATGGCGATCAGTCCCCAGCGATGCCGTCGTCGGAACTCCCAGGCGATTGCAGCAGCCGGCGAGGGCATGATTCAGATGTTGTCCGCTCGAGCCGCGGCCTTCGCGACGAAAATCTCGTCGAGCGAGAGGACTCGTCCGTCGACGCGGTGTGATTCCTTGATCTCGCTCAGCGGCGCACTCAGGACGATCCGTCCCATGCTGATCATCGTGACGTGATCGGCAACCTGTTCCACTTCCTCCAGCAAGTGCGACGAAAAGAGCACGGTGCGTCCCTCATCGGCGATGGTGCGAATGACGGCGCCAAGAATGTCGCGGCGAACGATCGGATCGAGACCGGACGACGGTTCATCCAGCAACAGCAGCTCCGGCCGGTACGCCAGCGCGATGAGAAGTCCCGCCCGCGCCTTCTGCCCCTTCGAAAGATTCTTGATCTTCGCCGTGGGGTCGAGCGCGAACGTCTGCCGCAACTCTTCGGCATACGCGTCGTCCCAGCCCGGATAGAAGGCGCGCGAATAGCGAATGAGCTCGTCCACACACATCCACCCGGGCAAATCGTTTTCCTCGGACAGATAACCGATCCTGGACAGAACGCCGACCGGATCGGCCACGGGATCGAGACCGAAGACGCGCACCGAGCCGCTTTCCGCGCGCAGCAGACCTAGAATGTGTTTGATGAGCGTCGTCTTGCCCGCGCCGTTGGCGCCCACGAGCCCGTAGACCGCGCCGCGCGGCATCGACAAGTTCACCGAGTCCAGAGCCGTCCTGCCGCCGAAGCGGCGGGTCAGGTTCGACACGTTGATCAGTGGTTCTGTGACCGTCATTGGGTGATCTCCTGCTTTAGAAGACGGACCGGTGGTCACATTCTCGCGCTTTTCGGTTCTCAATACCGGCGATTCTCCTAAGAGGATCGAGGGTCAGCTTCTGTGTGAGGACCGGCTTCAGACGGTCACGGTGACCGGCTGAAGCCGGTCCTCACACAGAAGCAAAGAAAAACGACACTACCGGCGATTCGAAGTCATGGAGCTGCCTGACGGGGCTTGAAATCGAGAACCAGTCTCGCGATGTCTTCGGCCAGCTCGGAGCGGCCATCAAGATCTTCGAGATTTGTCAGAAACACGACGGCGAAGCGATGTTTCGGCATCATCGCGAGAAATCCGCTGGCGCCGACCGTCGATCCGCCATGAAAAGCCCATCGATCGTCATGCCACTCCTCGGTCTCTACTCCCCATCCGAGTCCGTATTCGACGAGCTTCCCATCCGGGAGTTGCGTGGGCGTGACCATCCGCTGAAGGGTGTCGGGTCGCACGAGCTTTCCGGCCATCAGCGCTTCGGTGAATCTTGCGAGGTCGACGGCGGTCGTCAGATACGCACCACCTGCCAGGCGATTGCTCATGTCGGCCATCGGGGCGTTGGACAATTTTCCGCCAATGCGCCTGTACTTGGCGGCACGGTCGTGGATGATCGCGGCCGGATCGTCGTCGCGCGTCGCGGTCATTCCGGCCGGATCAAAAACATGCTTGCGCATCGCGCTGAGAAACGGAATGCCGGCTGCACCCTGAATCACACAGCCGAGGACGTTGAAGCCGTAGGTGCTGTATTGATGTCTGGTGCCCGGCTCGAACTGAAGCGGATGATTCTTGAACGGTTCCAACGCGGCGATCACGGATTCGTAGTGCGTGGTGCTGGATTGCTCGGCCTTATCGTTCGGCCCGCCGTAGTGCCGGATGCCGCTGGTATGCGTCAGAAGATTCCATGGCGTGATCCGCCATTGCTTCGCGGGAAAGGCCGGGCAGTAATCTCGAATGTCGGCGGCGAGATTCATTTTCCCTTCCTCTTCGAGCTTCATCACCGCGGTCGCCGTGACCGTCTTCCCGATCGACGCCGCCTGAAACATCGTGGTCGCTTTCGCGGGAACCGAGTTCTGCACGTCCGCCAGCCCGTAGCCGTTCGACCACTTCAGCTCTCCATCAACAACGACGGCAACCGCGAGACCCGGCACCCCGTTCGCCGACATGAACGCCTTTACGAAGCGCTCGATCCCGTCGATCTTGGTCTGCGGCAAGTCGGCGGCGGCAGCGGTGATGCTGCTGGTGAGGAGCAGAACGGAAATCAGGAGCGAGCGCATGCGCGAATGGTACGGATCGCGTCTTGAACGCATGTGCCAAAGATAGAAACTCACGCCACGGCGATCGCGGTCGCAGGCGGAACTGCAGCCCGCTTGCGAAGAATCCCGGCCGAGACGAGCGTCATGATCAATCCGACCGGGAACGGCTCGAGGAAAGTCATGGCGGCGTTCATGGCGGGGTTGTCGAGCATCGCCTTCATTTCTACCATCTTCTTTTGCGTCTCCGCGATCTCGGCGGCGCTCGCACCCTTTTCCTTCTTCTCAGCGATCGTCGACGCCGCGTACTTGTCCGCGAAGTCCGGCATGATCTTGAAGTAGATGATTTCCCACGACACGACATAGAAGACGCACGAGATCAGCGTGATGAGGATTCCGACCTTGAACCCGCGGCCGAACGTGATGGAGCCGCCGCCAGCGTTGTCGCGGTACGAGCGGATTCCGAAAAAGACCAGCACGAAGGAAAGGACGATCGCGGTGTAGCCGATCACGTACCCGTTTTTGAGTGTGCCGTTGTGCATGAAGGGAAGGGTGAGGAACATCATCGCCGACGAAATTGCGCCCGAGATCAGTCCGAAGATCAATACGATTCGTTTCATGGTTCTTTCTCCTTTTCAGCGCCCAAGGTAGCGATCGACCGGCAGCGCTGTCGTCATCCGTTCGTATGATTTCGGGTCAACGAAAGGATGATCTCAGGGGATGAGACCGAGATCCTTCGCTTTTTGCACCGCGTTCACGCGACGGTTGACGCTCATCTTGTCAAAGAGGCGCGCTGAATGTGTCTTGACCGTGCTCTCGGCGACGAAGAGCTTCTCGCCGATCTCGCGACTGCTGAGACCCTGCGCGATCAGCCCGAGGATCTCGTGTTCGCGCTGGGTGATGCCGAGCTCCTTGAGCTTCTCGGCGTTCAGCACGAAGGGTCCGCCGGCGGGGACCAGCACTTCCTTCACGATCACGACCTCTCTCGATCGCGTCCATTTCAATCCGAAGTAGATCCCGATCGCGGTGAAGAGGATTGCGACAAGGCCCCCGTACAGTTCGGTTGGATACTCGTGAACGAAGTGCTTGTACTCGATGAACTTCAGGAAGGCGATGAGCACACCGCCGACCAGTCCATACAGAATTGCGCGTCTGGCCACGACGCGATTATCGAGGACGGCCGGCTGTGCGCCAACCGTCCTCGAGGGATAACTAGTCCGCGCCGTGCGGCAACTTCACTCGACCTTGATACGCGCCGGAGAATGTGATCACGGACCGGAGGTCACCGAAGATCACGGCGTCGCCGCCGCCGCTGATCCCGTCATAGATTCCGGTGCCGCCGGTGAGCGTCCACTGCCCGTTCACGGTGACGTACGGAGGGTTCACATTGAACGGGCCCGTGACCGTCATGTAGATGTTGCCCCCACGCATGCGGATGATCTTGTCAGCCTTCGCGATGCCGTTGACGACCATCAGCCCCGACTCTGCCTCCCCGCTCTCGCTCAGAATGCCGTTGACGTTGAAGTTGCCGACATACTTGCCAACCACCTGATGGAAGGTGAAGACGAAGAGGACGTTCTTGTCTTCGGCTCGGGCGGGAAGTGCGGCGAGAACGCTGGCGATAAAAAACAGTGGAAGAATGATGATCTTTCTCATGAAAGTCTCCTTGACTGGCAAGGTAGGGCGGCACCATGAGCGAGTCATGACGAAGGTCGGACAAAACCGTGATCGCTGACACCACGTACACGTTCGGACCCTTTGCAGTGAGCGCGGCGGGCGGCGAGCTGCGGCGAGACGACGTCCGGATCAAGCTGGCGCCGAAGGTGTTCGACCTTCTGCTCTTCTTCGTCGAGAACGATGGCCGGCTATTGTCCAAGCAGGAACTGATGGACGCGGTCTGGCCGGACGTTCACGTAGAGCAGGGCAGCCTCAATCGAGCGGTAGCGCGATTGCGGATCGCCCTCGCGGACAGCGCATCGTCGCCGCGTTACATCGAGACGGTGCCGCGCCGCGGTTTCCGGTTCATCGCTGCCGTGCGGGAGACCGTTGCGCAAAACGTGACGACCTCGGTCTTTCAGCTGCAGATCGACGAACAGCGTCACGCGCTCGAAGAGGGCGACAACATCCTCGGCCGCGCGGACGACTGTCAGGTGACATTGAAATCGGGGTCGATCTCGCGCCACCACACTGCGATCACGATCAGCGGAGATCACGCGACGGTCCGCGACCTGGAAAGCAAGAATGGGACGTTCGTTCAGGGCCGCCGCGTCCGGGATGCGGTCGAGATCCGCGACGGGAACAGCCTCAGAGCCGGATCCATCAACATGCGCTTCATCCGGGTGGCCGCAGATCAATCGACGGTGACCGATTTTCGCGCCACCGACTCGAGCGGATCCCGATCCGGATAAGTAGAACAAATTGAAGTACGATCCCCGCAAAGGCGAACAACATGTCCTCTCTTATCGGTGAGACCGTTTCGCGGTATCACGTTCTCGAACAACTCGGCGCCGGCGGAATGGGTGTCGTCTACCTGGCACGCGACGAACGGCTGAACCGAGAGGTCGCGCTGAAGATGTTGCCGGCCGACACACTCGGCGACGAAGGCGCGCGGCGCCGCTTCCAGCGCGAGGCGCTTTCTCTCGCGCAGCTGTCGCACCCGAACATCGCCGCGATCTACGACTTCGACACCGAAGACGGCCGCGATTTTCTGGTGATGGAGTACGTCCGTGGCGTCGCGCTCAACGCATCGTCCCGCGCCCGGCGCGGCGATCACGAAGTCTCCGAGCTCGGAGCGCAGCTTGCGGACGGCCTCGTCGCCGCGCACAACCGCGGCGTCATCCATCGAGACATCAAGCCTGCCAACCTGATTCTCACGCCCGACGGTCAATTGAAGATTCTCGATTTCGGCGTCGCCAAGCTGATGCCGGCATCGAACCAGGCGCCGGCCGACGCCACCACCGAGACGAACGCCGTTTCCGGAACGCCGCCGTACATGGCACTCGAGCAACTGCGCGGGGAAGAGCTCGACTCGCGCACCGATCTATGGGCGGCGGGCGCGGTGTTGTACGAGCTTGCAACCGGCGAGCGTCCGTTTCAGGGATCGGGGGCCAGCCTCTCGGATGCGATTCTGCATCAGACGCCCGAATCACCCCGCGCACGCAATCGGACAGTCTCGGTCACGCTCGACGCCATCATCGTGAAGTGTCTGCAGAAAGAACCTGATGCGCGCTACCAGACGGCGCAGGAGCTGCGCGCCGACTTGCGTCACATCCTGGCCGGTACGGCGATCGCTCCATCGACGCGGCCGTCTTGCACCTCGATCGCTGTCCTTCCGCTGGCGAACCATTCATCACCCGACAACGAATACTTCGCCGACGGGATGTCGGAAGCGCTCATCGCGGAATTGATGCAGATTCGCTCGCTGCACGTCGTGTCGCGCACTTCATCGATGCGATACAAGGGCAGCGAGAAGACCCTGCCGGAGATCGCCCGCGAGTTAGGCGTGGACACCGTGCTCGAAGGATCCGTGCAGCGATCGACCGATCGAGTGCGCATTACCGCACAACTCATCCACGCCGCCACCGATCAGCATCTGTGGGCCAAGACTTACGATCGCGAGATTCGCGAAGTCCTGCTGCTGCAGTCGGAAGTGGCTGCCGACATCGCGCGCGAGATCGGCGGCCAGGTTGCCTCGAAACGCGCGGATCGCTCGAGCGTCAATCCGGAAGCTTACGATGCCTATCTGCGCGGCAACTTCCACTCCAGCATGTGGCAGCTGGACAAGGCGCAAGAGGCTTACGAGAAAGCGATTGCCGCCGATCCCGATTTTCCGGACAGCTACGCGCGCCTCTCCGCCTGCTTCTACTTCCTTGCCTTTCTTGGCGTCATGTCGCCGCAAGCCGCGTTCGCCAAGGTGCGCTCGTTGTCCGCGACGTCGCTGGAACTAAAGCCGGAGCTCGTGGAGGGCCTGGGGCAGCGCGGTCTTCTGAGTCTGCACTACGACTGGGACTGGTTCGCGTGTGAGCGGGATTTCAGACGCGCTCTCGAGATCGACCCCTCATTCGCGGACAACCATCACTACTACGCGCATTTTCTTCTGGCGATGAATCGTCCGCTCGACAACCTGGAGGAAATGCGAAAGGCCGTCGCGTCCGATCCTCAGAATCCTGTCTTGCGCGTATGCAACGGCTGGCATCGCCTGTTTTCCGGCGAATACAACAGCGCTGTCGAGGATGCGGACCGCGGGGTGGAAATGGCGGGCAACCTCTTCTGGGGTCCCATCGTCCGCGGTCTGGCATTCGAGCAGTTGGGAAAACTGGCCGAGGCTGTCGCAGAGTTCGACGAGGCCGTGAGCCAGTCGGGTGGCCTCAGCATCGCGGTGTCCGCGCGCGCGCACGCGCTGGCGCTGCTCGGAGAGAAGGCGCAGGCCGAGGCTGGCGCGCGGGAGCTGATCGAGAAATCACAAACGGCATACGTTTCCGCGTTCGAGATCGCGGTCGTCTTCGCCGGCCTCGGTGACCTCGATCGGACGTTCGAGTGGCTGCAGAACGCGGTTCGCGAACGCTCCACCTGGCTCGTGCACCTCGGCTGGGATCCGCGCTTCCGGCCGATCCGAAGCGACCCGCGTTTCGCACAGATCATCCGCGCGATCGGTTTGCCGATGCACAGCGGCCGCGCCTCGAGCGGATCACAGTCGAAAGGTTGAACCTGCTCCGCGTGATGCGCAAGGCCGACGCGGCGCGTCTGCAGAAGGAGCGGCAGCCCTCGGACCATCCCTCAGCGAGACTCGGTCTGGGATCAAGAAACCGCCGATGCCGATGAGTACGCGAGGCAGGGAGCGCAGGAAGAGGCCGCGATTACCGGGCGCCCGCGATCTGAGCGCCTGCCTGCGCCTCGAGAACGGACCGGACGCGTGCGTTATCCCCGAGGTAGATCAGGATCAGCTGGTCCTTTCGATAGATATGAGGCGGACGCATCCAGTTCGGCATGAACGTGCCGATCGGCGAGCCGGATGGGCTGATGTTTGCCGCGTCGGCGGAAGCGGCAGCGACGGAGGGATACTCGTAGACCTGCAGATCCAAGTCGTCGACCACGAGCACGCGTGCCGCGACGGAGAAGAACGGCTGTGCGATCGTATCGGCCACCCTGACAGCAAATCCCGCCGCACGCAGCGATGTGGCAATCGATTCGGCATTGTGAGTGGCTGCCGCTGCAGCGGGAAGAGCCTGTCCGGCGGGTGGCGTCGAACACCCTCCTGCGGCAAGGATCGAAAGCGGGAGTGCCACCGCCATGATGCGCATGATTTTCACGGCCTCCCGCCTCGGTGGCTACGACAACGCGAAACAGATGAGGGGGCGGGGCTGTACGCCCCGCCCCCTCATCCTTGCGACGTGACTAGTTGCCGCTGTTGCCACGGCCGTGAGTGTCATCGGCCCAGGTAACGAAGGTCAGCGTCTTGTTGCCGCCGCCGAAGTCGAGCTCGTAGACCTCGCTGCGACCTTCGGACGAGATCAGGCGGCCCCATGAGCTCGGGTCTTCGCCGGCAGCATCCATCCCGTTCGGGAAAATGGCCGAAGCGGCCAGAGTCGTTGAGCTGTCGAGGTGAGTGTAGATGGTCACCAGCTCGTCATAGTCGTGCTGGTTCGGGTGCGTGCTGAGGGTGCTGGTGGCGTTCGACCCGGTGTTGGAAAAGTAATCCATGCACGTGTTCTGCGAGCTGCCATCCGTGCTCTGGTGGTCGAGCCCGAAGGTGTGGCCGATCTCCTGACAGATGACATGGAGCTTCTCGTTCGGATTGTTGTAGGTCGAGGTGTTGAAATAGGTGTCGTTCATCTTCGCAGTTCCCTGCGTGATGTGGGTGCCACCGGTGACCGAGATGGAGGCCAGCCCCAGCCAGCCGTTGTTTCCGTACGTGTTATTGCAGACCTGAACCTTCCCTGAGACCGCCCCGCAGTGCTTGTTCGCCGTTCCGAGGCTGCTAGACAGATTCATGACGGTCGAGCTGTTCCAGTCGGAAACGGCAGTGTTGTAATACGTGGGCCATCCGTTGGTGGTGGCGTTGATGATCTTGAGCGTGAACGGATTGGCCGTTCGAGCCCAGTGGTACCCGCCCCACGAATGGGTGGCGAAGGCGGGAACGGCTGCGACCATCAGAATCAAAACTGCGAGAGAAAACCTGCGGGCTGGCGTCATCTATGACACTCCTTCTCTAGGTTGAGGATGATGAAGGATCCCGGCCCGCACCATGCGGACGGGAATCAGAAATTTTCGGATGACGTGGTCATCGCAATCCTAGTGCCGGTCCCAGGCGGGAGACCCCATTCAGTAGAATCAATCACTTAGCCTACGAGTTACCGTTTCAGTGTGGTCAAATATGAACCCTTAATAAATTCGTTGACCCACATGCGCGAACATTTCTGACCCTTGGGCGCTTGCGCTGCTCGGAGAGAAGGCGCTGGCCGAGGCTGGAGCACGGGAGCTGATCGAGAAGTCAAAGACGTCGTACGTCTCGGCATTCGAGATCGCGGTGATCTTCGCCGGGCTTGGAGATCTCGATCGAACGTTCGAGTGGCTGCAGAACGCGGTTCGCGAACGCTCCACATGGCTCGTGCACCTCGGATGGGATCCGCGTTTCCGGCCGATCCGAAGCGACCCGCGTTTCGCACAGATCATCCGCGCGATCGGTTTGCCGATGCACAGCGGCCGCCCTTCGAGCGGATCATAGTCGAAAGGCTAGTGTCCTGAGTCGGAGATTCACGGCATCTGGCTGATGGAGCGTGCGATCCGAGATCAGGCAACCATGTCATCCCGACGCTGAGCGAAGCGAAGGGGAGGGAGCCGTGTGGGTGGGCGGGACGATGAGCGC
>JBBRMQ010000045.1:0-22262 GCA_038230775.1 Thermoanaerobaculia bacterium
CGGCTCATGGCCGAGAACCGGTTCCGCGAGGATCTCTACTATCGCCTTAACGTCATCACGATCGGCCTGCCGCCGCTGCGCCGCCGCCGCGAGGACATCCCCCTGCTGATCACGCACTTCCTGGACAAGTACTCGGAAGAGAACAAGCGGCAGGTGCGGCAGGTGACCCCGGAAGCGATGCGCATCCTCATGGATCAACCGTGGCCCGGCAACGTGCGCGAGCTGGAGAACACGATCGAGCGTGCGGTGGTTCTATGCACTGGCGACCGCATCACTCCGGAGCTGCTGCCGGACTACCTGCGCTATCCGGTGCAGACCGATCATCCGGCGATGGTCGTTCCATCGGAAGGCCTCTCACTCAAGGACGCGGTGTCGCGCTACGAGCGGGCGATGATTCTGCAGTCGCTCGAGATGGCGAATGGGATTCAGAAAAAGGCCGCGGAGCTCCTGCAGCTCAAACCGTCGACGCTCAATGAGATGATGAAGCGGCTCGGCATCCACACCAAGTCTTCCGCTCCCGTGGAAGACGAAGTCACGGTCGCCGAATAAAATTCGCTCGCTGAAAGGCAATTCATCGAATGATTCGACGTCTCTTCGCCGTCGCGTTGCTCTTCGTTTCTGCATCCGCTTTCGCCCAGGTCCCGACGCCCGAACAATTTCTCGGCTACCCGCTCGGCGAGCGCTTCACGTCCTGGAATCGCATCGTCGACTACTTCAATGAACTGCCGAAGCGGTCGAACCTCATCACCGTGCAGCAGTTCGGCGAGACCTACGAGCATCGCCCGCTGATTCTGGCGACGATCACCTCACCGAAGAATCGCGCGGCGCTCGACACCATCCGGCAGAACGTCACGTCGCTCGCCGATCGCAATACGACCGCGGCGCGCGCGTCGGAGATCGCGAAGTCGACGCCGGCCATCGTGTGGCTCGCCTTCGGTGTGCATGGCAACGAATCGTCCTCGGCCGAAGCGGCCATGCAGGTCGCCAGCACGTTGATCAATGACCCCGCGGTCCTCGACAACACGATCGTGCTCATCGATCCGCTGCAGAATCCGGACGGGCGCGAACGTTACATTCAATGGTTCACACGCACCCGCGGCGCCGCCGCCGATGCGAATCCGGACTCGTTCGAGCACAGCGAGCCGTGGCCGGGCGGGCGGTTCAATCACTACCTCATCGACATGAACCGCGACTGGGCCTGGACGTCGCAGCAGGAGACGCGCGCCCGCGAAGCGGAGTATCGCAAGTGGTATCCGCAGGTGCTCGTCGACTTTCACGAGATGAGCGCGAACTCGACGTACTTTTTTCCGCCGGACGCGAAGCCGATCAACGTCAATCTTCCGAAAGAAGTCGAGAAGTGGCTCGAGGTGTTCGGTCGCGCGAATGCGGACGCCTTTACCAAGCGCGGCTGGGCCTTCTTCGTCGCGGATGAGTACGACCTCTTCTATCCCGGCTACGGCGACTCGTGGCCCTCTCTTCATGGCGCGATCGGCATGACGTACGAGTGTGCGGGAGGCCCGCGCGGCGGTTCGGCGTACGCGCGCGATGACGGCACGGTGCTCACCCTCGCGGATCGCGTCGCTCGCCACTACACGACCGGTGTGACCACGGTGCGCACGGCGGCGGCGCATTCCGAGGAGTTGCTGCGGTACACGTACGACGCGATGCATGCGCAGGTCGGCGCGGCGCAGGGAAATACGTTCCTGATCCTGCCCGGCTCGCCGAACTTCACGCCGCTCATGCGGATGTTGCTGCGCCAGCAGATCGAGATGGGTGTGTTAGGCGCGCCGCTCACCGCCCGTGCGACGCGCGTCGAGGGAGACACGGCCGAGAGCCGCACGTTTCCGGCAGGCACCGTCGTGATCAGCACGCGTCAGCCGTTAGGCGGATTGGTCCAGACACTGCTCGAGAAAAGCCCGACGTTCTCACCCGGATACCTCGAAGAGCAGCGCAAAAAAGCGCAGGCCGATGAGGAGAACGATTTCTACGACCTCACTTCCTGGTCGCTGCCGCTGGCGATGAACGTGGAGACTTACGTCGCGAGCACGCCCCTGGCCGCGGATGTGCGACCTTACGTCGCTCCGGCCATTGCCGCGTTTCGGCAGGCGGCCTATGGCTACGCAATCGACGGGAACGATCCGAATCTCTATCGCGCGGAAGGGCGCATGCTTCGTGAGGGCGTCAAGTTCAGCGTCAGCGACGATGTCGTTCCCGTCGGCGACCGGACGATGGCGCGCGGAACGATCGTCGTCCTCAAAGGAAATAACGGTCAGGATGTCGATGCGGCGATGCAGCGCGTGGTCACCGACGCCAGCGTGTCCGTCGTACCGCTCGAATCAGGATGGACCGGCGGCAACGCGTTCGGCTCGCACAAGATTCACTACGTGCGTGATCCGAAGATTGCGCTCGTCGGCGGCGCCGGCGTGGCCGCGACGTCGTACGGGATGCTGTGGCACACCTTCGATGAAGACACACCCGTTCCACACAGCAATCTGTCGCTGGAGGCATTCCGCAACGCCGATCTCTCGCGCTACAACGTGATCGTTTTCCCGGATGGCAACGGCTACGCCGACCGCCTCGGCAAGCGAGGCATCGAGAAGCTTCAGAACTGGATCCGCAACGGCGGCACGGTCGTGGCGATCCGCGGTGCGAGCGGATTCCTCCGCTCGAAGGACGCCGAAATTTCCAAGTTGAAGCAGTGGGAGCCGCCGAAACCCAAAGATGAGAAGGCTCCGGTGGAAGAGCGATACAACGACTACAGCATCCCTGGGGCGACGTTCCGAACCACCATGAACGAGCGCAGCTATCTGACGTTCGGCGTGCCGCGTCCGCCGTTCGTGCTCATCGACGGCTCGTCGGCATTCCTGCCCGTCTCGCACAGCATCGACAACATCGTCACGATCACGAAAGACAATCCGCTCGTCGCCGGCGTCGCGTGGCCGGAGTCCATCGAGCGCGTCAAGGGCGCGGTCTACCTCGTCGCGGAGCCGTATGGCAGCGGTCAGGTGATCACCTTCGCCGACGACCCGAACTATCGACTGTTCTGGCGCGGCACGTTGCCGCTGTTCATGAACGCGGTGATCTACTCGCCAAGTTTTCCGCGCGAGCGATGACCTCGCGTCCTCCGGCAGTCGCGGGCAGTTTCTACGAAGCATCGCCCGACCGCTTGCGGGCGCAGGTCAACGACTGTCTCCATGAGAACCCGCCCGTCGCGAAGAAGGAGTGCTTCATCGGCGCTGTCGTCCCACATGCGGGTCTGATGTACAGCGGCCACGTCGCCGCGGCCTTCTACGCGCTCGCCGATCTTCCGAAGCGTTTCATCATCCTTTGCCCGAATCACACCGGCCTCGGTCATCCCGCGGCGATCAATCGCGAGGGCGACTGGCGCACCCCGCTCGGCGACGTTCCCATCGATGCCCGCCTGGCGACGAAGCTCATGGCAAAGACGCGGCTTCTGGCTGAAGACTGGAAGGCGCACGCGCGCGAGCATTCACTCGAAGTACAACTCCCGTTTCTGCAGCAGCTCCTCGGCAATGCACTCACGTTCGTGCCGATCTGTCTTGCGACGCACCAGGTCGAGCTTTGCGAGGAGATCGGCAACGCGATCGCGGAGGTGGTCGCCGGTGAGAGCGAGCCGATCGGCATTCTCGCCAGCTCCGATCTCAATCATTACGAAGACCAGAAGACGACACTGCGTAAGGATCAGCAGGCGATTGATCAAGTGCTCGCGCTGGACGCGCGCGGGCTGTGGGACACGGTAACGCAGGAAAACATCTCGATGTGCGGCTTCATCCCGACGACCGCCATGCTCGTCGCCGCGAAGAAGCTCGGCGCGACGCACGCTCGACTCGTCAAACACGCAACATCCGGCGACGTCAACCGCGATTACTCGCACGTTGTCGGTTATGCCGCGATTCTGATCTCATAGCGCGCACACCATGCGCGTCGTCTTCGTCACAGCCGAGGTTTCACCGATCGCCAAGACGGGCGGGTTGGGAGATGTGTGCGGCTCGTTGCCCAAGGCGCTGGCGGCGCTCGGACACGAGGTCTCGATTTTCATGCCGTTTTACCGTGACGCGAGGAATTGGTTCGAGCGATCGGACGTGCTTCCGGAAGAGGCCTCTCCCACGACGCAGATCACCTGGGCGAACTGGTCGGCCGAGGCTACGTTTCTCCGGACGAATCTCCCCGGCACGGAGATCCCGCTTTATCTCGTCGTGAACGATCACTTCTTCGATCGCTTTCATCTCTACGACGCGCGGGCGGATGGGTACGACGACAACATCGAACGGTTCACCTTCTTCTGCCGGGCCGTGATCCGCGGCTGCGAGTTGCTGGATCTGCGACCGGACGTGGTGCACGCGCACGACTGGCACGCGGCGCTGCTCCCGATCTATCTGCATTCCGGCTTGCGCGGTAGTCCGGCGTTCGCGAACGCGCGGTCGGTCTACACGATCCACAATCTCAACTATCAGGGAACCGGAACGCGCGCGCAGTTCGCTGCGACCGGGCTTCACAGCCGCTACTGGTCGCCGGACGGCCTCGAGAACTGGGGCGAGCTCAATCTGATGAAGGGCGGCATCATCTTCGCCGATCAGGTCACGACGGTATCGCCGCACTACGCGCGCGAGATCCAGACGAGGTCGTTAGGCGCAGGACTGGATGGCATTCTCCGCAGCCTCTCGTTCAAGTTGAGCGGCATCCTGAACGGGATCGATGTCGATGAATGGAACCCGGCGACGGATCCGAATCTCACCTCGAACTACGATGCGGATGGCTTGAATGGCAAGGCCCTTTCGAAACGGTCGCTGCTTCGCGAGGCAAATCTTCGGATGAGACCGAAGACGCCGCTGCTCTGCTTCATCTCGCGCCTCGTCGATCAGAAAGGTCTCGACCTCTTGATCCCCGCGCTCAGTCACATGCTTCGCACCGGCGCCCAGGCCGTCATTCTCGGCAGCGGCGAGTCACGTTATGAGAGCGCACTCGAGGCTCTCGGTCGGGAGTACTCCGATCGCTGCCGCGTGTGGATCGGTTTCGATTCGGCGCTGTCGCATCGCGTGTACGCGGGCTCGGACATTCTGCTCATGCCGTCCATCTACGAGCCCTGCGGCCTTAATCAGATGTACGCCTTGCGCTACGGAACGCTGCCTGTCGTGCGGCTCACTGGAGGTCTCGTCGATACGATCTTGCCGTACGACGGCACCAACGAGAAACGCGCGACAGGATTTGGATTCATTCATGCCGATCCGTCCGATCTGCTGGCGGCGACGTGGATCGGCATCCTCAACTATCGCGAGGGGCGCGTGTGGAAAGATCTACAGGCGAACGCGATGGCGATGGATTTTTCGTGGACCCGGTCGGCGAGTGAGTACGAGAGCACGTATGAACGCGCCCGGGTGAGCTGATGAAGAACGATACATACGCTGATTGCCTTCGCGACATCCTCGCCGTCTGGCGCGAAGAGGGCGGCGCGACGCTCGACGACATCGCGCTGATGTCGACGATCAACTCCATCCTCGCCAATCGCTTTCCGCACTTCTTCTGGACCGGCTTTTATCGCGTCTGCGGCGACCGGCTCGTCGTGGGGCCATACATCGGCACGGTCGGTTGCCTGCAGATTGAATTTGGCCGCGGCGTCTGCGGCACGGCGGCGGCGAAACGCGAAACGCTGATCGTGCCCGACGTGGACCAGTTTCCCGGTCACATCGCCTGCGACGCGAAATCGAAATCCGAAATCGTCGTGCCGGTGTTCGCCCCCGATCGCGAGCTCATCGCTGTTCTCGACGTCGACTCCGACCAGCTCAATGCATTCGATGAGGATGACGCGCGCGGGCTGGAAAGCATCGTCGCTCTCTTCGCTCACTGAGCTTCTGTGTGAGGACCGGCTTCAGCCGGTCAAGGCCGGCTGAAGCCGGCCCACACACAGAAGCACTCAGTCTTCCAGCATCTGAAGAATCGCGCGCAACTCGCGACGGACTTCGAGCAACGCCTTTGTCGTCGCGGGTGATGATGTGGGGGCGGGCTTCAGCCCGTCCTGAGCCGCCGGTGGAGCACTGACCACCGGGCCTTCATCCAACTTCTTCTTCGCCCCCGCGATCGTGAAGCCCTCGGAATAGAGAAGCTGTTTGATGCGCGTGATCAGGTCGATCTCGCGCTGCGAGTAGAGCCGCTGACCGCCGCCGCTCTTGTTCGGTGCCAGCGCCGGAAACTCCGTCTCCCAGTAGCGGAGGACATACGGCTGCACGTCCGCCATCTTGCAGACCTCGCCGATCTTGTAGAGACGTTCCTCGGCCATTTGCGCAAATTATAGGCGTCGCGGAAACTTTCCCGCCTCGAGCGGCTCCTTCAATCGAACGAAGGAGAAAAAATGCGCCGAGCAAGGGAAGTCTCGTTGTGGGTGATCGCGGTCTTTCTGGCCTTTGTCTTTGTCCGGCAGGGATGGGCAAAGTTCTCTGACGGCAGCGGTTGGGCCCGCGCCTTCCGCGCCTGGCACTATCCCGACTGGTTTCGGGTGACCGTTGGCACCGTCGAGATCTGCGGGGCGTTGTTGCTCTTTGTGCCGCGTTACGCCATCGTCGGAGCCTCGATGATCATCGTCATCATGCTGGGCGGGATGGCGACGCACGTCTGGTGGGGACATCCACGCCAAATGACGAGCGAAGCGCTGCCGCTCGCGCTGGCGATCGTCACCGCCATCGGCCGGTGGAAGCGATGACCGTCACGCAACTCGTGGAGCTTGCTCTCGACAGCGATTCGCCGCTCGATCGGCAACACGCGGCATTCGCGGATCTCGTCGCCCGCTTCGAAGCGATGGCGTTCGCGCACGCGTTGCGGCTTCTCGCCGACGCGGACGAAGCCCGGGACGCGACGCAGGATGCATTTCTCACGGCATGGCTGAAGCTGCGAACGCTCGAAGAGCCTGCGGCTTTCGGAGCCTGGCTCAAGCGCCTGATCGCTACGCAATGCAGCCGCCGCCGGCGCAACGGAAAACTGCAGCCGCTCATCGACTCCTCGGCTGTCGACCGCTCGGCTGTCGATCGCGATTTCGACCGTCGCGAGCAACGGCGGCTTCTCGCGCGGGCCATGATCGGGCTCAACGCCTCCGAGCATCGCATCCTGGTGCTGTTCTACTTCCTCGGACGCGGCCTCCACGAGATCGCGGCGTTGATGCGGATCCCTCGCGCGACCGTGGGGAAGCGTCTGTATACGGCTCGCCTCAAGATGCGTCGCGCGCTGCCGGCGTCGTTGCGACAGCAGTTCCTGACGCTGCGGCCGGCGGGTGACTTCGCAAGACAGATCCGCCAGGGCGTCTTCGATCAATATGTCGGCGTGTACCGCTTCGACAGACGTCCCGAGCTCACGGTGCAGATCCGGCGCGAAGGGGATCGCCTCGTCAGTTACGGCGCTGGACAGCGAAACGTTCTCGCATCGATTGACGACTCGACTCTCATGACGACCGCGTACGATGGCGAGGGTCGATTCCTTCGCGACCGGAGTGGCCGCGTCAGACAGTTCGTCTACTACGAGTTCGGCACGCGACTTGGAAAGGCAACGAAGGTCTAGCCCATGGCTTCGCCCCTCTTCTCGCTGTTTACCGGCCGCGCTTCCCGTCGCGCGGTGGAAACCGTCGTGCCGGAGCGCACCTTCGCGGACGTCATTCTTCCGCTGCAGACGCGCCGGACGCTCGACGATGCGCTGGCTCAGGTCCGCAACCACGGTCTCATCTTCGGCCGCTGGGGACTCGGGGAACGCCACGCGACGGGGCTCGGACTGGCCTTCAACTTCGCCGGGCCTCCCGGAACGGGCAAGACGATCTGCGCCGAAGCGATCGCGCATGCGCTGGGGATGAAGCTGCTGGTGGTCAATTACGCCGAGGCGGAGTCGATGTGGGTGGGGGAGACGCCGAAGAACATCGCCGGCGCCTTTCGCGCCGCCGTCGAACAGAACGCCGTTCTTTTTTTCGATGAAGCGGACAGCATCGCGGCGCGGCGTTCGTCAGGGGCGGGCGTTCCGTACGAACGCGAAGCCAACCTGACGGTCAACGTCCTCCTGCGTGAGCTGGAAGCGTTCAACGGCATCGTGATCTTCGCAACCAATCTGGCGGCGAACTTCGATCCGGCGTTTGAACGTCGCATCAGGACCCATGTGCGTTTCGAGATGCCTGGCGCGGAAGAGCGCGAGCAGATCTGGCGCGTCCAGATCCATCCGAAGAAAACGCCGATCGCCCAGGATGTGTCTTTTCGCGGGCTCGCGGAGAGTTATGAAGTGAGCGGCGGCGACATCAAGAACGCCGTGCTGAAGGCTGCCTCATCCGCCGCGGCGGAGGATGGCCCCGAGTTCGGGAAACGGATCCATCAGCGGCACTTCGAGCAAGCGATGGTCGAAGTGCTCAATGCGAAGTCAGTCATGAAGCAATCGCTGTTCGAATCGTCGTCGCTGACTCCGCAGCTGGATCCCCGTTTACCGGCGGCCATCGTCGCGGCGCTCGTTTTGTCGGGCGGCGCACTGATCGCCGCGATTGCCGCGCTCGCGATCGTGTTGCTGCACTAGGAAAGTTCTCCACAAGCCCAAGTGCCCCTCATCCGCCCTTTGGCAACGTAATTAGTAGCCCCTCGCCCCGCTTGCGGGGAGAGGGTGGCCGAAGGCCGGGTGAGGGGTTCTCGCACTTGCGCAGAGCTTCCCTAGAGAGCGCGAAGCTTGCCGCTGGCGGTGACCTTGCCGTCGATCTCCAGGAACAGTCCCACCGCTGCAGCGCAGACGTCGTCGACGCTGATCTCCGTCATGCATCGATGATCGCGCAGAGGGCACTCGCGCTCGTAGCAAGGTTGACAGGCGAGGTCGCGACGCAGCACGCGACTGGCGCCGGGGATGACCGTCCGGTCCGGATCGGTCGGACCGAAAATCGAGACTGAGGGGACGGCGAGGGCGGTGGCAAGATGCAGCGGGCCGCTGTCGTTCGTGACCACGACGGAGCAATGCGAGATGGCGGCCGCAAGTTGCAGGACGTCGCCGTCGTGACCGACGACGGGCAGTTCGCGCGACGCCGCGATCGATTCCGCCTGCGTGCGCTCGGATGGACTGGTCAGCAGAACGACGGAGTAGCCGGCCGCGAGCAGCCGGTCGGCGAGCTCACCGTAACGCTCATCGCCCCAATGTTTCGCTTCGCCATACAGCCCGCCGGCGTGCAGGCCGAACAGCGGCCGGTCGAGACGCACACCGGAGTCACGCAGGCGGCGGCGCGCCTTGTCGCGCAGCGCGGAAGGAAGCGTAACGGTCGGGATGTCGTCGACGACGCGCGGCGCATTCATCGCCGCGAGCAGAGCCGCGTAGTCGTTGAGCTGATGCGCGCGCTCGTTGCGGCGGATGCTGTGCGTCAGCAGGAGACTCCGCGCGTCGGTCGAATAGCCCCACCGCTCGCCGATTCCGGCCGCGAACGTGACCATCGCCGCGCGAAATGAATTTGGCAGGATGACCGCCCGGCGAAACTTGCCCGCCTTCAGCAGGCGGATGCGATCGCGCGTGTTGCCGGTCCATGGAATGACTTTCTTGAAGAGGCCAACCGAGGCTAGAAGGGTGGCGATGTGCTCCGGTGCGGCGACGGAGATGCCGCCCTCGTTCTTGTACCGGTGATGCAACGCGCGGTACGTGGGCAGAGCGAGGACGTTGTCCCCCACCCAGTTGAGGCCGATCACGACCGTGTCACTCGCCATTCGATCTTTCACTTTCCCCCGGCGCTGTCCCCTTCCACCGGTCATGCATCCACAACCATAGCTCGGGACGTGCCGTGATGCGCCGCGAAATTACATCATTGATTCGTGTGGTCAGCGCTTCGTCGGTTCGTTCCGCTTCACTCAGTTGATCGACACGAATCGGATCTTCGAATTCGAGACGATGCCTCGCGCCGTCGGGAATGCAAAAAGCGAACACAATCGTCGAACCCGCGCGCACGGCCATTTTTGCCGGTGCGGGCGTCGTCCAGGCACTGCGGCCGAGGAAGGGAACCAACATGCCCTCGCGAGGGAGGACCGACTGATCCGGTAACAGAATGATGACGGCGTTTTCGGACAGCCCCCGCATCAACGGCCTTGCCGCCTTGCGCCGGTCGATCACCTCGGCGCCCGTCCTCGCGCGGATGCGGGCCAGATCGCGCTCCAGGATCTCGTTGTCGAGCCGTCGCGCGACGGTGCGCACGTTCTTGAAGCGCGACATGATCGCCAGGCCGGCGACCTCCCATCCGCCGTAGTGGGCGCTGATCAGCACCGCACCGTTTCCGCGCGCCAGCGCCTCATCGAGAATCTCAGCATGCACGAACGGACAGCGGGCGGCGATCTGGTCGAGCGGCATGTTCTGCAGGCGGATGTAACCGAGGGCTTCGCGGCCGAAGTGGGTCCAGGAGGCGTTGAGGATCGCACGTCTCTCTCGTTCAGATTTCGCGGGAAAGACGTTCATCAGATTGCGCATCGCGAGGCGGTCGCGGCGTCGCAGCACACGGCGCGCGAGGCGGCCGAGGCGGGCGCCCCAGCGCTGCAATCCGTCGTCGGAGACGCGTGAGACGAGCCGCGCGACCGCGCGGTACGCCGCGTATTCAAGCGCTTGCACGATTACGTTCTTTCCGGGGCGGCGGGCTCTTAGCCCGCCGTCGGCGGCCTGAGAGGCCGCCGCCCCAGATGAGGCAGTGGTGATGATCCGCTCCATTGCCTCCCGCGGGATGATCATCTCCGCGGGAACAGCGACGATCGACGGGTCGCTGATCTTGACCGCATCCTTCTCTGTGGTGATGAAGACGTCCGCGGGCTCGCTCTTGATCGCAGCGATTTCCTGAGTCGAATAGCGGTGATGGTCGGCGAAACCGCGCGTCCCGACCACGTTCAACCCCTCGCGGCGCAGAGCCTCGAAGAACTGGTCGTTGTTCGCCAGGCCGGCGAACGCGAAAACGCGCTTGCCTCTCAAGGTGTCGGGAATCGAGAGCCGCAGGTCGCGAGTCAGGACGATGTCGGCGTGCTGCATTGCCGCGCGGCTCTCGCGATGAAGCCGCGCCGGCGCGTCGATGACGATGTCCAGGTCGCGATGGATCTGGAGATGCTGGAAGCCGTCGTCCAGTATGAATACATCGCATGGATAGCGGATAGCATTGACGTACCGATTTACGCCAACGATTACGTTGGCATTAGGAACATTCTTTTTGATCAACACCGGTTCGTCGCCGAATCGATCGGGGTCCAGGCTCTCGACCGGCCCGCCGTCGCCGCTGCGGCCGTATCCGCGCGTCAGCACGCCCACCCGCAGGCCGCGCTCGGAAAGAGCGCGCGCAATGGCGATGACCGCCGGAGTCTTCCCCGCTCCTCCCATCGTGATGTTGCCGACGGAGATCACGGGCACCGGCAGCCGTTGCGCCTTCAACACGCCGGCGCGGTAAAGCGCGCGGCGAAGACGATTCACGAGAGTGATCACGCGAGCAGCTCGACGATTCGCTGCGCCGTCCGGGAGGCAGCGCCGCGATTCTGATCGACGGTCCGCTTCGCGCGATCGCCGTAGCCGCGGCGGGTCTCAGGCTCCGCCGCCATGCGCCGCGCAAAGGCGAAGACTTCTTCTGCGTTCTTCACTTCGACCGCCGCATCGTTCGTCAGGAAGACGGATGCGATCTCCCGAAAGTTGCTCATGTGCGGCCCGAAGCTCACCGGCACTCCCGCCGCGGCGGGCTCGATCGGGTTGTGTCCGCCGGTGTCGACGAGGCTTCCTCCGATGAAGGTGGCGGTGGCGTAGCGATAGGTCCGCGCGAGCTCGCCGATCGAGTCCAGGAGAAGTCCGTGTGTGGGGCCGGCCCTCCGGCTGTTCGGCCAGCCAGAGGGCTGGCCCCAGACGCTTCTTCGCACGAACTCCCGTCCCCGCAACAGGTCAGCCACCGCATCAAACCTCTCCGGCTTTCGCGGCGCGATGATCGTGAAGAAGTCGCTCGTGAGGTGAGGGATCAGCATCTCGTCCTCGCCCGCCATCGTCGAGGCCAGGATCAGCACCGGCCGTCCGGCGATCATCTCCTCGAGCTGCGCCGCGATGGGCAGCGGCGCCTCGTCCGCCGTGAAATCGAATTTCACGTTGCCCGCGACTTCCACCGCCCCTTCGGACGCTCCGATCGCCACGAAGCGCTTCCGGTCGCCATCGTCGCGCGCAAGGATCCGCTCATAACGCCGCAGGATCGGGCCGACGATCGCCCTGAGCACGCGATACCGCGGAAACGAGCGATCGGAAAGCCGCCCGTTCATGAGGATCAGCCGCAGCCCGCGCGCCCGTGAGAGCCGGGTCACATTGGGCCAGATCTCGGTCTCCATCGTGGCGAGAACGCGCGGGCGATGCCGGTCGAGAAATCGTTTGACCGAGATGGAAAAGTCGAACGGGAAGTAGGTCACGGTCGCTCTGGGAAAGAGGCGCAACGCCTGCGCCTGCCCGGTCACCGTGGTCGTCGTGAACACGATCGACGTCGCGGGACGCTGCTGCAGCAGCGCGTCGACGATCGGTTTGGCAGCCAGCGTCTCTCCGACCGACACCGCGTGCAGCCAGAGGTCGTGGTTGGCAGGAGGCGTGCGATAGAAGCCGAGGCGGCGGGAAAAGTTCGCGAGGTATTTGCCACGAACCAGGCCGGCCACAAGAAAGAATGGCAGCCCGATGATGAAGACGAGGTACAGGAGCACCTCGTAGAAAAGGAACATGGCCGGATCATAGCCGCTACCTGCTAAGATCAATGTCTAACAAAAAGGTGCAGGAAAAAGTCATCGCCGTCGGGCTCATTCTGCCCACCATCAGCAGAAGCGCCGCAGAGGAGCACCTCGACGAGCTCGAGCAGCTGATCGAAACCGCCGGCGGCACGGTCGTCGACCGGGTGACTGCGAAGCGCCCCTCCCCCGACCCCGCTACCTGGATCGGCAGTGGGAAAGCCGAAGAGGTCAAGAGACTCGCTGCGCGCCGTGGTGCGACCCTCGTCGTTTTCGACGACGATCTCTCGCCGGCTCAGAGTCGCAATCTCGAAGAGGCGATCGAAACAAAGATCCTCGATCGCAGCGGCCTCATTCTGGACATCTTCGTCCGGCGCGCCCGCAGCCGCGAGGCGAAGACGCAGGTCGAACTGGCCCAGCTCGAGTACATGCTGCCCCGCCTCACCAAGGCCTGGTCGCATTTGTCGCGGCAGGCCGGCGGGATCGGGACGCGTGGCGTCGGCGAAACTCAGCTCGAGATCGACCGCCGCATCGTTCGCACCCGCATCAGCCATTTGAAATCGGAGCTGGTGAAGATCGAGCGCACCCGACAGACGCAGCGCAAGGCCCGAGGCGGAGCCTTCACCGTGGCGCTCGTGGGCTACACGAATGCCGGCAAGTCCACGTTGTTCAACCGGCTCACGCGCGGCGGCGCGCTGGCGGCTGATCAGTTGTTCGCCACGCTCGATTCGAAGTCCCAGAAAGCGTCATTCGAAGCGCCGCGCGAGACGGTCGTGATCGACACCGTCGGCTTCGTCCGCAAGCTGCCCCACAACCTCGTCGCCTCCTTCCGCTCCACGATGGAGGAAGCGGTGAGCGCCGATATCGTGCTGCACGTCATCGACGTCAGCCATCCACAATTCGAGGACCAGCGCTCCGTCGGCGAGGACGTCCTCCGCAACCTCGGCGTCGACCTCGAGAAGGTGATCGAGGTCTACAACAAGGTGGACCGCCAGATCCTGAGCCGCGAAGACGGCGAAGGATCCTCCACGCCAGTGGGTGGGGGGTTCTTCACTTCGCTCAGAACAAATGCCGCCAAGATCTCGGCGCTCACCGGCAAGGGGATCGACCGCCTCGTCGGTCTGATCGCGAACGCGGAGCTCGAAGGCGGCGAGGTGCTCGATCTCGAGTTTCCACACGACGACAGCCGCATGCTCGCGCGGCTGCACGAGGTGGCGACCATCCACCATCAACGCCAGACGGACATGAGCACGCTCGTCACCGCCTGGGTCCCGAAAGAGTCCGCTCAAATTTTCTTGCCGTACTCGGCAACACTTTTGCTGAATCGCGTTAAAGTTAGCTGACGATGAATTCGCTTCTATTTCGCCCAGGTCCCTGCCTCATCCGGCTGCGGAAGATTCCCAGTCCAAGTCAGAAAGGATGTGTCCCACAATGAGCTCTGTCCCCATATCCGACGAGCCATCTTCATCCGGCCTCCCTCAAGCGCATTCCGCGCCCCGAAAAAATCACCTCGAAACCTACCGCCTCAATCGGGCAAGGCTCTATCCGGACGTTTCGGACGAGCAGTGGAACGATTGGAAGTGGCAGCAGAAGAATCGCGTGACCTCCATGAGCGAGCTCGCGAACCTCTTCGACTTCGATGACGTGACGCGCGCGCGCCTGGGCGACATCTTCGAGTTGTACCGGACGGCAATCACTCCGTATTACCTCTGCCTGATCGACTTCGACAATCCAACCGATCCGCTGCGCGTGCAGTCGGTGCCGAGCGTCGAAGAGCTTCTGAATCCGGGCGAGCTGACATGGGACCCACTCAACGAGGAAGGCGACTCGCCGGTCACCGGCATCGTCCATCGCTATCCCGACCGCTGCCTGTTTCTCGTGACGTCGTACTGCCCGCTGTACTGCCGCTACTGCACCCGCAAGCGCAAATGGGTGGACGAGGATGGGACGACCGGCCAGCGCAAAATCGAGAAGATGATCGAGTACGTCGCCGAGCATCCGGAGATCCGCGACGTGATCGTCTCCGGCGGCGATCCGCTTTCGCTCTCGATCGCCTATCTGGAAAAGATTCTCGCCGGTCTGCGGGCGATTCCGCACGTCGAGATCATCCGCTTCGGATCGCGCGTTCCTGTGTTCCTGCCGCAGCGCATCGATGCGGAGCTCACGTCGGTCCTCGAGAAGTACCACCCGATCTGGATCAACACGCATTTCAATCACCCGAACGAGATCACGCCGGAGTCGGCGGCGGCCTGCGATCGCCTGCTCCGCGCCGGAATCCCGGTCAACAACCAGGCCGTGCTGCTGCGGGGCGTGAATGATTGTCCCTACACGATGCGCGACCTCGTGCAGGGTCTGATGAAGATCCGCGTCCGCCCGTACTATCTCTATCTCTGCGACCAGGTCATGGGCGCGGAGCACTTCCGCACATCGGTCGGCGAAGGCATCGAGATCATCGAGTTCCTCCGCGGCCACACCTCGGGTCTCGCCGTTCCTCAGTTCGTGATGGACGCGCCGGGCGGCGGCGGCAAAGTCCCTTTGATGCCGAATTACATCCTCGGCAACTACGGCGACTCGGTCGTCTACCGCAACTTCGAAGGTGTCATCGGCCGGTACGACGACGTTCCTTCGCAGTCGCATCACTGCGACCGTTGCAGCGATCGCGAACACATCGAAGAGCGCGGCATCGCGAAGCTGCTCAACCGGACCGCGGATCGTTTCGAGCCGCAGCCGGTGCGCGACATTCCGCGCGGCGTCAATGTGAAGAAGCGGGTTCGGGAATCGTAGGTACGAGCCCCTCATCCGCGCTTCGCAACGGAAGCAGCCCCTCCGCGCAGTCGAACGGCGCCCACGTAGCCCCTCGCCCCGCGGAAGCGGGGAGAGGGTGGCCGAAGGCCGGGTGAGGGGTGATGCGCATCGGACTTACCTACAACCTGAAACCGCCCGGTGCCACGGGCGATCGCTACGAAGAGTTCGACTCGCTGGAGACGATCGAAGCTCTTGAAGCTGCGCTTCGCGCGAATGGCCACGAACCCATCCGTCTCGGTTGGGGCGCTGAGATGCTCGCCGCGCTCGCGGGAACGAAGGTCGACGGCGTTTTCAACATTGCCGAGGGGATCGGGGGACGTGGGCGGGAATCCCAGGTGCCGGCGACGCTGGAGATGTTAGGCGTGAAATGCACAGGCTCCGATCCTTTGTCGATCGGAATCACGCTCGACAAGGCGCTGGCCAAGCTCGTGGTGAAGGCGCACGGGATCGCCACCGCACGATGGCAGGTCGCAGGTCGCGCGTCGCAGGTCGGAGGGCTGACGTTTCCCGTCTTCGTGAAACCGGCGGCCGAAGGATCGTCCATGGGGATCACCGCGCAGTCGCTTTGCCGCACGCAGGCGGAGCTGGACACGGCCGTCGAACGAATCGCGCAATACGGTCCGGTGCTCATCGAGGAATTCCTTTCCGGCGACGAATACACGGTCGGCATCATCGCCGGAGAAGTGATCGCGGCGATGCAGGTCTTTCCGCGCACTCCATCAAAGGACTTCATCTATTCGATCGAGGTGAAGCGCGACTACGAACGGCTGGTCGAATACCGTCTGGTCGAAGATCGCGACGTCAAGGAGACCGCACTCGCGGTTTGGCGCGCACTCGATCTACGCGACGTCGCGCGCGTCGACATCCGGCGCGACCGCCACGGCATCGCGAACTTTGTCGAGGTCAATCCGTTGCCGGGTGTCCATCCGAAGAACAGCGATCTCGTGATCCTGGGCAAAGCGGCCGGCTGGACGTACGACCAGCTGATCGGCAGCATCGTGGCCAGCGCGGAGCGGCGATGGCTCGCCGCATAGCGGTCGCGTTCAACGACGACGCGGATCTCAAGAAGCACCTCAACCCGACCGAGCTGTTAGGCGAGCTCGAGGTCGTCGACACCGCGCACGAGATCGCGTCGATCACCGGAGGCGAGTTGCTTCCGGTCCGCGATGACATTCGCGCGTCGATCGACGCCTGCCGGCGATTCGACGTCGTCATCGACCTCTGCGAAGGCGTCCTCGGCAACCCGCGCTTCGAGAAAAATTTTGCGCTGACGCTGGAGATGTTCGGCATTCCGCACACCTCGTGCGATCCGATCTCCGTCGGGCTCTGCACCGACAAGCGTCTCGTGAAGCGGCTGCTCCGTGCGGCCGGCTTTCCCGTTCCCGCTGAATCGGGCGGCGGTCTTTTCATCGTGAAGCCGGCGCTCGAGGACGCGGGAATCGGCATCGAGTCGGCGGCTGTCGTCGAGGGCGCAGCGGTCGCCGACCGGGTTGCATTCGTAGAACGGACCTACGGACCGGCGCTGGTCGAGCAGTTCATCGACGGCCGTGAACTGAATCAGGCTCTTGCCTGCGGAACGCCACTTCCCACCGGCGAGGTCGTCTTCGATGACTCGCTCGCGCCACGCGAGCGCGTCGTTGGATGGAAAGCGAAGTGGGACAGCGGCTCGCCCGAGGATCTGGCGACGCGCAATCGGACGCCGGCGGAGATCGACGAGTTGACGCGCGCGGAGGTCGTTCGACTCTGTACCTCCGCCGCCACGCTCTTCGGTCTCGACATGGCTGTCCGCTTCGATTTGCGCCAGGCGAAGACCGGCGAGCTCTACCTCATCGACATCAATCCCAACCCCGACCTCGGCCGCGGGACCGGCTTCCGGCGGGCATTGGACGCCGCCGGGATCGCGTTCTCAGATTTCCTCGAGACCCTTATCATGGCGGCCTACGCCCGCCGCTCTCCATGAACATTCGCATAGTCGAACCCTCCGATCGCGATCGCATCCACGAGATCCTCATCGCCGTAGCGCGCTTCACTGAAGAGGAGGTGCGCTTCGCGATCGAGCTCGTCGACGAGGCGATCACGGAACCGGAAAAAGGGGAGTACCTGGTGCAAGTGCTCGAGGACTCGGGCGCCGTCCAGGGCTACGTCTGTTTCGGCGCCACGCCGCTAACTGATGGAGTCTTCGACCTTTACTGGATCGCGGTCGATCCGCGGCGGCAGGGGCAGGGCTTCGGACAGGTCCTCCTGCGCTTCGTCGAGAATGAGGTGAAGAAGCAGCACGGACGTATGCTTCTGATCGAGACGTCGTCCAAGGACAGTTACGGCCCCACTCTGCGGTTCTACGAGCGCAGCGGATACGATGAGATCTCGCGCATCAAGGATTTCTATCGCGTCGAAGACGACAAGATCGTGTTCTGCAAGAAGCTGACGCCATGACCCCGAACGTCACGATGTACGCCGCGCTCGTCCTGTACGCCTTCGGGACGCTGGTCGCACTGGCGACGCTTTTCACGCGCGAGAAACGCACGCAGCACGCGGCGCTGATCCTGATGATCGCCGGCTTCGTCAGCCACACGGTCTGGATCGGAACGATCTGCGTGCGCACGCATCATCCACCGCTGACGAACCTGCCTGAGGCGATGGCGTTCGTGGCGTGGACGCTGTTCGCCGTCGAGCTGGTGATCTTTCTCCGCTATCGCGTGCACGCGGCGTCGTTCTTCGTCTATCCGCTCGTGCTGATGCTGCTCACCGTCTCGGCGATCGCGCGCGAGTCGTTCATCGCCGCCGACCCCGCGCTCCGGTCGTGGCTCTTAACGATTCACGTTAACATATAAGCCGTGGGCGTTGCGGCGGTGCTCATCGGCCAGGCGTTAAACACACACACCTTCGTGCAGGATCGCTCGCTGAAGTCGAAGCAGCGCGGCGCGTTGTGGGAGTGGATCCCGAGCCTCACGATCTGCCGCGTCGTCAGCTATCGGATGCTCGCGATCGGCTTCGCCATCTACACCGTCGGCCTGCTCACCGGCATCGTGTGGTCGTATCGCACGACGACGGAGCTCATCGATCTTCGCGTCAAGCCGATTGGAGCAGTGATCGCCTGGATCCTCTTCGGGATTCTTCTGCAGTCGTTCGTCAGCGGTGACGATCGCCGGCGCCGCACGCTCGTGATCTCGGCGTGCGCCTTCGTCGCTATCCTCGTGACCATGTTCGGAATTCACCGGGTCTGACACGATGGCGCTCGTACTCATCGGATTGAATCACCGGACCGCGCCCATCGGCATCCGCGAACGCTTGAGCGTCGCCGACGCGCATCTGGCCGAGGTGCTGGAGGGAATCCGGAGCACGAGCGGGATCGAAGGCGCAGCAGTTCTGTCGACCTGCAATCGCGTCGAGACCATCGTCTCCGCCGCCAGCGAGGACGTCATCGAATCGATCGTGCGCTGGCTGACCGAGCTCGCGTCTTCGAATCGCGCCGAGATCGAGAAACATCTGTACATCCTTCGCCAGGAGGATGTCATCAAGCATCTGTTCCGCGTCGCATCCGGACTGGACTCGATGGTCGTCGGCGAGCCGCAGATCGGCGGCCAGGTGCGGACCGCCTTCGTGGCGGCACAGCGCGCCGGCACGCTCGATGGTCTTCTCGAGCGTCTGTTCGAAGAGACGATGCGCGTGGCGAAGAAGGTGCGCACCGAGACGGGCATCGGCGAACACGCGGTCTCCGTGCCGTACGCCGCGGTGGAGCTGGCGAAGAAGATCTTTGGCGATCTCAGGAATCTGCAGGCGCTGCTGTTGGGCGCGGGTGAGATCGGCGAGCTCACCGCCGAACATCTGAGCGGCCTCGGTGTGAAGCAGATCTTCGTCGCCAACAAAACGCACGAGCGCGCACAGCAACTGGCACAACGTTTCGGCGGCGAGGCGATTCAGTTCGACGCGATCGAGCCGCACCTTGCCCAGTCGGATATCGTGATCGCATCCACCGCCGCTCCGCATTTCGTGATCGAGCGCGGCCATGTCGAGCGTGCCCTGGCCGCACGCCGGTCGCGCAATCTGTTTCTGATCGATCTCTCCGTGCCGCGCAACATCGATCCGTCCATCGCCACCATCGACGGTGCCTATCTCTACAACATCGACGATCTCCAGCAAGTCGCGGACGCGAACCTCGAGGTCCGTCATCGGAAAGCCGAAGAGGCCGAAGAAATTGTGGCGAAGGAAGTCGAAGGTTTCCGGCGCCGCCTCCTGGCCCAGGACGCGGTGCCGACGATCCTGGAGCTGCAGCAGCGGCTGGAATCCATCCGCGCGGCCGAGCTCGAGAAGTGCCTGCGCAAACTCGGGCCGATCAGCGCCGAGCAGCGCGAGTCGATCGAGCTGCTGACTACGCAGATGATCAACAAGATCCTGCATTACCCGATCATCCGGTTGAAAGATTCGACGGCCGCGCCGCAGGAACGCGAGTCGCTGCGGCAGACCATCCGCAAGATTTTCGGACTGCGATGACGGCGAAGATTCGCGTCGGCACGCGAGGCAGCCAGCTCGCGCTGTGGCAGGCGAACGAAGTGAAACGGCGACTCGCGGCCGCGGGTTTCGAGTCGGAGATCGTCACCGTGACCACCACCGGCGACCGGCGTCAGGACGTGAGCCTCGCCTCGATTGGAGGCAAAGGCGTCTTCATCAAGGAGCTCGAAGAATCGCTCGCAGCGCGCGAGATCGACGTTGCGGTGCACAGCCTCAAAGATGTGCCATCGTTCATTCCGCAGCAGTTCGCCCTGGCCGCGTTTCTGGAACGCGCCGACCCCCGCGACGCGTGGGTGCAACGCGATCGCAAACCGATCGCCAGCATGCCCGGCGGATCGGTGATCGGCACCAGCGCACCCCGGCGGCGGGCGCAATTGCGAGCGCTTTTCCCCCAGCTTCGCCTCGAGGAAATGCGCGGCAACGTGGATACCCGCATCGAGAAAGTTCGTTCCGGACAGTACGACGGAGCGGTGCTTGCGAGCGCCGGGATGACGCGACTGGGACGTGCCGCGGAGATCACTTCGTACTTCCCGATCGATCAGATGACGCCCGCCGCAGGTCAGGGAATCGTCGCGGTGGAGACGATGACGGATGAAGCGCGGGCAATCGCGGCCTCGATCAATCACGCTCCGACCGCGGAGGCGGCGCTCTGCGAGCGCGGCGTGCTGCAGATGTTCGAGGAACGGCTCGACTGCTATTCCGCGGTCGGCGTCCACGCCGAGGTCGGCGCGAAGACGACCATTCGCGCGTTCTTCGGTGAGATCGACGGTGAGCGCGCGATCCGCGTCGTCAAGACGGGACCGCGCGAGACCATCGTGCAAGCGGTCTACGATGACCTCGTGCGGCAGGGCGCAATGGATCTTCTGAAGGCGGACGCGTGAGAGGCAAAGTCTTTCTGGTCGGCGCCGGTCCGGGCGACGCAGGACTCCTGACCGTTCGCGGCGCGGAGCTCCTGGCATCGGCGGATGTCGTGGCGACCGACGCGCTGGTGTCGCCCGGCGTTCTGGCGCGCATCCCGAAGTGGGCCGAAGTGATCTACGTCGGCAAGCGCGCCGGCGCGCACACGGTTCCGCAGGATCAGACCAATCGGATCCTCATCGACAAAGCGCGCGAAGGAAAACGAGTCGTGCGTCTGAAGGGCGGTGACCCGTTCGTGTTCGGACGCGGCGGCGAAGAGGCCGAGGAGCTCGCGGCTGCCGGCGTCGAATTTGAAGTGGTCCCCGGGGTCTCGTCGGCGATCGCCGGACCCGCGTACGCAGGCATTCCGGTGACCCATCGCGATCATGCAACGGCGGTCATGTTCGTTACTGGTCACGAAAGCGACTCGTCGACCGGCATCGACTGGGCCTCGATCGCGAAGTTCCCTGGCACCACCGTCTTCCTCATGGGCATCGCCAACCTCGGCTCCATCAGCCGGAACCTTCGCGACCATGGCCGCGGCGCCGATCAGCCAGTGGCCGTCATTTCAAAAGCGACGACCCGGCAGCAGCGCACCGTCGTGGGTACGCTCGCGACGATCGAACGGCTGGCGCGCGATGTCGAGACTCCGGCGCTGATCGTCGTTGGCAGCGTCGTGGACCTTCGCGGGACCATCAACTGGTTCGAGACGAAGCCTCTCTACGGCAAGCGCATCGTCGTTACCCGGGCTCGCGAGCAGGCTTCGGAGCTCAAGCGTCTGCTCGAAGAGTCTGGCGCGGAGGTCATCGAGTTTCCTACGATCGAGATTGCCCCGCCGCCGTCCTTCCAGTCGCTCGATCGTGTGGTCGACAACATTACCGACTACGGCTGGTTGATCTTCACTTCTTCGAATGGCGCGAACGCATTCTTTGATCGCCTGAACGCCCGCGGCAAGGACAGCCGGTCGCTTTCGGGGCGCATGGTCGCAGCGGTTGGCGAGTCCACCGCCGACGTCCTGCGTGCGCGAGGCATTCAGCCGGATCTCATCCCTCCAAAGTTTCAATCGGCGGCGCTGCTGCCCCTGCTCGAGGCGGACCAGCGCGGCATTCGTACAGCAGTCGTCCGCGCGGCGATCGGCAGCGATGAGCTTCTGAACGAGCTCCGCCGGCGCGGCGGCGAGGTCGATCTGGCGATCGCGTACGAAACCAGACCGATGACCGGCGATCGCGCGTCGCTGGACAACATTGACATCGTCACCTTCACAAGCGGATCGACCGTTGAGAACGTCTTCAACGCGATCGAGGACGGCGTCGCGCGCGACGCGCGGCTGGCGTCGATCGGTCC
>JBBRMQ010000046.1:0-21867 GCA_038230775.1 Thermoanaerobaculia bacterium
GAAACGCCGACGCCACGCCGACGCAGTCGATGCTCGACGTCTACGCATCGCTCGAGAGCCGGTTGTTCGCAGCGCTCACGCAATGGAACGCGCTGCTGAAGAAAGACGTCCCCGCACTGGATGAAGCGGCGAGGAAGGAGAGCTTGCCGCTGATCGTCGTGAAGACGGAATGAGTCTTGTTTCCGTGTGAGGACCTGGCTTCTGTGTGAGGACCTGGATTCTGTGTGAGGACCGGCTTTAGCCGGTCACGTCCGACCGGCTGAAGCCGGTCCTCACACAGAAGCCGGCCCTCACACAGAAGCCGGTCCTCACGCAGAAGCCGGCCCTCACACAGAAGCCGGCCCTCACACAGAAGCCGGTCCTCACACAGAAGCCGGTCCTCACACAGAAGCCGGCCCTCACGCAGAAGTCCGCACATCTCGCCACATCGGCGACCGTGTTTTTTCTTGACCGTCTGAATGCGGTTCGTACACTCAGCTGGTCATCACGAACCGACAATGAACGTCCGACGGACAGCGCCGGCAGCATTCACCGCCGAGTTCGACGACGAGCAGGAGCTGCGCGACGAGCATCGCGCGAATCTCGCGTTTGGTGCGCTGCGCCTCCCGGCGTCCGAGCCCGTCGCGATCGACAGCACCATCGCGCTGACGCTTCGCGGTCCGTGGGGCGGAGAGGCCAGCGTTGCGGCCCGCGTGGTCGCGCAGTTGCCGGATGGAATCGCGCTGCTGGTGGAAGGAAACCCCGATGAGATCCTGGCGCGCCTGCTCGAGAAGGTCGCGGTGGAGGACGAAGAGGCGCCGGCCGAGAAGAGTCAGAACGTCTGGGATCGCGTGCGCGCGCTGCCCCAGATCGACAAGATCCTGCTGGCGGTGAAGGCCGACCGCACCGAGCGCGCGCTTCTTCTGCAGGACAACGATCCGCGCGTCCTGCTCTCGATCCTGCGCAACCCGCGGCTCACCGTCGACGAAGTGGTGCGTCTGGCAAAGTCGTCGTTCCTCAACTATCAGATTGCGGACGTCATCCTGAAGACCGGGCAGTGGATGGCGAGCATCGATGTTCGTCTGGCCCTGATCCACAATCCGAAGACGCCGCAGGCGGCCGCGCTGCGCATCCTGCCGACGCTGCCGGACGTGGAGGTTCGAGCGATCGCGCGAGCGGGCACGAACATGGCGCTGAAGCAAGCCGCGCTTCGGCGGCTTCAGGGCCGGATGTAAGTCTCGTTCCGCGCCCGACACACTGCCAGCACCGCACATCTGGCGTCCGATCGCATACGATTGGCCGCTCTTGCCAGCGCCAATGCTCGAACCGGGTGTGCACATCGGTCCGTACGAGATCGTCTCCGCCATCGGCGCGGGCGGGATGGGCGAGGTCTACCGCGCGCGTGACTCGCGCATGCGCCGCGACGTCGCGCTGAAGATCCTGCCGCGCGGCCCGGCCGCGGATCCCGATCGCGTGCGCCGCTTCGAGCAGGAGGCGCTCGCCGCGGGGATGCTCAACCATCCCAACATCACGATCGTCTTCGATGCCGGGACGCACGGCGACACGCCGTACATCGTCACCGAACTGCTGGAAGGCATGACGCTGCGCGACCAGCTTCGCACCCGACTACAGTTGAAGCGCGCCACCGATTACGCGCTCCAGCTCGCGCGGGGCCTCGCCGCGGCGCACGCGAAGGGAATCGTGCATCGCGATCTCAAGCCGGAGAACGTGTTCATCCTGCCGGACGGACGCGTGAAGATCCTCGACTTCGGCCTGGCGAAGCTGCGCGAGGAAGAACACACCGGCGACGAGGCGACGATGGAGCGCGGCCTGACGAGGCCGGGAATGATCGTGGGCACCGCCGGCTACATGTCGCCCGAGCAGGTGCGCGCCGAGACCATCGATCACCGCTCCGACATCTTCTCGCTCGCTGTGATCGTGTACGAGATGGTCAGCGGCAACCAGCCGTTCGTCCGCAACTCCTCGGTCGAGACGATGAATGCCGTCCTGCACGACGAACCGCCGCGGCTCGACGATGTCGATCCCGGAATCGCACGGATCCTCGCGCACGCGATGGAAAAGAGTCCGGCCGATCGCTTCGAGAGCGCGAAGGACTTCGCGTTCGCGCTGGAGGCGGTGAGCGTCAGCGATCTGAGGCACAGCACGACGCCGCGCAAAGAGGCGCTGCTTCCTTCGTACCGCCGCCTGACGTTCCGGCGCGGCTTCATCATGAGCGCCCGCTTCGCGCCCGATGGCTCCGTCGTCTACGGCGCGGCGTGGGAGGACGATGCGCTCGAGATTTTCTCGTCGTTTCAGACCGGACCCGAATCGCGGCCTCTCGGTCTTCGCGAGGCAGACGTCCTCTCCGTCTCACGCACGGGCGAGCTCGCCGTCTCGCTCGGCCGCCGCTACATCGGCGTCGGCTTCGCCACCTCCGGCACGCTGGCCCGCATGCCCCTCGGCGGCGGCGCGCCGCGCCGCGTCTGCGAAGACGTGCAGGAAGCGCAGTGGACCGTCGACGGAAAGAACTTCCTGATCATCCGCCGCGTCGACGGCTGGTATCGGATCGAGTCGCCGATCGGCAACGTCATCTTTCGCACGCCGCAGTGGATCAGCCGCGCCTCGTTTTCGCCGGACGAGAAGCTGATCGCGTTCATGCTTCATCCCGCGTGGGGCGACGATGCCGGACGCGTCGTGGTGATCGATCGCGAAGGCAAAGAGCTCGTTCGCGGCGACTTCTTCTTCAGCAGCTCCGGTCTCGCCTGGAAGCGCGATGGTCAGGAGATCTGGTTCGCCGGCGAGATCACCGGGCGCGGGCGCGATCTCATCAGCCTCGACCTCACCGGAAAGCTGCGCACGATTCTTCCCGCGCCGGGCCGGCTGACCTTGCACGACATCGCCGAAGACGGGCGCGTGCTTCTGGCAACCGAGGCGGCGAGGCGGGAGGCGGTGGTTGGGCGTCACGGCGAGCCGGTCGAGCGCAACCTCTCCTGGTTCGACTGGTCGCGTCTCTCGGGACTGAGCCGCGACGGCAGTTTCATCGTGTTCGAGGAGCAGGCATCGGCGGTCGAAGGCGTCAACACCGTTTTCCTGCGATACACCGATGGTGCGCCTGCGATCCGCATGGCGGAAGGAAAAGCGCGCGGCAATCCGATTTCGCCGGACGGTCAGTGGCTCGCGATCGTCGTCGGCAGCCCGCCGCAGTTTCACCTGCTGCCCGTCGGCGCCGGCGACACGCGCGTCGTCCGGTGCGATCTGGCAGAGGTGACCGGCTGGCAATTCTGGCCCACCGGCGACAAGCTCCTCATCCTCGGCAACTACGAAGGATCGCCGAAGCAACTCTTCGAGCTCGCGATCGACGGTGACGGCAAGGCGAAAGCGTTGACCAACAAAGGCCTGAGCGGCAGTGCATTCACGCTCTCGCATGACGCGCGCACCATCGCGGTCGGCGTCGATCAGAAGCTCATGCTGCTTTCGATTGCGGGCGGCGACGACCGGATCATGCCCGGCACGCGGCCCGGCGACATTCCGATCGAGTGGACCGAGGACAATGCGGCGCTGTTCATTCTGGAGCGGACGCATAACAACGTGCAGATCGTGCGCGTCGACGTCGTCAGCGGCGAGCGCCGCGAATGGGCGGTGATTCGTCCCGGCGATCCGGCGGGCATCCTCGATGTGATGCCGGTGCACATCACGCCGGACGGACAGACGTATTCATACGGCTACCGGCGATTCCTCTCCGACCTGTTCATGGTCACCGGTCTGGCGTGAGCTGACAAACTGATCGACTACTGATCCGTGGATTCGATGGACGACCTGCTTTCCTGCAAGTAATCGGCACCCGGCGCCGCGGTAGCGGACATCAACAGGACGAGCGCAGTGCGCATGCTCCGAGCACGTATTCGCGTCTTCGTAGCTGCAGTTCGCGACGCGCCTATTCGTGGCTGTTGATCGTGTCTTTGACGTATTTCCAGCCGTCGGCTTCGCGCACCATCGTCACGGTTCCCTTGCCGAGGGAACTGGTGACGGCAAGTTCGGCGTTGGTTCCGTTCGAGGTGCCTCCCGTAACCTTCGCGTCTTTGGGCGTGAAGTCTTTCAGAATCGAGAACGCCTCCTTCGGATCCGCTCCCGCCAGAGAATCTCTGTCAGCTTTCGGGAGAGACTTCAGGATCGTCGCCGATACCCCGGCCTGAATGGCCTTGGTGTAGGCAATGTAGGCGGCGCCCGGGTCGCCGCCACCGGCCGGAAGCGGTTTGCCTCCAACCATCTTGACGGGTTGAGTCTTTGTGGTTTTGTCGGAGTTTTTCTGTTTTTCCGGCGCCGGTGCCTTGAGGTCGATGCGACCCTCTTCGATCGGCGCGTCGAAGGTCGCATCGTACGAAAGCTTGACGTCGCTCATGCCGTAGTCCTTCGTAGACAGGTGCCCGGTCACGTGATCCGCGGTCAGCTTCGTGGCCGTGAAGTCGCCCATTCCCGACCCTGTGATCTGTGTGCCTTTCTTTGCCAGCACGGCGGCCCAGAGGTTGCCGCCGATGGCTTGCTTGCTCCAGGGCTGCACTTCGACGCGGATCGCATTCAGCTTGCCGGTCATCCAGATGCCGGTGATGTTCTTTTTCACGATGTCCGATGTCGAGACAGGCACGTCGCTCAGCACGATGACGAGATCCTTCTTCTCGGAATGGAACGGGTCCTCCTCCGCGAGGGCGACGACGTGATGGAGTTGAACCGTCGTTCCATTGACGGTCATCGAGCCTTTCACACTGGCCGGGGCGGCGGCGCGAGCGGTCGTCATTGCACTCAGGAACATTGTGCAGAAAAGAACAGAGGCGCGTAGTCGCATTGAGGATTCCCTTCGTTTGTTAGAACGTCTATCACCTGACGCGCAGCATGAGCAAGCGGGGCATTCGCCTTTCGACATAGAATGCACGTCGCCTCCCGGCCGCATCAAGAAAGGCCCGTCATGAAGAGCCTCTGTGTCGTCGTGCTTCTACTCGCTCTCTCTTCCTCCGTCGTCTGCGCGTCAGAGCCGGGAAACGTGAACGGCCAGATGATCGTGAACGGGAAAAAGATCAAGCTCAATCACGTCTACGCCTCTGCCATGCCCGGCAGAAGCGACAAGAAGAAGATTGAGATCCGCGTCATTCTTTCGGACGTGGCTCTCTCCGATGCGGACCTTGCCAGCGGGAGCAACCGTGAAGCGCTGGCCAATGCCGGCAAACTGCACGCGATCGAGTTGTTGCTCGGCGACGACCCGATGGGCCATCCGGGAAAGATCGCGCTTTACAACGATATCTACGACGTGGCCTTCAAGGGATCACAACAGCCGATGCGGCTTCAGGGTCTGGACGCATTCGAGACGAAAACGGACGATGGGAAAACGATCGCCGGGCGTCACTTCATGGCCTCGCCACACAAGTTCAGCGACATGGGCAACGGAGTCACGTTCCAGGACGACGTCACTTTCAGTGCGCCGGTAGGGAAGTAGATTCCCGGCATCAACTTCGACGAAGCGGCGCAAGATTTGCCCGTGCGCGGCTTGCGCATGGAATGAATCACTGAAGCTCAGAGTCGTCAAGGCGGCATCAACCCTTCCGGCCATTGCTGCTGGCATCCGTTGCTGAACACGAGATCGCGTTCGAATCCGTTCACGCCGCGCTCCGTGTACTTCGTCGGATCCTTATGCTCGAACACGCCGTCGGCTCCTGCGGACCGGATGACGAACGCCTCTTCGCCTGAAGGCAGAATCACGTGGGTGTACTCGAGTGCGTTTCCCCACGCGTCTCTTCGGGGCGTCAGTTTGATTTGCGCCGGTTCGAGCGCGGCGGCCAGCTCCTCGATGTTCCGCGCCCGCGGATAGGTTCCATGCGCGGTTCCGTAGGCTTCGACTGCCTGAAAGAGGTAGTACATGGAGAACGCCGTGGTCTTCTGTTGCGATCGCTGCTGCGCGGCCGTCAGCTTGGACGATGTGACGGACAGAAAGATCCACACCGGGATCGTGATGGTGATGAACGTGGCGTAGGAGAGCCCACGCAGTCTGGGAAACCGCTCGAGTCTCGTGAAGGCGAGGAGGGTCGCCAATGGACCGAGGACGGCGAACAGAGGGATCAGCGTCACCATCTCGAAGACGAGGGTGTACAGGCTCACGTCGGGTTTATGGATCACCACCAACCAGAAGAACGCGATCGCCGGCGACGCTGCCAGCGCGAGCGTGAGGTAGCCGCCCCATCGCCATGCCCGCGCGAGCGCGAGACCGGCAGCGAGCATGAGGGCGCCGATGCATGTCATGACGGCGAGCGTTACGAAGCTCCATCCGCCGAACTGACCGATCTGCACGACCAGTGCAGCGAAGCCGATCGTTCCGGCCGTGACCACGAGGCGGTGGATCCACGGGATCCAGCCCTTCGCGGCACGACGCGTCAGTCCACCGATGGTCAGCAGGCATCCGTCGAGTGCGATCCAGAAAAGGATCCCGGACGCAGCCATTCGCTGCTGATACGAGATGGCCGGCAACATCCGGAGCAGAAGCAGGACGAGAACGGCGACGATCAATCCGCCGCCGCCGACGACAAGAAAAACGGCGAGGTCCGTCAGACGTGCCCTGTTGCGAGCGTCGCGAGCGTCGTGAGCTTGCTCGGATTCCGTCATGGCCGGCCTCGCGGAACGTAGCCGCTCTCGCGCACTGCGGCCTGGCCTTCGCCCGTCTGCAGCCAGGCGAGAAGACTCGCCGCGGGACTCCCCTGCGGCAATCCTTTGCGAACCACCGCGAAAACTTCTGAAGTCAGCGGATAGGCTCGCGATGTGATCGTCGCCGCCGTCGGTCGCACGCCGTCGATCGCGATCATCCTGACGTGCTCGTCCGGCGCCATGTTCGTCACGTAGTAGTAGATGGAGAAGGCAATGCCGTACTCACGCGCGGCCACTTTGTTGACCGCACCGGCCATCGTGTAAATCCGGGGGACCTCGTGCTCGTTCCGCATGGGCGATCCCTTCATGACGAGTTTCTCCATGAGCTCCTGGCTCCCGGAGTCGGGCTCACGCTGGAAGGGCTCGATCGCGGCGTCAGGCCCGCCGAGCGTGATCCACGATCTAGTTCCCGGCGCTCCGAAAATCTCGCGAATCTGATCTCGTGTCAGGTTCTCGACCGGGTTGCGCGTGTTCAGAACGAAGACCAGCGCATCGAGCGCGACCGGCTTCACATCGAGAACCACCCCGGCCACATGAGCGGCTTCGAGCTCTCTCGCCGACGGCTCGCGCGCCACGAGAATGAGATCGGTCCTGTCCCCAATCAGGGAGAGATACGCCTCATGTGTTCCGTGATGCTTGACGGTCTCTTCGATCTTCGCGGCCAGAAGAGGGTGAGCTGTGCGCGACGGGAAGACGGTCCGCTCCAATGCCGGTGGCCGCTTCCATTCGTACGCGACGCCCTGGAGTTTGCATGCGATGAGAACGGAGAGCGGATGCGTCGAAGTCGATCCGTCGACGCGGGGATATTGCCGCGCGATGGCGTCACGGAGAGGATCCCGCTCCGCTTGCGAGCAGGACATGGCCAGGAGGATTGCCACAGCGGTCCATCGCATGAGTTGTCGGCTCTCGCCGGATTCTGACACGGTCGGATGGCTTTCGCCTTCGCCTTACCCTTGCATTTCTATGATGAACTAGCGCAGCAGCTTGAGCTCGAGCGTCGAGAGCTCGATCGCATCATGGCTGCTCCGCACTTCGCGTGACCGGTTCGCGTTCTCTTACTGCTACTGCGTCGCCCCGCTTCGCTTCCGCACCTCGCCCGACCATCCGAGAATCACCGCCAGCGACGGTGCTTCTCGGGCGCGAGTGTTCTCGCGCAACATGACGAATCGCTTTCCGTCTTCCGAGACGTCGTAGTCGAGCGCAAAGTCGCCCTCGAAGAGCAGCTCTGCTTTGGCAACCGAAAGCTCGGGAGAAGTCTTGACTCTGGCGACGAAGACTCCTCGCCCGCGTCGAAAGAAAATCTCCGACCCGTCGCCGGACCACCGCGGTCGCGTGCCGCCGCCCTGCGAGACCAGCCACTTCCTTCCGGTCGGCGGGTACTGTGCAACGTAGACTTCGCTGGATCCGGTCTCGTTCGATGTGTAAACCAGCCAGCGGCCGTCCGACGACAACCCAGGGTCGTTCTCATTGCCGGGTCCGGCGATCACTTGCTTCGCCAGACTGCCGTCGAGAGGCACGCTCCAGATGTCGTAGTTCGTGACCGAATCCTGCTCCTCGGTCAACAGGACGCGGCCGTCCTTTGAAACCGATCGTGGGAACGGCCAGCGATCCGAGCTCGTGAGCCGTCGCGCCGTGCTGCTGCCATCTGCCGGCGCGATGTAGACGTTCGGCGGCCCGGCACGATTGGACGTGAAGATGACCTGACGGCCGTCTGCCGACCAGATCGGCCAGATGCTCTTGCCTTCGAGCAGGATGCGGCTCCAGGAGCTGGCGCCGATGTCGAGAAGCCAGACGTCGGCCGCGCGAGACTCGCCGACGCCGACGAGAAGCTTCGTGTTGTCCGGTGAGAGAGCGGGCATCACATAGGCGCGGCGGTCGTTCGACAGGGGCTGCATGTTTCCATGACGGTCGACCCAGACGAGCTCACGCTCCTCGATAGAGGCGGCGTACGGCGCGTAGATCAGTGTGCCGGTTCGGGACACATCCGCGAGCGCGGAGCCTGTCCCTGCGTGCGTCATCACACCATCGAGGACGGGAAAGGGAAGACCGGAGGTCGTAAGGCGGTCCGCATCGAATGCGATGGCGAAGAGCGACCGGCTTCGCGCGAAGATGAGATAGCCGGGCACGAACCGTGGATCCGTCGCCGAATCGACGAGAGTCTTTCGCTCGCCTGTCTTCAGATCGATCACCGCGACTTTCTTGCGCGTGTAATCGGCGCTCCAGTCATCGATCGTGAAGAGCACGTGCCTGCCGTCGGGAAGAAAATACGGCCAGCGGTGCGAATGCTCCTTCGGGTTCATCGCCAGCGACGTAACCCTTTCCGGCTGTCCGCCGTCTGCCGAGACGCGGAAGAGGCCTTCGCCGTAGCTCGTCGGCGCAAACACGATCGTGCCCTCCGGACTCCACGTCGCACCGCGGCTTCGCGGCGCGTCGCAGATCGCTACCGGCGATCCACCTTCCAACGCGATCTTGTGCAGTTTGCCGTCTGCAGCGAACCCGATCCAGTGTCCGTCGGGCGAGAAGAAGGGATTGACGGCATTCGCTGTGTTCGGGATTCCGACCAGATCGGACCGTTCCGCGGATCGAACGTAGAGCTGCCGATTGCCGGCCAGTTGCAGCGATAGAACGAGCTTCGTGCCGTCGGGTGAGATGACGAAGTCGTGATACCCGCCGTCGAGCGGCGCGGCCAGCGGCGGAAGATCGATCATGAATCGCTGCACGGCCACGGAGGTTGAAGGCCCTCGCCGGACGAGCGCGATTCCCAGTGCAACGGCGGTTGCCGCAACCGCCAGGAGAGCCCACGCGAGAGCTCGACGAGAGGTGCGGCGCGCTGCGGGTGCGTTTTCGTCACTCGAGGCGCGGATCGTTTCGAGAGCCAGTTTCACGTCGTGCGCTGACTGCACGCGTTCCCTGGAGTCTTTCCGCAGACAGTCGGAAATGAGACGGGAGAGCGCGGATGGGATCTCCGGCTGGAGCGACTTCACCGACGCCGGATCGCCTCCCATGATCGACACCATGAGGTTGGCTGCGCTCGATCCGGCGAATGGGGCGCGGCCTGCGAACATTCGATAGAGGATGTTGCCGAGCGCGAAGATGTCGGTGCGCTCGTCGGCCTTCCCCTGCTCCAACTGCTCAGGCGCCATGAACTCGAGCGTCCCGGGCACTGCGCCTTCCTCGGTCAGTGGCTCCGGGCGATCGGCTGCGGTCGCCGCTTCGGGATCCACCTGTCTGATCGCCGCAGGCTTTGCGAGGCCGAAATCGAGAAGCTTCGTGCCCGATTTCGACAGCATGATGTTGCCAGGCTTGAGATCGCGATGAATGATTCCTCCGCGGTGGGCTGCGTCGAGCGCATCGGCGATCTCGATCCCGTATTGCAATGCGGCATCCTGCGGAATCCGTCCGCGGAGCATCCGATCGGACAACGTTTCCCCTTCGATCAACTCCATGACGATGAAGTCGACATCCGCTTCGCGTCCGATGTCGAAAATCGAGCAGATGTGAGGGTGACTGAGGGCCGAGATCGCCCGTGCCTCTCGCAGGAACCGCGCACGGACGACCTCATCGCCTGAGACGTGTTCGGGAAGGATCTTGATCGCCACTTCTCGATGGAGCCGCGTGTCTCGCGCGGAATACACTTCGCCCATACCCCCGGCGCCGATGGACCGGATGACTTCGTAGGGACCCAGCCGGGTCCCATTCGCGATGGGCACTTCAGCTCAACATAGCACTCATCGGCAGGAGGGCGGAGTGATCAACCTTTGCACGCATCCCTCGTCCGCCCGCACCTTTTCGATATGCTCCGCGCACGAAAAGGAGCCGACCTTGCCCATCGTTCGCCGCACGCTCTTCAGCACCATGCTGTTCGTCGCCGTCACCATCCACGCCGCGACGATGTTTCGTCCCAGCGCCACGTTCAAAGCTGGGGCGACGTTGCCCGACAACACCGTTCTCAATGGTCTCGACTGTCACGGCGACGTTCTGGCGCAGGCGTCGCTGACTGGGTTGCGCGGACACTGAGCCGATGGACGTTCTGCTGACGGGCGCGACCGGTTTCGTCGGACGCCGGCTGCATCCGCTGCTCGTCGACCGCGGGATGTCGCTGCGCTGTCTGACGCGCGACGCGCAAAAGGCGCGCGCGGTTCTACCGGAAGCCGTTTTCGTTGAAGGCGATGTCAATGACGCCGATGCGATGAAGAGGGCCCTCGCTGGTTGCCGTGCGGCGTACTACCTCGTTCACGAGATGGGCACCGCGGGCGACTTCGCCGCGCGCGAGGCCGAAGCGGCGGAGAATTTCGCACGCTCGGCCGCCGCGGCCGGCCTGGAGCGCATCATCTACCTCGGCGGCGTTCTTCCGCCGCCTGCAACATCGACGTCGGCGCATCTCCGCAGCCGCGGGCGCGTGGGCGAGATTCTGCGCCACGGCGCTGTGCCGGTGCTGGAGCTGCGCGCGAGCATGCTCATCGGTCCCGGCAGTTTGTCGTACGTCATCGTGCGCGATCTCGCCGCGCGACTCCCGTTCATGATTCTGCCGCGCTGGCTCGACTCGCGGACGGAACCTGTCGCCATCCACGATGTGCTCGTCGCGCTCAGCCGGGGACTCGATGTGCCGCTGGCAGAGTCGCTGTCGTTCGATCTTCCGGGCCCCGAGGTGTTGTCGGGGCGCGAGATTCTGTTTCGGACGGCGGCGGCGCTCGGCCTCAAGCGTCCCGCGTTCGTGCGCGTTCCCGTCCTGACGCCGCGCCTGTCGTCGCTCTGGGTGCGCTTCGTGACGCGTGCGGAATGGCGCGTCGCACGCGAGATCGTGGTGGGACTGACGAGTGATCTCGTCGCCCGCGATGCGAGCTACTGGCAGCGGATCGACTATGCGAAGCTCACCTCGTTCGACGATGCCGTGCGGGCGGCGGAGGGGGGAGCGCGGACCGAGGAGCGAGGCGTGTGGGCGGTTGCGGAACGGTTGATGGCGCGCTATCGGCGGCGGCGATGAGATTCGCCATTCCGATCGTGTGGGCGTTGACGATGGCCGCCACGAGACTGGTCGCCGATCCGCTTCCGATCGTCTTTGCCGTCGCCGTGATCACCGCGAGCATCGCCGCGTGGCGCGATCGTGCGGCCATGCGGGAGCTCTTCCGCGTGCGCACGCGGACCGTGATTCTCGCCGCTGCATCCGCCGTCGCGATGGTCGCGGTCACCTATCTGACGTATCCGCTGCTCGCGCACTGGTTCCCGTCCATCGAGGTGGAGACGCGCGCGTTGTACTCGCGTTTCCTGCGGAAGAATCGCCCGATGCTGATCGTCGCCGCGATCATCCCGGTGATCGTCGGCGAGGAAGTGATGTGGCGCGGCGCGTTTCAGAAATCGACGCGGCGATGGAGCGTGCTCATCACCGCACTGGTCTATGCGATTGCGCACGTGCCCGCCGGCTCCGCCCTCCTCGTGGCGGTGGCGTTCGCGTGCGGCCTTTACTGGTCGGCATTGCGCGCCGTTTCGGGCAGCCTCATCCCGTCGTTGTGCGCGCATCTCGCCTGGGACATCGCCCTCATTGTGTTCCCGCTCGTCCTTGGTTCTGCGGGCGGGTGATCAACAAGCTTCTGGCGCGGGCGTACCTAGCTGCTGTCCGAGCCCCCTGGGCTCATCAATGGACGGATGTAATGATCGCATCCGCTCCGTCACTAACCCATCGGCCGGCCCAAAAGCAACGACTGAAAGGACGAAAGACGATGGAAAATGAACTCTCTGAACGACTGGCAACCAGGCTCGCAAACTTCAAACTCAAAGACGACGTGATCAAGAGGCTCGCAGGCGGCGTGATCGTCGATGGCCTCGACATCAAGCGATTCGACGTCTGCGCATACGGGATCTGCGTCGACTACTTCACCCCCAAGATGCCGAGGCTCGACGGCCTCCTCGGCAAGAAGGACCTCGCGCATCTCGAAGTGTTTCCGTACGGCATCCTGAACCCCGACTACTTCCACGTGCGCGTGGGGTACAGAGTCGACGAGCTCCAGGGCGCCGGCGCGGGCATCCAGCATTAGACCCATGCAATCCGAACGGACGCGATCGGGCTTCTTGCCCGATCGCACCATCCACCTCCATCCGACGCAGACGTGCAACCTTGCCTGCGCGCACTGCTACTCGGAATCGGGTCCACGCGAGCGGGCCACTCTCTCGCTTCCGGCGATCAACCGCGCCCTGTGGATCCTGAGGGCCGAGGGGTATACGCATGTGAGCCTGTCGGGCGGCGAGCCGACGGTCTACCCCGCGCTCCTCCCGCTGATCGGCGAGGCGCGCTCCATCGGATACCGCGTCACGATGATCACGAACGGGTTGATCTCACCGCAGCTCATCGACGACGTGGCAACGAGACTGGACGGAATCGCGATTAGCTTCGACGGTCTCGCCGCGCGACACGATGCGATCCGCGGCCGTCAGGGTGCGTTTGCGCGCGCAACCGAAACGCTTGCCAGACTGGCGGCGAAGGACGCGCCCGTCGCGGCGGCGATCTCCGTAACGCGCGAAGCAATTCCCGAGCTGCCGGATCTCGTCGATCATCTGCTGCAATCCGGCGCGCGGGCACTGCAGATCCGTCCGGTGGCGCTCGCGGGTCGCGCGCGATCGGCCACGATGTTTTCTGCACTCAGCGCGGCGGATCAGGCGCGTCTGTTCCTCGTGGTTCTCGCGCTGCGGGATGAACTTCAGAGTCGCGTTCCGGTGCAGTGCGATCTCGTTCCGGCAAGAAACCTCTGGCAGCAGCGCGACGATTACGCTGCACTCGCCGAAGCGGGCGAGGACGAAGCGTTGTCGAGTCTCGTCAATCCGCTCGTGATCACCTCCGCGGGCGCGGTGAAGCCGATGACGTACGACTTCGAAGACTCGTTCAATCTGACGACCATCGACTCGATCTCGCAGGAGCGTCTCGACGAATACAAGCGGGGAGTCGCCGTCTCCCGTTTTCGAGTACTGGTCGCCGAAGCGCTCGATGGACTTCGCGAGAACGCCTGGTTCGTCGACTGGTTCGATCACTGCGCGCGGCTGAGCCACGAGATCGCGGCCGCTCGGGAACGCCCTGTAGGGCTTTTCCTAGGCAATACGCATTCGTGAGGTCCGATGTTCGCGTCGTCTCGAGCTCATGAGCTACGTCAAGACGAAAGACGATGTGCAGTTGTATTACAAGTCGTGGGGCAAGGGCCGCCCTGTGATCCTCATGCACGGATGGCCGCTCTCCGCGGACACGTGGGATGAAGCGGCGATGGCGATGGCTTTTTCGCCGCATTCTTCAAGGACTTCTACGGTGACTCCGTGAGCGACGAGATTCTGCAATGGTCGCTGAAGCAGAGCCTCGAAGCGAGCTTCAAGGCCACTCTCGCCTGCGCCGAAGCGTTCGCCACGACCGATTTCCGTCCGGACCTGAAGGCCTTCTCGGTGCCGACGCTCATCATTCACGGCACGAAAGACAAGACCGTTCCCATCGATCCCTCGGGCCGCGAGGCGGCGAAAGGCGTCGCAGGAGCGAAGCTCATCGAGTACGACGGCGCTCCGCACGGCCTCTTCGCCACGCACAAGGAACGATTGGTCGCCGACCTGCTGGCTTTTCTGAAGTAGGCCGCTACGAAGGAGGCTCTGCACAAGTGCAGGCGCCCCTCATCCGCCCTTCGGGCACCTTCTCCCCGCACGCGGGGAGAAGGGCTACAAATGTTGTCTCTCGCCCCGCGCAGCGGGGAGAGGGTGGCCGAAGGCCGGGTGAGGGGTTTCTCGCACTTGGGCAGATCTCCCCTAACGTCGGTTCCGCAGCTCCTGAAGTTTCGCCACCTGTTCCGGCGTCATCAGGTTCTTGATCCGGATCAGCATGCCGAGGTGAAGGCGCTTGATCTCGCGTTCGGTGGACATGACTCTATCCGCTTGTTCCAGCGCCTTCGCTTCATCGATCGGCGGCGACTTCAGCATCGAGGAGAGCTTCTCCGCATCCTCGCTGAGCTGCCACTGCAGATCCACCACCTTCGTTTGCAGCTTCACCACCTCGGCGCGCAACGCGGTGCGCTGCTTGTCCTGCAGATTGAGCTCGTCCTGATGGGCCATGATCAGCTCGGGCGGAAACAACTGCCGGCTAATTGGATCCTGATCGGGGCCGGGCGGTTGAGGCTGCGGCTGCTGCGCGAGCGCGGTCGTGGCCAGCGCGCAGAGAAGAAGAGGAAGGAGTCGCTTCATCGCATCACGTTCCTTTCGCCGAATCGCGGCGTGTCTTTCAGCAGCTCGATTTGTGGAGTGGACAAGAGAAAGTCGGTCGGCGCTTTCCAGTTGGCGACGACGTCGGGCGGTGGAGCGGGCGGCAGGGCGCGGTGGTGCGTCGTCGCGAAGACGATGACGATCAGGATCAGCGCAAACGCGAATGCGATGCGTGGGGCCAGCCCCCTGGCTGGCCTCGAGAACGCCGGCGGTTCGATCGTGAACTCCGGCGCTCGCGATTGCTCGTGATGCCGCAGAGCGCCGAAGATCGCACGCAGGTCGGCGTCGTCATCATGCGAAGGCAATGCGGTTCTCCTCGTTCAATCGTTGCAGAAGTTGTTTTTTGCCGCGCTCGTAATGCACGCGCGCCGTTCCGGTCGCGATGCCGAGGGTGAGGGCGGCCTCCTCGATCGTCATGTCGTGGTAGAAGACCAGCTCCAGCACTTCCCGCTGGCGGTTGGCGATTTTTCCGAGCGCGCGCTCGAGTTGCGCGGCCGATTCGCTCTTCTCCGCGGCTTGATCCGGCGGTTCCGCCGGAACAGGCTGATGGAGAATCAGGGCGAATCGTTCCTTGGCTCGTTTCCATCGAAACCGCTCCAGAGCGGTGTGCCGGATGACGGAGAACAGAAACGTCTTGAATGCCGATCGCTCATCGAATCGCGCCCGGCCGTCGAGAATCTTCAGATAGGCCACCTGAAGCACCTCCTCGGCATCGTCGTAGTTGCGCCCGCAGCAAGCCAGCGCCCAGCCGAAGCTCCGCTGGTGCTGTTCTTCGACGAGGCGCTCGAGCTCCGATCGCTCCATGCGCGCAGTCTTGCGTCAAAGGCCGAGCGCATGCAACGCCTGCACGGCCGCCAGCGCCTTTTCCAGTCCGTGGATCTGCTGCAGTTGCGCGCGCTGGCCGTCGGTCAGCGTGGCGAGAAACGCGTCGGAGGACTCGTGCGCTTTCTGCTCCACCTGCCGCTGCAGACCGCGAATCGTCAGCATTGCTTTGCCGACGTCCGCCGGATCGGCTGCGTCGCTGCCGAGCAATGCTCCGAGCGCCTGCTGAGCCTGGGCGAGTTGATGCGCGAGGGGCTCAACCGCGGCGCGCCGGCTCTCCAGCAGTTCGCCGAGGCGCTTCATCTGATCGTCGTTGAGCTGGAGGACTTCGCGAAGAATCGCGGGCGGCGGCACTTCCTGCGCGTGCGCCGCAACCGCGAGGAACAGCATGGTCAGCAGGATGGTCGCTTTTCTCATACGCATTGGTTGCCGCACTCGTGAATCCATATGACATGAGGCGGTAAGACCGGTAAGACCGTAGACCGGGTAGAACCTGTGGAATGGTCCTACTCGTCCTCCGGCCTTACCGCCTTACTCTCCCTCACGGCCTTACTCTTCCCGCGGGCTGACTCTCTAGAATGGTCGCGTGTTCGCCCTCCTCGCGCTCGCTGCCGCCTGTACGCTGCCCGTCGAGGTGACGAATATCTCCGGTCGCATCCGTCACGATCGAGCGATCCCGGACTACGTCGCCGGCGCGATCGTCCGCCTGGTGCGCATCAACGGCTCCGCCGCGCGGGCGGGCGTGCGGGTGGGGGACGTCATTCAGGCGGTCGATGACCGGCTCATTCAGAACGTGTGCGGTTTCGACCACGCGATCGCATCGCACGCATGCGACGACGTCCGCCTGACGATCCGGCGCGGCACATCCACGATCGAGATCATTGCCCGTCTAACACCGACGCCGAAACCGGGGCCGCACTTCGACGATCAGCAGGCCTGCCGGAACGGCGTTCCTTCCTCCTGTACCGCCCTTGGAAAACAACACAAAGCGATCGACCTCTTCGGCCTCGGCTGCGACCTCGGCGACAGTGAGGGGTGCTACCTGTTCGCGGTCAACGCCGGGAACAACAGTTCGTACGCGCGCGCCGCATATCGCCAAGCCTGCGACGACGGCAACTCACTCGCCTGCACCAACCTCGGCTGGATGCTCCAGTTCGGCCACGGCGGCAGAGTCGATCTCGAGGAAGCGGTCCGCCTCTATCGAAAAGGTTGTCAGGGCAGCTCCTGCACCGGTCCGAACAACCTCGGCTGCGTGAATGCCGCGCGTATGTTGCGTGAGGGGAGCGGCGTGGAGGCCGACCAATTCGAGGCGACGCGGATCGTCCGCCAGGTGTGCGATCGAACGCCGGTCAACGACGAGGATGGCCGCGAGATCGCGCACGCGTGCTCGCTCGCGGGTACCGCATTCCTCGTCGGTGAAGGTGCGGAGAAGAATCTGCAACTGGCTCTGCCTCTTCTGGAAAAAGGCTGCGCCGCGAACGACACGTTCGGCTGCTACAACCTCGGCACGATCTACGAAGGCAGCGACAAGCCGCGCGCGCTCGGCTACTACCAGAAGGCATGCGATCGCGGCGACCAGGAAGCGTGTGCGAGCGTGAGCGCTCTTCGCGCGCGTTGACGGGGGAAACGCCATGGTGTGTGGGCCGGCTTTAGCCGGCCATGACCGGCTTAAGCCGGTCCACACACCGAAGCAAGCCGACGGTCACCACCCGCCCCCGCCGCCGCCCCCCGAGCTCCCGCCGCCGCTCGAACCGCCGCCACCGCCGCTCGAGCCGCCGCTGCTGCTTGACGGGGACGCAACGCCGGCGCCGATCGCTGCCGCTGCCATGGCCCATCCGCCGGACGCGCCGCCGCCGCCGAACGCGCCTCCGCCGCCGGTGAACGATGGCGAGCTTGTTGTCGTCGAGCTGCTCGACGTGGAGAAGTCGCTCGTGGTTCCCAGATAGCCGGTCGTCGCGGCCGCGCCGTGCGCGCCGAACCATCGGTCGACGTTTTTGCCGAGGCCGAAGGCAAGGAGCCAGGGGTACCAGTCGTCGCGCAGGCGTGGACTCGGCGAATGCAACTCGCCGACGAAGTACTTGCGCGCAGCGAGGAGCTGCTTGCGCAATGCGATCAACTCCTTCGACTCCGGAGTGCGCAGGATCTCGAGGATCAGGTTCATGAGAGCCAGCGACCACGCGCAGAGCGCGACGGGTGTGATCGCACTGAAGATGACATGCGGCGAGAAGATCGAGTATCGGACGGTGAGCAGGATGAGAAACGCGATCGGCGCGAATACGAGGGCGAAGCGCGGCACAATCGCTGTGATCGCACGCGCATTAAGGCTGGCGGCGATCGCCGAGAACACCAGAACGAAGAAACCGGCGACCAACGTGAAAACGGCGGCGCCCGCGTTGTTCCCACCGGTGATGGCAGCAATCACCATAAGACCGAACGCGCCGGCGAGAATCAGCAACGGCCGCTTCCACTGTTTCTTCGTGTCGTGCGCTCGAATGCTCTGCAGCGTCTGCTTGACGCCGCTCGCCACGATCTTCGACGGGTCGAAACCGGAGCTCTTGTAGTGCGCCTGAATCGTGTCGGTGTCGGTGGTGTCGGCGTGGAGGAAGAGCGCGTCGGCGAGCTTCCGTTCCGCGACCGGCAACGTCTCCCGATCGACGAGCAGCTTCATGGTGAGAACCTGCCGCGAAATCAGGAACGACTTTCGCGCTTCCACGGCAGTGGAGATCTTCTTCTCCAGCGCCATCCTTGCGAGAATCGCCGCGACCTCGTCGGCTCCCGTCTTTCCATCGATGACCGTTCCCGCCGCCTCGGGGCTCAACCCGAAGACGTGCTCGCGCAGCCACGCTTCGTCGATTGCGTCGGTGCGCGGAATCGATGCGAACCGCCCCTTCTCGCGTTCACCAAGGATGAAGGCGTTGAGAAGGAGGAGGAGGGCGATGAAGAAGAGCACCACCACGCCGATCGTGGCGCGTCGTGAAGGAGCGTGCACCACTCCGGATGGAGCGCCACTGCCGGCAAACTCGAGCGTCAGTGGAACCACGACGCCCTCGCCGGAAACGAGCGTGTTGCGGTGGATCACGATCGGCGATTGCGCGCCTCGCCAGACAGGATCGAGGTCCAGTCGAAACGAGAAGTGCTCGATCACGCCGGTCCGATCGGGAAACGCGAAGTCGTGATCGAGATGGAACTGCCGGTCGTTCTCGCGCACCACGCCGGTCATCGTGTACTTCAGGACGTACGTGATCGGCTGGTTGGCGAACGGAGGGTCGGAGGCCAGCCTGCTTCGCCAGCGGAGCACGGTGCGCGAGGTGAAAGAGTAGTGATCGACCTGATCGATGTTGCCTTCGACCAGTGGCCGCTCGACGCCGCCATCGACGCGCGAGAGCGATTCAAAAGCGAGATCCTGACCATCTCCGATTCGGAACGTGCGCTCGCCGCCATTCCAGTCGCCGTCGAAGACCATCTCATGGCGCTCGGTGACGTGGAGACGCGCATCGCGATCGAGTTGCGCAGTGACGTCGAGCGAGTGCCAGCGAAGAGACTTCGCGGATACCGGAGTCGACGCCAGTGCGAAGAGGACGACGAACAGTAATCGGCGCATCGGAATGCGCCAATGGTAGCCGTCAGTGGCCTGCGCGGAAAGCGATGTAGATGAAAATCGCCGCGATGGCGAAAAGGGCGACGCGGCCGGCTCCCATCATTCGTGTATGGGCGACCGGCCGCGTTCCCTTTGGTTTCACTCCCGTGACTGCGGCGACAGCAGCGATGACGACGGCGATTCCAAGCCAGACGAGCCAGTTCATTTGAACCGTTTCGTCTACAAGATACGAGCCATGCGACCTCAGCCGCGGGCTTTCTCCGCGTACAGCTGCAGCAACGCTCCCCAGCCACCCTCGGAGTCGACCGAGATTCTCATCGAGTTCCCGCCGGCGCCGTGGCGCTCGAAGTTCCGATGCTCGTGTCGAAGCCATCGGTGAAAAGCCGGAACGCGCTTTCCACATCGGTGTCGACGACGACGCTTTTCTTCACTGGGGCAATGGTCATGGTTGCACTCATTTCTTCTCCTTCTTTTTCTGCTCGTTCGCTTTCCGCTGGAAGGCGGCGAGCGCCTGATCCCAGAACTGATCGAAGTAATCGCGCAGCGAGTTGAAGCCGGTCATGTTGATCGAGTAGAGCCGGCGATTTCCGTCAGCGCTGTCCGAGACGAGATTCGCTTCTTTGAGCACGCGAAGATGTTGCGAGATCGCGGGGCGGCTCATCGGGAAGTCGGCGGCGAGCTCGCCGACCGCGAGCGGCCCCTCGATCAACTTCGCGAGGATGCCGCGGCGGGTGATGTCGGCAAGCGCGTCGAATTGCAGTTGGTAAGTATTCACTTACCGTAAGATATGTCTTACCAAGATGGCTGTCAAGTCGGGCGAGCGCACCTTCAGGAGGCGGCGGGGCTTGCGCGATCTCAGTCCTGGCGCGCGCCGCGCGGAGCTCCATGTCATCCCGAGCGTAGCGAGGGACTGGTGTGTGGCGGGCGGTGCGACGAACCACCCAACCACACCGGTTCCTCGCTACGCTCGGAATGACAACACTGCTACGCAAGCCATTTACAATTTGCGCCTCATGAAAAAAACGTTCGCTTTTGCTCTGCTCATTTTTGCCATCGTCTCGTGCAAGAAAACTGAGACGACGACCATCGCCACGACTTCTTCCACAACGTCTGCCGCATCATCGACGGCGATCACCGCTACCGCGGCCACGACCACGACGCTGCCCGCCAGCAATGCCGAGAATCTCGTTGCTCTCGCCTCGGGTGCGTTTCCGGTGACGCGCGCCGCTCCGGTGGAGCTGAACTCTGCCGCGTATTACATGTTCGATGAGGATCCGAGAACGGGATGGGTGAGCAAGGGACATGAGTTCAACAATCCGACGGTTGTCGAGATGGCGGATCGCGCGATCATCAAAAGGCTGGAGTTCGATGAAGCGAACGTTGATTACGACGGCCGTCTGCCGAAGCAGGTGGTCGTCGAAGTGTCGGACACCAGTGCCGTCGACGGTTTCAAATCCATCGCCGAGGTCTCGTTGACCGAGATGAAGGACGGTCTGGATTTTCCGGTGTCGGCGGAAGTGCCGGGTCGGTGGGTTCGCGTGACCGTCACTGAGGCATCCAGCGCGAATGGGATCGCCCAGATCATGGAGTTGCGGGCCTTCGGCAATCGTCTCACACACAACCCGATACCGAATGTCACAGGCACGTATGACACGGACGCGGGCCAATTTCACCTCAAGCAGGACGGCGCGACCGTGACCGGCTGCTACGAGCGCGGTACCGAGTTGTTGAACGGCGGCATGGATGGGCGCATGCTCAAGTTCAAGTACGCCATCGGAGAGAGCGGCAGCGGACCGGCGATCCTCGTCATCTCGGACGACGGCCACGCGTTCGGTGGATGGTGGAGAACGGATGGTGCGAGCGAACATCCGAAGCTCGATCCGATCGAGGGCAAGCGGGTCAGCACCGATCCCGGCAACACCGCGTGTCCGCAGTGGAAAGAGCCGCCGGACCAGCGCCTTGCCGACGATCTCAAGAAGACGGGCCGCGTGCGTCTGTACGGCATCAACTTCGACAGCGACTCCGAGGTGATCCGGCCGGATTCGAAACCAACCCTCGATCAGGTTGCGGCGATGCTCAAGAAAAACGCCGGCTGGAAGATCACGATCGAAGGCCACACCGACGCGACGTCCACATCGGAGCACAATCAGGATCTCTCCACGCGACGCGCGAACGCGGTGAAGCAGTATCTCGTGACCGTCGGCACCGATGCCGCGCGGCTGGAGACATCGGGCCTCGGATCGACCAAGCCCGTGGCCACGAACGACACGTCGTTAGGCCGCGCTGCGAATCGCCGAGTGGAGCTCGTGAAAATGTAGGCTCTTTGGGCCGAAGGCCAGGTGTGGGGCCAGCTATTCGGCTGGCCTCGCCAGTCAGAGGACTGGCGCCACACTTGGATCTCCGATCAACGGAGCGGAAACGTAGCTCGGCCGAAGGCCAGGTGTGGGGCCAGCCCTCCGGCTGGCCTCGCCAGTCAGAGGACTGGCGCCACACATCCGCCAGCGAGACGCTGGCGGAACAGCCGGCGAGGACGCCGGCGCTACAAAGACTTGCTCTGGCGCTCC
>JBBRMQ010000047.1:0-21613 GCA_038230775.1 Thermoanaerobaculia bacterium
CGATCATCGGCGGCGTCGCTTCACCATTCAATTCGTGGCTGGTGCTGCGAGGAATCCGATCGTTGTCCGCGCGCATGCGGATGCACTGCGAGAACGCGCGTGCGATCGCCACCATGCTGGCCTCGCATCCCGCCGTCGAGGTCGTCCATTACCCCGGCTTGCCTTCGCATCCCGGACACGCCATCGCGGCCAGGCAGATGTCGGACTTCGGCGGCATGATGTCGTTTCGCGTGAAGGGCGGGCGGGAGGAGGCGCTGCGCCTGACCTCCCGCGTTCGTCTCTTCACCCGCGCCACCTCCCTCGGCGGCGTGGAAAGCCTGATCGAGCACCGCGCTTCCAGCGAGGGGCCGGCCTCGCGGACACCGCAGAACCTGCTGCGCGTTTCCGTCGGCCTGGAGCATGTTCAGGATCTTCTGGAGGATCTGCGGCAGGCGTTAGAATAGTTGCGCGGCCCGCGCCGCGCGTTCTCGGTTGTCGGTTATCGGTTGTCCACGCCCTCTCTGCGACAACCGACACGGACAACCGCAACGCGCCCGATGGACGCCAGGAAAATGACCAACTTCGAGATCACCTGTCCCTGCTGCGATGCGACGCTGGTCATCGATCGTGTTTCCGGTGAAGTGCTCCTGCACAAGGCGAAGGAGAACAAGTCGGGACTCTCGCTGGAGTCGATGGTCTCGAATCTCGAGACGCAGAAGAGCGAGATGGCGAAGCGGTTCGAGAAGAATCTTGAAAGCCAGAAAGATCGCGCCCGCATTCTCGAGGAGCGATTCAAGGAAGCGATGCAGCGGGCGGAAAAATCGGACAAGCCCGTGATCAATCCGATGGATCTGGATTGATGGCGCTCCGGAAGTTCGATCCGGACGCCGCCGCGGAATACGACGGCATCTACGGTCTCCCATTCACGGCGGCCGAATCGCGCGTGGTGATCGTTCCCGTGCCGTTCGAAGCCACGACGTCGTACGGCGGCGGAACGTCGCGCGGACCGGCGGCGGTGCTCGAAGCCTCGAAGCAGGTCGATCTCTTCGATCACGAGACGGGAAGGCCGTACGAGTCGGGCATCGCGATGCTGCCGATCCCGGGCAAGGTCGTGCTCTGGAACGCGAAGGCGAAGAAGCTCGGTCGCAAGAAGATCGCGGCGGTCAACAAGATCAGCGTCTCGGTCAATGACTGGGTGTACGACAGGACGCGCGCGCTTCTCGATGACGGCAAGCTCGTGGCGACGTTAGGCGGAGACCACTCGGTACCGTTCGGAGCGATCCGTGCCCATGCGGAGAACTATCCGGGGCTCGGCATTCTGCATCTGGATGCGCACGCCGATCTCCGCCACGCGTACGAAGGCTTCACCTTCTCGCACGCGTCGATCTTTCACAACGTGATGACGAAGATCGACGGCGTCGGAAAGCTCGTGCAGATCGGCGTCCGCGATCTCGGGCTCGCCGAAACGCGGATGATCGAGCAATCGAAAGGGCGCATCGTGACGTTCTTCGATGTCGATCTGGCGCGCCGCAGGGATGAAGGCACGGCGTTCGCGAAAATCGCCGACGAAATCGTGCGCCAGTTGCCGCGCGATGTGTACCTGTCGTGGGATATCGACGGGCTCGACCCAACGCTCTGTCCCGGAACGGGAACGCCGGTTCCTGGTGGCCTGTCGTGGAACGAAGCGATCGCCATGCTTCGAGCCATCGTGCGTGCGAAGAAACGCATCGTTGGTCTCGATCTCTGCGAAGTCGCGCCGGGGGATACCGAGTGGGATGCGAACGTCGGCGCGCGGCTGCTCTACAAGATGATCGGCTTCGCCCTGATGACATGGTGAGCTGCTTCTGTGTGTGGACCGGCATCATCCGGTCTGATGGCTTGACCGGCTGAAGCCGGTCCTCACACAGCAGCCCGCCGCCCCAGTTTCGGCGTTACTCGTCCAAAGCGCCGTCGGGCAGCGCGACGCGCTCGCCGCGACTCGCGGCGACGATGCGGGGCACGTGCACGGGGCAGGTCTCGACGATGACGCTGACTTTTCGCGGCGGTGTGCCCGCGACCGCGGTTCCGGCGAGGAACACGTCCGGCACGTTCGTCTCCATCGTCGACGGATCGTGGACTGGCTCCTGCGCGATGCCTTCCAGCTTCACGCCTAACATGTCGAACATCGTCGGATCCTGACGGTAGCCCGTCATCAGCAGCACGAAGTCGGTGGGAATCTCGCCGGTGGAGAGGACGACGCTTCCGCGCCGGATCTCGAGCACGTTCGTCCGCGGCAGAAAACGCACGAGGTCATCGCGAATGAGCGCGCGCACTTCCGGCAGCAGCCAGAACTTCACCACCTTCGGATCGAAGTCGTTGCCGCGGTAGCTGATCGTCACGTCCGCGCCGGCGCGATGGCAACGCACCGCGGCCTCCACGGCCGAGTTGCGACCGCCGACGATCAGCAGGCGCTTTCCGAAGTACTGGTGCGGATCGCCGAAGTGATGCGTGACGTTCGGAAGATCTTCGCCGGGAACCTCGATGAGGCGCGGCGTGTGAAAGGCGCCGATCGCGAGAACGAGTTTCTCCACGCGCACGTTGTGTTCGCCGTCCAGCGCGCGCGTGCGCAGCTCGAATCCGCCGTGCACTTTCTTCACCTGTTCGACGCGCTCGTACGTGCGCACGGTCAGGCCAAAGTTCTGCACCAGCGCTCGAAGGTAGGCGAGGTACTCCTCCCGCGTGATCTTCTGCTGGTTCGCCGTCTGGATCGGCATGCCCGCAAGCGCCAGGCGATCGGAGCTCGAATGAAACAGCATCAGAGGCGGATACCACTCGATCGTCGACCCGATCTGCGAAGCATCGAAGTGCACGTAATCGATCCCGGCCTGCTTGAACGCCACCGCGAGCTCCAGACCGATCGGCCCGGCGCCGATGATCGCGACCTGATGAGACTCGATCATGCCGTCGCGAGGCCGAGCTCGCGAAGAACCTCGACCTTCGCCTCGATCATCACGCGGTGCTCGAGTCCGAGGAGGTCGGCGAGTTTGCGGACGAGGTAGTTTTCGTAGTCGGTGAGCTTGCGATCGGAGTAAACGATCCGCCACATCGTCTTCACGATGTCGATGCGCTCGGCCAGCGTCGCGTTCTTCCGGATGAAGTTCGTCAACGCGAAGTGATCGATGGTCTTGAGCCGCATCTCGGCAGCGGCGTGCACGAGCTCCTGCGCCGCCTCGGTCGTCAGCGCAAAGGCGCTCTGCAGAAATCCGACGACGTCGCCGTCTTCCGCGGGCGAGAACTCACCATCCGCGTACGCCGTCTCCAGCAGCACGGTAGCGGTGGCCAGGTGCAACGGGTCCTGACGCTCCTGCGGTTCGGCGGTCATGCCGCCGCGGAAACGCTCCATCAGTTTCGCGAGACTCACGTCGGTGGATCTTAACTCGCGACACACCGGTATACTGGCACTCTCATCCCAAAAGGAGACTCTCGCATGCGGAAGTTGTCCGGCTTCAGCCTCGTCGTCAGCCTGCTGTTCTCGCTCACGCTTGCAGCACAACAGAGTGCGGTCGTTCGCGGCCGTGTCACGATTTCGTCCGATGGTTCGCCGCTCACTGGCGCGACTGTTTCGATCGACGAGCTCAAACTCAGCACGGTGACGGATGCGGAAGGCCGTTACCAGATCGCGATCCCCGGCGCCCACGGCGGGCAGACCGTCAAGGTTGCAGCGACTCTGCAGGGCTTCCAGACCCGGACGGCGAGGGTCACGATCGGTGCCGGTGAGGTCACGCACGACTTCACGCTGCCTGTCGCGTTCGGCCAGGAGATCACGGTCGGATCGCGCGCGATCAGCGCGGAGGCCGAGAAGGCCGTGCCCGTGGACATCATCACGCACGACCAGATCGAGTCCGCGCCGTCAACCGAGACCAACCAGATCATTCAGAAAGTGGCGCCGTCGTTCAACTTCCCGCGGCCGACGCTTTCCGACGGAACCGACAGCGTTCGCCCCGCCACCCTCCGCGGCCTCGGGCCCGATCAAGTGCTCGTGATGGTGAACGGCAAACGCCGCCATGTCGCGGCGCTCGTCAACGTGAACGGAACCGTCGGTCGGGGATCGGCGGGCGTCGATCTGAATGCAATTCCGGCGTCGGCAATCGACAGCGTCGAGATTCTTCGGGACGGCGCGGCGGCGCAGTACGGCTCCGACGCCATCGCCGGCGTGCTCAATCTCGTTCTGAAGTCGGACGCGCAACCGTTGAAGCTCGAAGTGAAGGGTGGATCGACGACGCACAGCGACGGGCAGATGCTGGACACGAATCTGAGCGGCGGGTGGAAGCTCGGAAAGGGTGTTCTGTTCGGAACGTTCGAATATCGCGATCGCTACCAGACCAATCGCGCGCTGAAGGATCCGCGCGACCAGATCGTCAAAGGCGACGCGGGCAACAACGCCGTATCGCAGCCCAACACGCACTGGGGCGATGCATACGAGCGCGATCTCATGTCGCTGCTCAACCTCAATCTTCCGATCAGCGACGACGGCAAGCAGATTTTCTATGCGTTCGGAACGTACGATCTTCGCCACGGATCGGCCGGCGGGAACTACCGCCGCGCGCTCGATGCCACGGACTGGCCGCAGATCTACCCGAAGGGTTTCCTTCCGCTCATCGAGCCGCGTGTTGCCGATCAGGCTCTCACGGCGGGCGTGCGAGGCGAGCTGTCCTCGTGGTTCTACGACGCGAGCGCTGCTTACGGCCGCAACAAGATGGCCTTCTACGTCCGCAACACGCTGAATGCGTCGCTCGGTCCGCAGACGCCGCCGAACCAGACTTCGTTCTACGCGGGCTTGCTCGGTGATCGCCAGGCCACGATGAATCTCGACCTGTCGCGCGGGTTCAATGTCGGCCTCGCGGGCCCGATCAACTTCGCGGCCGGAGCGGAATATCGCCGCGAGGGTTACCAGGTCAGCGCGGGCGAAGTGGCGTCGTATATCAATGGTGGTTCGCTCAATCAATTCGGCACCAGCCGCGCAGCGCCGGGATCGCAGGTCTTCCCGGGCTTCCGTCCTTCAAACTCCTCGGACAACTCGCGCAACAGCAAGGCGGTCTACATCGACATGGAAGGCGATGTACTGACCCAGCTCCGTGTCGGTGTCGCCGCGCGCCATGAGAACTTCAGCGACTTCGGCGGCACGACCAACGAGAAACTGACGCTGCGCTACTCGCCGGTCAAGCCGCTGATCTTCCGCGGCGCGGTCAGCACCGGCTTCCGCGCACCGTCGCTCGGACAGTCATGGTTCTCGGCGGTGAGCACGAACTTCGTGCGCAACACCGTGACGAACGTCGTCGAGCCGTTCGACATCTGGACCTCGCCGGTGCGAAGCGAGATTGCAGTTGCGCTCGGCGCCCAGCCTTTGCGCCCGGAAACCTCGCGGAACTACAGCGGGGGCGTGGTGTGGCAGCCGCTGTCCAACCTGGAGATGACGGCCGACGTCTTTCACATCGACATCAAGCATCGCATCGTCCTGTCGGGAAACTTCACGCAGGCGCAGGTGCAGCCGATTCTGCAGCCGTTCGGCGCCACGGGTGCGCGCTTCTTCACCAACGCCATCGACACGCGGACCAACGGATACGATCTCGTGGTCAATCATCAGCGCCCGCTGTTGAGCGGCCGCATCGATCTCTCCGCCGCGTACAGCAACAACAAGTCGAAGATCGTCAGCATCGCGCCCACGCCGTCGCAACTCACCGGCCTGGGTGCTGTCCTGTTCGATCGCGGCGAGCAGCGCCGTTTCGAGTGTGGGCAGCCTCGCGACAGCGCGCGCCTCATGGAGAACTTCACCCAGGGATCGTTTGGCATCACGGCGCGCGAGAGCCGGTACGGTGAGTTCTGCAGCTTCACGCTCAAGCCGATCGACGACCAGATCTACTCGGCGCGCTGGCTGAGCGACCTCGAGATGTCGTACCGCTGGAGCAAGTACACGTTCGCAATCGGAGCCGAGAATCTGTTCGATCAGTTTCCCGACAGGAATCTCGGCGCCGGAACCCCTTCCGGATCCCAGCAGGTCGGTAGCGCGGGCGTGTTCCTCTACCCGCTCAATTCGCCGTTCGGCATGAACGGTCGCTTCGTCTACACGAGAGTGAGCTATAACTTCTGATGCATGAACCTCTCGGATGACTCGCGGATCTGGATCTTTGGCATTTCACCTTCGCTCGACGACGCGCGAGGAGCTCAGCTCCTCGCGCGCGTCGACGGTTTTCTAGGCTCCTGGGCCGCGCACGGCCAGCCGATCACCGCCGAACGCGATCTGCTCCTTGGCAGCTTTCTCGTGATCGCCGTCGATCAGCGCAGTGAGACCTCCGGCTGCTCGATCGATCGCATGTTCGGGCTCCTGCAGGAGCTCGAGGGCGATCTGAACGTCAAGATCCTCGATGCCGATCGCGTCTTCTACCGCGGCGCGGATGATCGCGTGCATGCCGAGTCGCGCGCGCAGTTCCGCGAGAACGGCGACCCGCACACCATCGTCTTCGACATCCTCGCCGAGCGCCTCGGCGACGTGCGAAGCGGGCGGTGGGAGAAGCCGGCGAAGGACTCGTGGCACCGACAGTTGCTCGCCGTGTAAAGCCGGCAAAGCCGGCAGGTGTGGGGCCAGCCCTCCGGCTGGCCGGCCAGCCAGAGGGCTGGCCCCACACAGTTCCAGTTGTAAACTTCCCCGCTCATGAGTAACGACATCACCCGCCGCCAGTTCGTCGTCAGTACTACAGTTGCGGCCGCGGCCTTGGGCCAGGCTCCCGCGATTATCAAGTCGTCGGCATCGAAGCCCGTCGTCATCTCATCCGCGAACGGCAACCAATACAAGAACGGCGGCACGATGACCTGCGTCGAGAAGGCGTTCTCGCTGATGACGCAGGGGAACGACGTGCTCGACTCGCTCATCGCGGGCGTCAACATCCTGGAGCTCGATCCGCTCGAGGACAGCGTCGGTTACGGCGGCCTGCCGAATGCCGAGGGGGTGGTGCAGCTCGATTCGTCGTGCATGCACGGGCCGAAGAAACGCGCCGGATCTGTCGCTGCGCTCGAAGGTGTGCGTACGCCTTCACTGGTGGCGAAGGCGGTGATGGAGAATACCGATCATCATCTTCTCGTCGGGCGCGGCGCGCAGGAGTTCGCGCGCAACATGGGATTCAAGATCGAAGACGATCTCAACACTGAGAAGTCGCGCGGGCTATGGCTGGAGTGGAAGCGCCGCATCGATCCCTCGCACTACCTCGATCCGAAGAGCCGCGCGGAACTCGGATATCGCGTTGCGCTCCAGATGGCGGCCGAAGGCCTCATCCATCGCCAGCATCTGTACGGCACGATCAACTGCGACGGCGTGAACGCGAAGGGCGAGATCTGCGGCGTCACCACGACCAGCGGTCTGGCGTGGAAGATCCCGGGTCGCGTCGGCGACTCTCCGATCCTCGGCGCCGGCCTCTATGTCGACGGTCAAGTCGGCGCCGCCGGCTCGACCGGCCGTGGCGAGGCGAATCTTTACAACCTCAGCTCATTTCTGATCGTCGAGGCGATGCGCCGCGGCGCGCATCCGAAAGACGCCGCAATGGACGCGCTGCGACGCATCAAATCCAACACGATCGAGAAGCGCCTGCTCAACCGTCGCGGGCTGCCGAATTTCTCCGTAGAGTTCTACGCTCTGAACGCGAAAGGGGAGTACGCGGGCGTCGGAATGTATCCCGACAAGTACGCCATATGCACTGAAAATGGTGCACAAACGCTCGAGTGCGATGCACTTCTGGAAGGGCGCCCAAGTGACTGAGCCGGTAAGAGTTATTATGAGCACGTGCCTTGCACTATTGAATGGCTGTGAGCGAGGAGAAAAGGAAGCCTCCGCTGCTCGTCGTGGACGACGACCCCGCGATCCGAAAGCTGTTGGAGCGCATCGCCATCCGTGCGGGGTTTGCCGTTGACTCCGCCTCGGACGGCCAGCACGCGCTCGATCTTCTGGAGAAGAAGGCCTACGACATCGTGGTCGTGGATTTGATGATGCCGCGGGTGAGCGGGTATGAGCTCGTGCAGAAAATCAGCGCGATCGTTCCGCGGCCGACGGTGATCGTCGCTACCGCGATGACGAACACGGACGTCGCCCGCCTCGACGACTCGATGGTCCGCCGCGTGATCCGCAAGCCATTCGATGTGGACGGCGTGGCGAAGATTTTGATCGAGGTCGCGTCGGAAGTGTCGGCCGGCGGTTCCGTCAACCCGCCCCCCGAAGTGACGGTCGTTCCATCGGACGGCGCCGTCAAGCCGCACCGTCCGGCCGACAAACCCTGCTGATGTACCAGATTCGCTGTGTGAATTGCGCCAATGTCTTCGACGCGACGGCGGCGCCGCAATGCGATTGCCTCGAAGAAACCCGCTCCGTACGCTGCCCTTTCTGCAACTCCTGCTTCTGCAGGACAGACGATAAGTACAAAGCGGCCTTCTGGGAGAAGGCGACGCCCGACATGCGTGCGCGGAAGGCCGAGCTGTCCGAGTATCTGCCACCGGAAAAAATCAAGCATCCGCTGATCATTTTCGCGGACGACGACCCCACAGCACGCTCCATCATGCGCCGCGTTGTTCAGGGCCTCGGCCACAACCTGATGGTGCTGCGCAACGGCGCGGACCTCATCGACGTCGCGCGTCTTTACAAGCCCGAGCTGGTCATCACGGATGCGCTGATGCCGAAAATGGATGGGCGCGAAGCGGCGCGGATCATCAAGAGCGAGCTGCCCGACACAAAGATCATCGTCATCACGTCTGTGTACAAAGGACTTCGCTACAAAAACGAAGCGATGCGGACTTTCGGCGCCGACGATTACCTCACGAAGCCGGCATCGCCGCAGGATTTGCGGGCAGCGATCGCGAGACAACTGCCTGCACCCGGCTCTGGTTCTGTGTGAGACTGCAAGTTGCCCCAGACGTGGATCCGGCTCTGATGCTTCTGTGTGAGGACCGGCTTCAGCCGGTCACGTTAGGCCGGCTGAAGCCGGCCCACACACAGAAGCCGGCCCACACACCGAAGCGGGCCCACACACAGAAGCACTATCCCAACGCCGCGTCAATCAGCGCTTTCTGTTGCTCCTCATGCCGGTGATGTGAGCCCGTCGCAGGTGAAGCGCTCTTCGGACGTCCGACGTAGCGCGTGCCTGCCGGCAGACGCTCGATCAGGAATGGCCACGCACCCATGTTGCGCGGCTCCTCCTGCAGCCAGATCACTTCCGTCGCATTGCCGATGGCCGCGGTGAGCGCCGCCTGCGGGAATGGATACAACTGTTCCAGCCGGACGATGCGCACGTTCGAGCCGCGTTCGCCGCGCGCCGCCGCGAGGTCGTAGTAGACCTTGCCCGAAGTGATGATGACGCGCTGCGCATCGGGCGCGCCGTCGACGAGCACGGGCTCGAAGCGTCCATTGGTCAGTTGATCCAGCGTGGAGGTGGCCTTCGGATGACGCAGCAGTGACTTCGGCGTCATCACGATCAGCGGCTTGCGCGGGTCGTTCTTCACCTGGCGCCGCAGTGCGTGGAAGTACTGGGCGGGCGTCGTCGGATACACGACCTGCATGTTGCCCTCCGCGCACAGCGTGAGGAAACGCTCGAGGCGCGCGCTGGAATGTTCCGGTCCCTGACCCTCGTAACCGTGCGGGAGCAGCAGAACGAGTCCGCTGTGCTGTCCCCACTTCTCTTCCGCGCTGGAGATGAACTGATCGATCACGATCTGTGCACCGTTCACGAAGTCGCCGAACTGCGCTTCCCACATCACGAGCGCCGCCGGATCGGCAACGGAGTATCCATACTCGAAGCCGAGGACGCCGTATTCGGAGAGGAGGGAGTCGTAGACGGAGAAGCTGACATCCGCATCCGTCTCGTTGATGTCTTCGGACGGCGCGTTCCTGAACACGACGGGATGCGCGGGCTTCGCATGGGTCTCCGGAACGAGTGCGTTGAGCGGTATATATCCCGCGCCGCTGACGTAATCGAAGAGGATCGCGTGGCGCTGCGAGAATGTCCCGCGTCCGCTGTCCTGCCCGGACAGCCGCACGCGGTAGCCATCGAGGATCACGGTTCCGAATGCGAGCAGCTCGCCGAACGCCCAGTCCATCGGCTCACGTCCTTCGGCCATCGCCGCGCGCTTCGTCAGCACCGGCTTCAGCTTCGGATGCATGGCGATGTTCTCGGGGATCGTGGTCAGCACGCGACCGACCTGTTGCAACTGCTCGAGCGGCACGGCGGTGTCGGGTGAAGGGCCGTTCTGGAATCCGGTGACCTCTTCGTCGGTCCACAGCGCCTTGCTCTGTTGGGTCGGCGGCAGCGTGTCTTCCCGCGTGCGATCGAATGCTTCCTGCAACTTCTTCTGAAAGGCGTCGAGCCACTCTTCGGCTTCCTTCGGATCGATGTCGCCTTTGCGCAGGAGCTGTTCGGTGTAGATCTTCCGCACCGAGCGATGCTCTTTGATCGCCTTGTACATCCGCGGCTGCGTGAGCGACGGCTCGTCGCCTTCGTTGTGGCCGTGGCGGCGGTAGCAGATCACGTCGATCACGACGTCCTTGTGGAACTGCTGGCGGAAGTCGTACGCGAGTTTCACCGCACGGATGCACGTCTCCGGATCGTCGCCGTTGACGTGGAAGATCGGTGCCTGCACCGCCTTCGCCACATCGGTCGCGTAGACCGAGGATCGCGCCGATTCGGGACCGGTGGTGAAGCCGATCTGATTGTTGATGACGATGTGCACCGTTCCGCCGGTGAGATATCCCTTGAGTTGCGAGAGATTCAACGTCTCCGCAACGACGCCCTGGCCGGCGAACGCGGCGTCGCCGTGCAGCAGGACGGGCAGCACGTTCTTGCGCCCGTTGTCGGCGATGAGCTTCTGCTTCGCGCGGACCATGCCCTCCACGATCGGATCGACCGCTTCGAGATGGCTGGGATTCGAAGCCAGGGTGAGGCGCAGCGTCGCGCCGTCAGGCGCCTGATGCGTTCCGTCGGCGCCGAGGTGGTATTTGACGTCGCCGGATCCCTGGGTAGTGTTGGGGTCGACGTCGCCTTCGAACTCGTGAAAGATCTTTTCGTACGACTTGCCGATCACGTTGGCGAGAACGTTGAGCCGCCCGCGGTGCGCCATGCCGATGACCGCTTCGACCACTCCGTTCGCAGTGGCCTCGTTGAAGAGATGATCGAGCATCGGAATCACCGACTCAGCGCCTTCCATCGAGAAGCGCTTGTGGCCCACATACTTCGTGTGCAGGAACTTCTCGAACGCCTCGGCATCGTTGAGCTTCATGAGGATCCGGCGCTTGTTCGCGCCATCCAGCGGTTGCTGGTTGCGCGTCGGCTCCATCCGGTCCTGCAGCCACTTCTTCTGCACGGTCTCCTGGATGTGCATGTACTCGGAACCGATTTTTCCGCAGTACGTCTCGCGCACCGTGTCGAGGATGTCGCGGAGCTTCGCGGTCATCTTTCCGCAAAGGCCGCCGCAGATGAACTCGCGGTCGAGATCCCAGATCGTGAGGCCGTAGAACGCCGGATCGAGCTCCGGATGGCGATGCACGGTGTACTCCAGCGGATCGAGGTCGGCGAGCAGATGGCCGCGCACGCGATAGGCGTTGATCATCTGCAGCACGCGCGCTTCCCGCGCCCGCGCGTCCTGCCCTTCCTGGGCGCGGTCCTTGGCCCAGCGCACGGGCTCGTACGGGATGCGCAGGTCGCGATAGATGTCGTCGTAGAAGTTGTCCGCGCCTAACAGGAGCTCGTGGATGCGCGCCAGGAACGCGCCGGACTCCGCCCCTTGAATGATGCGATGGTCGTACGTTGACGTCATCGTCATCACCTTCGAGATGCCCAGGTTGGCGATGACGGAGTCGTCCGCGGCGGAGTATTCGGCGGGATAGTCGATCTGGCCCGTCGCCAGGATTGCACCCTGCGTCTGCATCAGCCGCGGAACCGAGGCGATGGTGCCGATGGTGCCGGGATTGGTCAGCGAGATCGTCGTGCCTTCGAAGTCCGCCATCTCGAGCGTGTTGTTGCGCGCCTTGCGCACGACGTCGTTGTAGGCCTTCAGGAACTGCGCGAAGTCCAGAGTCTGCGAGCGCTTCACATTCGGGACGACGAGCGAACGCGAGCCGTCCTTGCGCTCGACGTCGATCGCGATGCCGAGGTTGACGTCTTCGCGATCGATGCGCGTCGGCTGCCCTTCGTTTGCGGCGAAGGCGGAGTTCATGTGAGGGAACGTCTTGATCGCCTTCACGATCGCAAACGCGATGATGTGCGTGTACGAAGACTTCGTCTGGCCGGTCAGCGAGAGGTGATGATTGATGACGCGCCGGTTCTCTTCGAGCGCCTTCACCGGGATGTTGCGGATCGACGTGGCGGTGGGGACGGAGAGCGACGCCTCCATGTTCTGGGCGATCTTGCCGGCCGCGCCGCGCAGCGGCACGCCAGCCGGGGTTACGACTTGTAACGCCGCCGGCCGCGGCGGCGGGACCGCCGCCGGCTCGGCGGCGGGTGGGGCAGCGGTCTCTGTCGGTGCGGCGCCATCCTCCACCGGCTCCTGGTAGTCGTGGAAGAACTCGCGCCAGCTTGCGCTCACCGCATCGGGATCGGTGCGGTACTTTTCGTAAAGCTCTTCGATGAATGCGATGTTGGCGCCGTAGTTCGGGATCGATGACATGCGTGATTCCTAACGGTTTTCTGCGTCTTCGCGTTCCACGATCGTGTGCGAGAGCGACGTCAGGCCTAACCAGCCGAACCCGGCCGCGAATCCTCCGAGGACGTCGGAGGGGAAGTGGACGCCGAAGTAGACGCGGGAAAAGCCGACGCTGAGGATCGTAAATGCCGTGATGGTGTGCACCACGGCCTGTGTGGCGACAGAGCGGTGCTGCACCAGGTGATGGGCGACGATCGGGTAGGTCGCCGCGGACAGGAGGGAATGGCCGCTGGGAAAGCTGTGAGACTTCGGCAGCTTGATCTGCCGCGCCAGCTGCTGCGGCCGCTGCCGCTGGAAGATGTTCTTGAGAATGGTGTTGATCGCCATCGCGCCGCCGGTGCTGACCACCACCGTCCAGGCGTCCTGCTTCCGTCCCTCGCGGATCATGGCCAGGGCCGTGATCCCGGCGGCGGTGCTGATCGCCGCGTGCGATCCGAGTTGCGTGATCGCTTCCATGAACGTGTGCATGCCGGGGTTATCGATCTTGTGCACGATGTCGAAGACCATGTGGTCGTAACGATCGGCACGTCCCTCCACGACCAGCTCCGCCTGCTTCTTGAAAAAGAAAAACGCGACGGCGGCCAGGGCCACGCTGCCGGTGGTTCCGATTGCCACTGGAAGGAAGCTCTGACGCCGCTTCGGCTTTTTCACGGCGCGATTCTACGCAGGATCACGAACTTGTGCGCGATCTCCGCTCCGCAGGACTTGCGGTAGAACTCGATGGAGTCGGTCCAGGGAATGATCACCTCCTCGAAACCGAGACGTTTCAGCTCGGCGAGCGAGGCCAGGAGCAGATCGCGGCCGAGTCCTCTGCCGCGCAGGCGCGCGTCGACACCGGTTGGGCCGAAGAAGCCGAGTCCGCGGTTGTTCGCCTCCTGCGCAGCGAAGCCGGCGATCTGGCCATCGACCTCGACATAGAAGAGTGTTTCGGCGTGAGAGGCTTCAAAGCGCCAGATCGCCCCAAACTCGCGTTCGATGAATTTGAGAACGCTGTGCGTCTGTGTGGGGCCAGCCCTCCGGCTGGCCTCGCCACCCAGAGGGGTGGCGCCACACGTTAGATTCTGTGTTTGCGCGGTTTCTTCATAGTTGTGATGCTTGAAAAAGCCGAGCGTTCCTTCATCCGTCTCGATGACTCCCGGTGTGAAGTAGTTCCCCGGTTCCGCCGCGACGATGAAGGCGCCGCGCGACTCCGCGTCGCGCAACAGCGCAGTTCCGATCCCGCGTCGCCGGTGCGCCCGATCCACTGCGATCATCCTTAGATACGTGCCGCACGTGACGGAGAGACCCTCGAAGTCGCCGTGGACGCGAACCTCAGGCTGACCGAGAGGTCCCGGTCCGAAGAGCTTTTCCTCGGCCACGACGCTGATGTCGTACGGCGCTTCGTTCGCGCGGGTGAGCAGGGTCGTCAGCCGCGGCAAGTCCGATCGCGCGGCGCTGCGGATCACGCGGGCAGCATATTCGCAATGGCTGAGGACGTGAGCGACGTCGTCCGATGCCCGTCATGCGGGCAGGCGAACCGGGTTCCCGATCTCGAAAGCGGGAAGGCTGCGGTGTGCGGCAAGTGCAAGAAGCCGTTGCTGTCGACGTCGGACGGCGGCCATCCGATCACCGTCACCGATACCGACTTCCGTGACCGGATTGCGAACGGAGCCACGGTGGTGGACTTCTGGGCGCCATGGTGCGGGCCGTGCCGCATGATCGCGCCTGTCCTCGAGCAACTGGCGTCCGAGCGACCCGACGTGCAGTTCGCGAAGCTGAACGTGGACGAGAACCCGCGAACGTCTTCCGCGTTCGGCGTGCAGGGCATCCCGCTACTCGTGTTCTTCAAGGACGGGGTGGAGAAGGGCCGTGTCGTTGGCGCCGTTCCGCGCGTCCAGATCGAACAGGCAATCCGGAAGTACCTCGGATAGGCGATGGCGTTCTATGCCCGCGATCCTGCTCATTCAGGTGAGCTCGAGCTCTTCGCGAAGAAGTTGTTCGTGGTCGCCGCGTTTCTGATCCTGGCATCTCTCCTGTGGGCGGCGCGCGACATCCTCATCCTCATCTTCATTGCGGCGGTCGTGGCGGCCGGGATCTCGCCGGCCGTGCATCGCGTGCGCGTGATGTGGCGCCACTTCTTTCATCGCAACCTCTCGCGCGGCACGGCGGTGATGATCGTCTACCTGCCGTTCGTCCTTCTGGCGCTGGCGCTGGTCGTGATCATGGTTCCGCAACTGATCAACGACTTCAAGGCGTTGGGCGCGCAACTGCCGGCGCTTCTCGAGGCCAACGTCATCGCGCCACTCGAGCGCTATGTGCCGATGGGTGGAGTGCGCACGTATCTGAAAGGCGGCGTGAATGTGCCGCGGTCGAGCGTCGTGCTCTACATCCGCAACGCGGCCACCGTCGTCGCGTCGGTCGTCGCGGTGCTCTTCATGATTGCGTACATGCTGATCGACGCGCACCGGCTACGGAACATGATCCTTCTGATCTATCCGCCGGACGTTCGGGCCGATCGCCGCGCCACGATGCGGCGGATCTCTGGCCGCATGAGCTCCTGGTTGTCCGCGCAGTTAATTCTCTCCGCGATGATGGGGGTGGCGATCTTCATCACGCTGCTCTTCCTGAGGTTGCCGTACGCGCTTCCCCTTGCGATCCTTGCCACCATCGGTGAGATGGTCCCTGTGATCGGACCGATCGTCGGCACCGCGCCCGCGCTGGCGATCGCCATCCTGCATTCGCGGTGGCAGTTCTGGTCCGTGCTCATCGTCGCGATTGTGCTGCAGAAGATCGAGAACTTCGTCGTGGCGCCACGCGTGATGTCGAGCAAAGTCTCGATCTCGCCGCTGGCGGTCTTCATCGCCTTCATGACCGGCGCCGCCCTCCTCGGCATCGTCGGCGCGATCATGGCGATCCCCGTCGCCGCCATCGTGCAGGTCGCGTACGAAGAGGTCTTCGTCAAGAAGCGCGAACGGCGGCTGGATGTCGACCGGGCGGGAACGTTGAGTAGAAGAAGCTAGGAAGCTGGGAAGGAATCCGTTCCAGGCTTTCCAGCTTCCCAGCTCGCTTTAAAGTTACAATCCAAACGACTCCCCGCGACGGATAGAGGTGTGCATGCGTCAATGGACCGCCGCGGCTCTGCTGCTATTTCCCACGATTGCGCTCGCCCAGAGCGACTGGACGTTTCGCCATCGCCTCGAGTTGCGTGGCAATCTGCGCGACAGTCACGAACAGCGATTCGCCCTCAAGTTCCCGTTTCCCAGCGATTTTCTGCCGATCGGTCAGACGACCGGTTTCGAAGAGACGGTGAACTCGGGACGCCATCTCGAGTTGAGCGTCGCGCAGATCCGTCTGGACGCGACGTACAAGAATCTCTTTGCCGCGCACATGCAGTTTCATGTGCAGGACAAGTACCGCCGCAATCCGACGTCCGAGGATCGGAAGACGGACGCGGATGAGGTGTGGGTCCGCCTCGGCCCCAGGCCTGAGTTTCTCGAGCGGCCTCCGTCCACGTCCGTCTTTCTGCAGATGGGCAAGTTTCCGCACATGGAGCGACAGCCGATCCGTCTTCTTGAAAGCTACGGTCTTGCGGCCACCGCATTCAATCGGTTCGAGGATGTCGGCTTCATGGCGGGCGGCAGCGTCGGACGGAATCTCTATTGGCGGCTCACCGCGACGAGCGGCAATCCGCTCTTTTTTCGCGACACGAACGCGCTCGCGGGAGACAACGGCGTCCGTGAGTTGCTGCACAAGAATCCCGATCCGAAACTCAAGTCGGGCTTTCCCATCCTCTACAACACCGAGACCGAGGGCTACTTCCTGAAGACGAAGAATGTGCAGTTCGGCCAGGGTCTTGGCTACCGCTGGCAGAACGAGGCGCAGACCGCCGGCTTCGACGCCATCATTTTTCACTACCGCAGGAAGATGCCGTTCGAAGAGAAGCTGACCGGCACGTTCTACGGCGCGGACCTCGACCTGCTCGACGGTCCGGATGGATTCGGGATCAGCCTTCCGATCCGCGGCAACCGCAAGGAGGAAACCGGAGCGCGCGTCTACAGCGAGTGGCAGCACCTGACGGCGATCGCGCAATTCACGAAGCAACAGGTCGCGGGGCTGCACCGCCAGGGCGAGGAGCTCGAAGTCGGTTACCAGTTCCCGCGCGTGCAGCCCGTCGTGCGGTGGAGTGGCCTTCAGAATTTCTTCAAGGGACCGAAGACGTTCCTGTCGCCGAGCGTGTGGTGGAACTGGGTGAAGATCGATTACGGAGTTCGCATCACGCTCACGAAGCAGGTGGATCTCACGGTGGAGCGCGCCAGACACAATATCGTGGCGCCGCGGAAGCTGAATCTTGGCGAGACACTCGCGACGTTGCGGGTGAGAATCTGATGCTTGCGGCCGCTACCGCGCCGCGTTGTCGGTTTTCGGGTGTCGGTTGTCAGAAGCCACGCTGAGAAGGGCTCGGCTATTTTTGACAACCGATCACCGACAACCGACAACGCAGCGCGGAGCGCTGCAAAAGATCCGGCGCATCCTTTGCTCTAACCACGAGTGGAGGCACCAAACCAAATGCGTAACGAAATGATCGGCGCCGTTGTGCGGCGAGCCATTGAGCATCCCGAATTCCGCCGGCGTCTCATGGACAACCCGCAAGAAGCGCTCGACGCCCATGGCTTCGCGCTCGCGGCCGGCGACATGGCGGAGATCGAGAAGATCCGCGGCGAGTTGAACGGTTCCGACAACTCCGACGTCGAGCAGAAGCTCGTCACGATCGCGGAACAGTACGGAGTCCATCCCAGGAAATAAGGACGAGCAGGTCGGAGGTCGCAGGTCGGTCTTCCCGATCCGCGACCAGCGACGGGCGATGGAAACCTTTCCTCCCGCCAAAGCGTCCAACGCCCAGGAAATTTGTCCCGAACCCGATGGGTTCGCAACTGTCGCTGCGTCATTCCTTTTCCTGAGGCCAAACACATTCGAATGAGCGATTTCTGGGCGAAGCGCTTTCTTGTCGTCATCTCTCTGCTGTTCTGCGCATCAACGGCAATCGCCGCGCACCCCTCCGCGCGCTACGAGACGCGGATGGCGTACGACGCAGCGGCACGGCGCGGCATCCTCTTCGGCGGAGTGACCGCAAACGACACCGGAACGAAACAGGCCTACTACCTCGGCGACACCTGGGAGTGGACAGGAACGAAATGGGTGCAGGTATTTCCGATCCATTCGCCTGCGGGCCGGTCCGGTCCCGTGATGGTGTACGACTCGATCCGCCAGCACATCGTTCTCTTCGGCGGTCACGGAACGACCGCGGACCTCCACGACACGTGGTACTTCAACGGCAACGACTGGGTGCAGATCAACACTCCGAACGCGCCTCCAGCGCGTTTCCTGTCCTCAGGTGCGTATGACTCCGCCCGCGACAAGATCGTGATCTTCGGCGGCACGCAGACGACCACCACGAACAACGTCGTCACCAACACCACGATTTACGACACCTGGGAGTTCGACGGAACGACATGGCGTCAGATCGGCGGCGAAGGCCCACACGTCGCCAAACCCGTACTCGTTTACGACGAAGCCCGCAATCAGGTCCTGATGGTTGGCATCGACGACAAAGCGAACACGCTGATGTACGCCTACGACGCGGCGGCAGGAACCTGGAAGCAGTTGAAGCCGGCGACGCTGCCGGCGTGCGCGAACGAAGGCCTTCTTCTCTACGACACGACGAACTCCAAACCGTTCTTCACCAGCGGCATCTGCAGCTTGACTGCCGTGGACAACGAGACGCTCGAGTGGGACGGCACGAACTGGACGAAGCTCGTCGTGAAAGCGAACGCGGCGCGGGTCTTCGGCGCTGCGGCGATCTTCGACATCGCGCGCGATACCGCTGTCGAATTCGGCGGAATTCCGCCCGGCCCCTCGCCCTGGAGCATCACGTACATCTTCACCTTCGACGCGGGCTGGGTCGCGATCAACGATACGGCCTCTCCCGGAGCGCGCTCGCTGTTCTCGCTGACGGCTGATCCGGCGCGCAATACCCTCTGGCTATTTGGCGGCATGGACGAGACCAGCACCTTCGATGATCTCTGGCAGTTCCAGAACGGGATCTGGTCCTTGATCACCGTCACCGACAGTGCACCAACCAGCTGCCTGACACCGACGGCCGCATTCGACACCGATCGCTCGAAGCTCGTCGTTGTTTGCGCCTCTTCCGCTGTGTTCGAGTGGGACGGTGCGAAGTGGGCAAAGTTCGCTGGCCTCAAGACCGAGCCCGGCGCGCGCCGCTTCAGCAGCATGACGTACGACCAGACGCTCAAGAAGACGGTGCTCTTCGGTGGCTTCGAAGGCACGAACTACATCGACGAGACGTGGACGTGGGACGGAACCCAGTGGTCGCGAGTGAAGAACAATCCGGCGCCATCGCGCGATCTCGCATCGATGTGGTGGGATCCCACTCTGAAGAAGACCGTGCTTTACGGCGGACTCGGACGCCTCACCAGCGATGACCGTCTGACTCGATACGACGACATGTGGACGTTCGACGGCTCCGGATGGACCCAGTTGAAACCGGCGAGCGGAACACCGGGAATGCGCTACGGCGCGCAGAGCGCGATCGATCCGCGCACCAATCATCTGATTCTCTTCGGCGGCCTTCGCGCCGATAACGGTACGCCGGTGCCGCCGGCGACGACTCCGCCGCAGATTCAGGTGTACGCCGGCGACACGTGGGAGTGGGACGGAACTGCCTGGACGAAGAAGACCACCGTCGGAGCTCCGCCGGCCCGTGAAAATGGCGGCATGGCCTTCGATCCGACGCTCAACGTGATGGTGATGTACGGCGGCTATGCCGGCCATTACCTGTCCGACATGTGGACGCTCACCGGCAACACCTGGAGTGTGCGTCCGGAGACCGCAGGCGGCCGCCGGCGCGCCGTTTCCAACCATTAATCGTGTGCTAACGTAGTCGCCCCATGAGCGACACCGCCCTCATCAGCCCGCCGTCCTTCAATGCTGTCGCGCTTCGCCGCAGCCTGGGCGACGCGCTGGAGATGGTGCACGGTGTCGATGCGGTGGCAGTGGAAGAGCGCGCGTCATCACTCGCCAAACGCTCGCTGAAGAAAGACTCGAAGGTCTGGGGTCTCAAGCTGGCGATCAGCATGATCGATCTCACCACGCTGGAGGGGAAAGATACTCGCGGCAAAGTGTGGGCGCTCTGCCAGAAGGCGATGCGGCCTGATCCTTCCGATCGCGACATTCCTCACGTCGGCGCGGTGTGCGTCTATCCGTCGATGATCGGCTTCGTCAAGGAAGCCCTCGGCCACAGCGGCGTTCACATCGCCTCGGTGGCCACGGGCTTCCCGAGCGGACAGACATTCCTGCCGATCAAGATCGACGAGACGCAGCAGGCCGTCGCCGCGGGCGCCGACGAGATCGACATGGTCATCGACCGCGGCGCATTCCTCTCCGGCGACTACCAGAAAGTCTTCGATGAGGTGGCCGAGGTGAAGGAGGCGTGCGGTCCGGCGCATCTGAAGGTCATCCTCGAGACCGGTGAGCTCGCGAACTACGATCAGGTGCGCAAGGCGTCCCTCATCTCGATGTTCGCCGGCGCGGACTTCATCAAGACCTCGACCGGCAAAGTCACGACGAACGCCACGCTGCCGGTGACACTCGTGATGCTGGAGGCGATCCGCGACTTTCATCACGCCACCGGCAAGAAGATCGGAATGAAGCCGGCGGGGGGCATCGCAAATGCCAAGCTCGCCCTCGCGTACCTCGTCGTGCTCTACGAAACCCTCGGCCCCGAATGGATGACGCCAGACCTGTTCCGCCTCGGCGCCTCGTCGCTGCTGAATGACATCCTCATGCAATTGAAGAAAGAGAAGACGGGCGCGTATCAGAGTGGCGACTACTTCACCATGGATTGAATGCAGAATGCAGAATGCAGAATGCAGAACGCAGAATGCAGATTGAGATGACTTTCTGCATTCTGCGTTCTGCATTCTGCATTCGTTAATCGAATGTCGAACTTCTAAATGACCACAACGATCGAAACCCGTGACCGCCTGACCCCTGGCGCCGCCAGCAGCTCTCTCGTGGAGTGGCACTACGCGCCATCGCTGGAGGCGACGGATCACGTCAAGATCCAGAAGCGCTACAACCTCTTCATCGGCGGTGAATTCGTCGAGCCGCATTCGAAGAAATGGTTCGAGACGATCAATCCGGCGACGGAAGAGACACTCTCGGAGATCGCGGAAGCGGATGCCGACGACGTCGATCACGCGGTGCGCGCGGCGCGGCGCGCGTACGACAGAGTGTGGAAGAAGCTCGCGCCGAGCGAGCGCGCGAAGTACATCTTCCGCATCGCGCGGCTGATTCAGGAAAAGTCACGTGCGCTCGCCGTCGCCGAGACGATGAACGGCGGCAAGCCGATCAAGGAATCGCGCGACATCGACATCCCGCTCGCCGCCGCGCACTTTTTCTACTACGCGGGTTGGGCAGACAAGCTCGAGTACGCGTTCCCGAACCGGAATGTCGCGCCGGTCGGTGTGGCGGGGCAGATCATTCCGTGGAACTTCCCGCTGCTGATGGCGGCGTGGAAGATCGCGCCCGCGCTCGCCGCCGGCAACACGGTCGTGTTGAAGCCCGCGGAGACCACGTCGATCACGTCGCTGATGCTGGCCGAGATCATCCAGGAAGCCGGGTTGCCGCCGGGCGTGGTGAACATCATCACCGGGGCCGGTGCGACGGGCGCAGCGCTCGTTTCGCATCCGGGCGTGGACAAGATCGCCTTCACCGGATCGACGGAGGTCGGCAAGCGCATCCAGCGCTCGCTGGCCGGCACGAAGAAGAGGCTCACGCTCGAGTTAGGCGGCAAAGCGCCGAACATCGTGTTCGAGGACGCGCCGATCGATCAGGCCGTCGAAGGCATCATCAACGGCATCTACTTCAA
>JBBRMQ010000048.1:0-21486 GCA_038230775.1 Thermoanaerobaculia bacterium
AGCGGAGAGCTTTGTCCAGGCAGTTGCGACTTCCCATCGCGTGAGCGGATCGGAGAAAAACGACGACGCGACCATCGATCGAAGCGTGCGAAAGGGTTGATCGTCGCGCAGCCAGTCCGTGTTGATGCGATCGTTCCCGCGAGTGGCTTGCCGAATCGCGGACAGGCTCTCGCGGGCGAACGGGGAATCGGCGATCCTCTCGAACTCGCGCGCTGCGGTGCGAAAGTCACCCTGCCAGTAGGCCGCGGTGGCGGCGCCTTCGCGATCTCCCAGCGCCAGAAATATGGCGCGCGCTTCGCGGTAACGCCCCCGCCAGAGAACCACGCGAGCGAGGCCGAGTCGCGCCTCCCGCGATTGTGGCGCGTCGATCAGAATCTCGCGGTACGTCTGTTCGGCTTCCGCGAACTGCTTGTTCCATGCGAGATGCTGTGCACGCTCGAGTGTGGCGCGTTCCGCGGCCATCGCTCCGCTGCGCGGCGCAAGCAACGCCACGAGGATCGCCACTACCACCCGCCTGCGATGCCTCATATCGCGGTTATAATCGGCCTTCGTCCGAAAAGCGTATCAGGCTCGACCCTTGCTCGGTCGCTGCCTTCCATTGCGATGACCGAACAACCAACGTCTGACAAGCTCGTAGTCCAGGCGGTCCTCAAGACCGACGTCGGCCTGGTTCGATCCGAAAACCAGGACTTCGGCGTGTACACCACGCCCGTCGAGGAATCGCAGAGCAAACCTGGCGGTCGGCTGATGATCGTGGCCGACGGCATGGGTGGCCATCGCGGCGGGGCCACGGCATCCCGCCTGGCCACCGAAACCGTCAAAGCGCAGTATCTCGGCAGCGAGACCGACGACATCGCCGCGGCGCTGCAGGACTCGCTCACGCGCGCCAATGCGAAAGTGTTCAGCGAGTCGCAGTCGAATGCCGATCTCCGCGGCATGGGCACGACCACCTCGGCGCTGGTCGTTCGCGGTCACGACGCCTGGTTCGGACACGTCGGCGACTCGCGCATCTACATGGTCCGCGGCGGCGAGATCCGCCAGTTGACGGACGACCACTCGCTGGTGGCGACGATGGTCCGCGAGGGCCTGCTGACCGCGGCGGAGGCGGAGAATCATCCGCGGCGGAACGTGTTGCAGCGCTCGCTCGGCGTTTCGGAACAGGTCGAAGCGGATGTGCGCGGCCCATTCCCGGTGCAGGAGAACGACATCTTCATCCTTTGCAGCGACGGGCTGCACGGTCTGGTGAAGGAAGAGGAGATGGCGGAGGTTGCGAAGCTTCCGATTGCTCAGGCCGCGAGCGAGTTCGTTCGCCGCGCGCTCGATCGCGGCGCGCCGGACAACGTGACAGTCATCGTCGCGAAGGTCGTCCGCGCCGGATCGAAAGAGGCGATGGGCGAGGACACGCTGGTCGAGAAGCCCGTGCTCGACGAGACGCAGCGCGACACGGCGCCGCTGCCGGCGCAGAGCGAGAGCGCAGGTGTGGCGTCAGCTCTCCAGCTGGCCGGCCAGCCAGAGGGCTGGCCCCACGCTCAATGGAGCGTCATCACCGTTCTTCTCCTCGGCGCCGCGGGCGCCTGGCTCGTCTGGACCTCTTCACTGACCCCGTAACGAATGCGCCCGCATCGCGCTCGCTTTCTTCTCCTGCTCGCCGGAGCGATCGCCTGTCGCCGCGACGTCGCCCGTCTGGATGAAGTGCAGAAGATGGCGTACGGCGCGAAGCCCGCGGTCGTGCGCGTGAACGCGTACGCCACGGCGGAGTTCCGCTACTCGACGCGCACGATCAACCTGATCGCGAACGAGATCGGCGTGCTGCAGACGCTCGATGAAACGAGTCTGAGCGTTCCGACGGGCGCCGGCGGCTCGGGCACGGGCTTCATCATCAGCGCCGACGGTTGGATCCTGACCAGCGGTCACGTCGTTGCGCCGACGCGCGAGGTCGAGAAGCTGCGCCGCGATCTGCTCCGAAACGGCGCAATCGCGGCGCTGCTGAAACATCTGCCGGTCGATGAACTGCGCCAACTGCACCGCGACTCGACGCTCGAGACGTATATCGCGGAGCTCGTTGCGGCGGGAGATCTCGCCAACGAGCATGTGGTGAACGAAGTGGAGCTGTCCAACGGCGCCAAGAGCGCATTCCGCGTGCAGGAGTATTCGCCGGCGCTCACGGAGCGAGGCAACGATCTTGCGCTTCTGCGCATCAGCCGCGTCAGTCTTCCCGTTCTGCAGCTCGGCGATTCGGACGTCGTTCGCGTCGGCGACTCGATCTGGTCGATCGGATATCCAGCGGTGGCGAGCAGCACCGACGAAGTCATCGGCGGCTGGCTCTCAGGAGACAGCGACCTGGAGGCCACGCTCACGCCGGGAACGATCACGGCGATCAAGCGCAACATCGCGAATACGCCGGTGTTTCAGTCGAACGTCGGGATTTACCGCGGCAACTCCGGCGGGCCGGTCGTTAACCGGAGCGGAGATGTGATCGGAATCTCCACCTGGGGCCACACCGACGCGGAACAGATCAAGTTTCTCGTTCCGATCAACGTAGCGAAGGCGTTCCTCGGCACGGCGCGGGTGGCATTCAACGGCGACAGCGAGTTCAATCGACACTACTCGAAAGCGCTGGACGCGGCGGCGGAGGGAAACTGGACGGTCGCGAACGACGAGCTCAATCGCGCCGGCGCCCTGTTTCCCAGCTCGCCGGACTTGTTGCGCGTCCGCAACGACATCAACCGCGAGATGCAGGCGATGCCGTTGTGGCGCCGCCATCCGTTCGCGTCGACTGCGCTGGGTGTCGGCGCGCTCGGTGTGATCGCGGCGCTGTTGCTGCCGTTGCTTTCTCGCCGCCGCCCGGCGCCTGATCTCGGGGTTGCGCGCACAGTGGCGATGCGTGTCCAAGCGGGCAACGGCAGCGCGCGCCGGAACGGGATGCTCGGACGTCTCACCATTCTCAACGGCGATCGCGCGGGAGAGAAACTCGGGCTTGGCGGATCAGGCATCCGCATCGGGCGGGAATCGACGATTTGTGAGATCGTATTGGAAAATCCGAAGGTGTCCCGGCTCCACGCGGAAGTCGTGTCCATCGACGGCAAGGTCCTGCTGATCGACCGGAATTCCTCGAATGGAACCTATGTCAACGATCAGAAGATCGACAAACGATTCCTCGAAGACGGCGACATCATTTATTTCGGCGGCCGGAATGCCGTCGCGGTAGCGTTTAACGCGTGAGGGGCGAAGCGTGGCTGACAAGCGTTGCGACAACGGACACTTCATCGACGAGTCGTGGGATCTCTGTCCGTACTGCCCCGCCGAGAGCGGCGAGGCCGAGGTCCCGATCGTCCGTCCCTCGCGATTCGGATCGCGCGAGGATCAACCGGCGGCGGCGCCGCCCCGCACCGCGACGCAAGTCCGTCCCGCGTCGAATCCTGAGCCACGCCGCCCGGTTGCCGTGCCTCCTCCCGCATCGCCGCCGCCCGTGGTCCGCCGCGATTCCTCACCGCTGCAGGCGCCGCCGATGGAACGGACCGTCGCCGTGCAGAAGATGCCTTCAGGCGCGATGGACGCGAAGCGCTATACCGTCGGCTGGCTCGTCGGCCTGAACGGACCGTCGCGCGGCGAATCGTTCGCCGTCCGCATCGGCCGTAACGTCCTCGGCCGCGACAAGCGATCGGACATCGCGATCAATGACGATCAGGCATCGTCACACCACGCTGACCTGGTGTTCCGGCCCGAGGAGAGACGTTTCATCCTGATGGATCACAACTCAACGAATGGGACTTACGTCAATGAGGTGGAGATCGAGCCGCGGCGCGACCTCGCGCAGAACGACGTCGTTCGCATCGGGTCGCACAAGTTCCTCTTCCTGCCGCTGTGTCATGAGGGTTTCTACTGGGATGACGAAGGCGCGTTGCAATGATCGGTAACGTCATCGGCAACTACCGCATCGAGCGGGAGATCGGCGAAGGCGGCATGAGCCATGTCTACGTCGGCCGCACGGTCACGCGTACCGAGCTGTTGCCCGAGAACTATGCCGTCGTCCTGAAGGTGATGTCCGACGAGCTCGCGGGTGAAGTCACCGCGCGGAAGCGCTTCGTGAAGGAAGCGCAGATTCTGGAGAAGCTCCGTCACCGCTACATCACGCGCTTCTTCGAATTCATCAATACGGACGTGAACGCGGTCCTGGTCATGGAGTTCGTCGAAGGCCAGCCCGTCGACGTTCTTCTCTCCGAACGGGGCGCGCTTCCGGCGCCGGACGCGATCAGCATCATGCAGTGCATGCTCGACGCGCTGGTCTACGCGCACGGAAAGGGCATCGTGCATCGCGACATCAAGCCCGCGAACCTGATTCGGGAGACCAACGGCACGGTCAAGGTGACGGACTTCGGCATTGCCAAGATCAAAGAGGGTGGCGCGACGGGCCAGACCATCCTGACCAAATCCGGCTTCCTTCTTGGCACCCCGCACTACATGTCGCCCGAGCAGATCCGTGAGCCGAAGGACGCCGGCGCCAAGAGCGACGTCTACTCCGCGGGCGTCGTGATGTACGAGATGATCGCCGGCGCGCTGCCGTTCAACAGCCGGTCTTTGCCGAAGCTCATCGACGCCATCTACCGCGGCGAGAAGCAGGCGATCACCGCCATCAAGCCCGACGTTGATCCCGCGGTTCAGGCCATCGTCTTCAAAGCGATGCATCCTCGCATGGACCAGCGGTACGAAAGCGCGCGCGAATTCTACGAGGCGCTCGAGGAATACAGTCACCGCCCGGGATACACGCCCACGGTCCGCGCGACCCCGATGCCGGCGGGTCAGCCCGCGGCTCCCATGGTAGCCGCGCCGCAGTTCTCACTGGTCAACGTGAAGCCCGACATCAACGAGAAGCACGCGATTCAGGGCGACAGCGTGATGGTGGGGCGTGACCGCACGTGCTCGATCGTTCTCACGCATCCGGCGGTCTCGCGGCGTCACGCCAAGATCACGCTGAGCGGCACGGCGTGCGTGCTCGAAGATCTGAAGTCGGCCAATGGAACGTATGTCAACAACACGCGCGTCGAACGAGCGAAGCTGAAGCCTGGCGACGTGGTTCGATTCGGAGCCGATCCGGCTTGCAGTTATGTCCTGAGAGCGCAATAGCGCGGAGCCCACATATGGCACAAATCAACTGTCTAAAATGCAAGCAACCGATCGAGTCGACGCTCGAGCAATGTCCGCATTGCTCGGAGAAGGTCACCCAGTTTCAGCGCACGTATTCGGCGCGGCTCATCGACGGCAAGTACCAGATCCTCGACCGCCTGGGCGTCGGCGGCATGGGAGAGATCTTCAAGGTCCGCCACATCCATCTCAACGAGCTCCGCGTCATCAAGATCATGCGTCCGAACGTCGCGGCGGACGATCAGGGCCTGCAGCGCTTTCTCCAGGAGGCGCGCACCTCCACGCAGATCAAGCACAAGAACCTCGCGATGCTGTACGACTTCGCGCAGCTCGATGATGGCTCCTATTACATGGTGTGGGAGTTCATCGACGGCACCAACATCCAGAAGTGGATCAGCCAGAACGGCCCGGTTCCGTCGAGGCTGACCGTCGAGATCTCGGTCCAGGCGCTTCACGGGCTCGATCACCTTCACTCGATGGGGCTGATCCATCGCGACATCTCGCCGGAAAACATCATGCTGTCGCAGGACCATCACGGGAAGCTGGCCGTGAAGGTCATCGACTTCGGCATCGCGAAGTCGCTGGCCGAGGGCGAATCCGGGCAGGGACTCACGCAGACCGGCATGTTCCTCGGCAAGCTGAAATACGCGTCGCCGGAACAGGCAGGGTTCCTCAAGGAAGGGGAGTTGCTCGATCCGCGGAGCGATCTCTACTCGTTCGGCATCGTCATGTACGAGATGCTGGCGGGGAGAGCGCCGTTCCAGGCCACCAATCCGCACGGCTACATCCTCAAACACGTTACCGAGAAGCCCGCGCCGATCCACGAGCTCAACCCTGATGTGAAGGTGCCGGCGCAGGTTGAGGCGATCGTGATGAAGTCGTTGGAGAAGAGCCGGGACAATCGCTTCGCCACGGCCTTGGACTTCGCGTCGTCACTGGAGGCGATCCGCAACACCATCGCTCCCGATCAGAAGTACGGGCTCGGCGAGCGCATGGTGACGCTGTCCGGAAGCAAGACGCTGCAGGATCTGCCGAAGTACCAGAGCGGCCAGAACCCGACGATGAGCGGCGCCGCTGCCACACAGACCGGAGCCACCGGCAGCAACGAAGCGACGGTGATGGAGCGCGGCGTCGGACCGACCGGCACGATGGCCGGCAGCCCGAAGACGATCGGCAGCAATGAAGCGACCGTCATGGAGCGGTTCGCCACGCAGGCGGCGCCGACGCAGATCGAGTCGAAAGCCGCGTACGGCAGCGCGGCGCCGACCGCGGTCGAACCGAAGATCGGATACGGCGAGGCCGCGCCGACCGTGATGGAGCGGCAGATCGCGCCGCCGAAGAAATCGAACGCGCCGATGATGGGCGCCATCGCCGCGGCGATCGTGCTCCTTCTCGGAGCCGGCATCTTCTTCATGACGCGCCCGAAAGCCGCGCCGCTCACGCCGACGCCGGCCGCAAGCGGCGCCAGCGTGATCGCCACCGCGCCGGCACCGATGAATCCCGATATGGGCATGCTGCTGTTGTCGGCATCACCATGGGGCGATCTGGACAAGATCACAGACGACAAGGGAAAGCTGATCAAGGTGACGGAAGAATCCACGCCCGCGCGCGTCGAGCTTCCGCCGGGTGATTACACAGTGACGCTGTCCGGACCGGTCAAGAAGAACAAAACGTTCGACGTCCACATCACCGCCGGTAAAGCGTTCAAGCTGAAGGCGGATCTCGGCGCTCCCAATCTCGACGAACTGGAAAAGGAAGTCTCGAAACAATGACCAGGAGACTTGCGGTCGGAACGATCACGTTTTTCCTCGCGGCGAGCGTTGCGCTCGCATCGTGGTACGACGACTATGACGCCGGCATCGCCGCCATTCGCAAAGGCCAGTGGGCGGTTGCAGCCCAGAAGATGAGCTCCGCGATCAGTGAGAAGGGACAGGAGAACGACAAGCTGCGCACGTACGGTACGCAGTTCTACAACTACCACCCTTACTACTACCGCGGCGTCGCGTATCTGAATCTCGGCCAGTACGACAAGGCCATCAAGGATCTCGAACAGGCCACCGGCATCGGCGAGGAGAATCTCGGCACGATCGACAGCCTGGTGCAGCGCGCGAAGTCCAAGCTCGCGCAGAACAATACGCCCGAGCCGCCCACGCCAGTTCCGCAGCCGCAGCCGGCGCGGCCGGTGATCCCGGCGCCGCAGCCCGCCGCGCCGTCGATTTCGCCGGCGATTCGCCAGCAGGCGACCGCCGCGATCAACGAAGCCGATCAGGCGCGAACGAACGCGCAGAATCGCAAGGCCGGATCGTCACCGGCGTTCGCTCAGGCGATGCAACAACTGGCGGATGCGAGAACGAAACAAGCAACTGCGAAGAGCGATGATGATCTCAACGCTGCAGTCGCTTCGGCGGGCAATGCGAAGATGTTCTTCGACAGCGCGACCGGACCGACCGCCGTCGCGGTGGCTCCGACACCACATCCCACGACGAAGGTCGCCGCTGCGACGAACGCGACGCTTGGCAACGTGAATGCGCGCGTCCGTAGCGCGCTCGACGCGTACTTCAAGGGCGACTTCGATGAGGCCACGTCCAGTTTCAAGTCGCTCGCCGGTGATCTGCCGAAGAACGGGTGGATTTATGCGTTCCTGGGGGCGTCGCAGTACTCGATGTACGCATTCGAGGCGGACGAGAACTACAAGGCGCAGGCGATGGAGTCGTTCAAGAAGGCGAAGCAGTTGCGTTTCAAGAAAGGCGACCTGCCAGTGGAGTACTTTTCGAAACGGATCCGCAAGGCCTTCCGGTCAGTGGCGGGATAAAAATCGAAGCTGATCGCGGGTCGGAGGTCGCAGGTCGGTTTTCCGACCCGCGACCCGCTACGAGCGACCCGCTGTCCTAAAACTCGTCGTCCATGTCCCCGCTGCCGCTGCCGCTGCCGCTGCCGGAGCCGCTGCCGGAGCCAATCTTGCCGGCGCCGCTGCCGGAGCCAATCTTGCCGGCGCCGCTGCCGGAGCCAATCTTGCCGGCGCCGCTGCCGGAGCCGCTGCCGGAGCCAATCTTGCCGGCGCCGTACGAGGATGAGCCCGTGCTTCCTGTTGACGAGGAACCGCTGCCACTGCCGCTACTCCCGCTCCCGCTGCCGCTCGAGCTGCGGCTGGGCATCATGTTCGAGACGCTCTCGCCGATGTTGCTCGCCGTGTCGCGGACCTGCTCGACGACGCGGCTGATGACGCTGCGCGCGGGCTTCGTCGCGGTTGCGACCGCGGCGGCTGCCGGGGCTGCGATGGCTGCGGCGCGCTTGGCGACCTTCTTCACTTTGCGCTTGGCGACGGCCGCCACTTTGCGCGGGGCCGGCTTTCTGGCGACGCGTCGCTTCGCCGTCGAACGCTTCGCCGTGGAGCGTTTCGCCGTGGAACGCTTCGCCGTGGAGCGTTTCTTCGCGCTGCTCTTCTTCGCACTGCGCTTCCTGGCGCCGCCCTTCTTCGCCGAACTGCGCTTCGCGGAGCTCTTTCGGCTGGCGGGGCGTTTCTTCGAAGAGGACTTGCGGCTGCGCGAGGAGGACTTCTTGGAACCCTTGGAGGAAGACTTCTTCTTGGCGGCCATACGGTTTCTCCTTATGCAAAACGGAAATGATGGCAGTTGCGTTGCTTGATCGTGTGGACAGGTAATTTAGTCGAACATGTTGAGATTGTCACGCGTGCGCATTCCGCGATGGGCGGTGGTCCTCGCGGTCGCGATTTTCATCGCCGGCGAAGCGTTCGCGGTCTATCTCTACCTCCTGAATCGGCGCATGACCCGCGAGCTCGTGGAGCACACCTGGCGCCAGCCGACGATCCTCATGTCCGGCGCGCGGGACGCGCCGGTGCGGATCACTGCGCTTTACGGCGCCGACTGGCGCGTCATTCAGCCCGTCAACCTTCGCGCGCTTCCGGATTACGTCGGCAACGCATTCATCGCCGCTGAGGACGTCCGCTTCCGCCATCACCTCGGCATCGATCCGATCGGTATCGCGCGCGCGCTCGTCACCGACATCCGCAGCGGCGGCATCGCCCAGGGCGGAAGCACCATCGACCAGCAGATCGTGAAGGCACGCTACCTGTCTCAGGAGCGTACGTGGCGCCGCAAGATCGTGGAGATCTTTCTCGCCGTCCTGCTGGATGCGCGTCTGCCGAAGGACGAAATCCTCGAGATCTACATCAACGACGTCTACCTCGGCCACAGCGGAGGGAAGCCGGTTCTCGGAGTGGATGAGGCGTCCCGCCTCTACCTGAACAAGCTGGCGGGCTCGTTGCGACTCGATGAAGCGGCGACGCTGGCGAGCATCGTCCGCGCGCCCAATCGCGACAATCCGTGGAAGCGTCCGGAAACGGTGCGCGCGCGCCGCGACGCCGTGCTGGCGGTCATGGAGAAGCACGGCTGGATCACCGAGGCCGAGCTTCGGGAGGCGACCTCACGCGACGTGCGGTTCGTCGGCGGCTCGCTGCCGGAGTCGCCGTATCCGTTTTATCTCCGGGCGCTTCGTTCCGAAATGGTGGCGCGGATCGGAGTGAGACCGGTGATTGAAGGCGGCCTGACGATCCTCTGCGAGATGGATCCGGTCGCGCAGCGAAGCGCCGAGCGCGTCGCATCGCGGGCTCCGGCGCAGCTGCAGTCCCGCTATTCATGGATCGCCGCGTCGGCGGCGCGCGATCCGCTGCAGGTGGCGATCCTCTCCGTCGATCCGCGCAACGGCGGCGTTCGCGCGCTCGTCGGCGGGTCGAACTACGATCTCTCACCCTTCGACCGTACGTCCAACATGCGCCGCCAGCCCGGGTCCGCGTTCAAGACCTTTGCGTATCTCGCGGCGATCGCATCGAAGCGTGCAACAGCGGCGTCGCTTCTTCTCGACGAGCCCGTGAGCATCGATGTGGAGGGCGAGAAGCAGCCGTGGCAGCCGCACAACTACGACGAGCGCTACCGCGGCCGCGTGAGCTTGCGCGACGCATTCGAGAAATCGCTCAACGTGCCGACGGTCCGCCTCACGCAGCAGGTGGGGCTCAGACGCGTCATCGACACGGCGAAGGATTTCGGCTTCGAGGAAAAGTTCGCAAACATCCCCGCTCTTCCGTTAGGCGTAACGGAGGTGACGATGCGCGAGCTGACCGCGGCCTACACGGTCTTTCCGAATCTCGGTACGCGCGTCGAGCCGTACCTCGTCACCTCGGTCCGCGATGCGCGCGGACGCCTCCTCTACGAGCACGACGTCGAGAAGAAGGAGGTGGCGAAACCGGATGCGGTGTACGTGATGCACACCCTGCTGCGCGGCGTGGTGCAGCGCGGTACGGCTTCGCGGTTGAAGCGATACGGACTGAATTACGTCGCCGGCAAGACCGGCACCACGAACGACTATCGTGACGCGTGGTTCGTCGGCTACACCGCCGACATGGTCTCCAGCGTCTGGGTTGGTTTCGATCACGGGTCGCCGCTGCGGCTGTCGTCGGGCGAGGCCGCGATCCCGATCTGGGGCGCCTACATGAGCGCTTTTCCGCATTCGCGCGCCGAGCCGAAGCCTCCCTCCGGCGTGACGCTTCGCGACATCGACCCCGAAAGCGGGATGCTCTGGCAGGACGGCTGTCCCGGCCCGTGGCGCGAGGTGTTTCTCGACGGCACCGCGCCGACGCATCACTGCCCGCGCGGTGTCATCGGCAACATCATGCGTAAGATCTTCTTCGACAAAGAGCACTTCGACGAGCCGGCCGCCATCACGTATGACCAGTTCCGCCGCTGGGCGAATGAGGTCGATCGGGAACGGCGGGGTGTGGAAAGTGTCATCTCACGGTTCAAGAGGATCTTTGGAAAGGACTGAGGACTGAGGGCTGAGGACTGAGCTTGGGCGGGGCGTACCTCAGTCCTCATGCCCCAGTCCTCAGTCCTTTCCGTTGACATGACGCTTGCCAGACCGTAAATTGGAAGCGCTGGACTGATTTGGGGGCCGCTTGCAACCAGCTTAAAAAAAGCTAAATCGCCGCTGATCGAATTCGCTTTTTCGTGAGGCCCCACGTCATCCGGCGTGGGGCTTCTTTTTTATGCAGGATTTCGTACAAGCAATCGCCGACGAGCACGTCTACCTCTTTGATGGGGCGATGGGGACGATGCTCTATGCCAAAGGTGTCTTCATCAACAAGTGCTACGACGAGCTGAATCTCCGCAGCCCGGAGATCGTGCTCGAGGTTCACAAGCAGTACGTCCGCGCGGGCGCCGAGATTCTCGAGACGAACACCTACGGCGCCAATCGCGTGAAGCTGCGCACGTTCGGCATCGAGGATGAGCTGCGCGACATCAATACGGCAGCGGTGGAGATTGCGCGAAAGGCCGCCGGCGACGCGGTCTATGTCGCCGGTGCGATCGGGCCGCTCGGCATCCGCATCGAGCCGTATGGACCGACCGCGCTCGATGAGGCGCGCGAGTTCTTCCGCGAACAGGCCACCGCACTTCGCGATGCCGGCGTCGATCTGTTCATCATCGAGACGATGTCGAACATCGCCGAGACCGAGCAGGCGATCGCCGCCATCCACGACATCTGCTCGATCCCCATCGTCGCGCAGATGACGATCGGCAACGACTGCCGCACCGTCTTCGGCGACACCGCGACGACCATCGCCGAGCACCTCGACCGGGCCGGCGCCGATGTCATCGGCCTCAATTGCTCCGTCGGCCCGGACGTGATGCTCGACGCGATCGAGCTGATCAGCGCCGTCACCGCGAAGAAGATCTCGTGTCAGCCGAACGCTGGTTTGCCGCGCGAGGTGAATGGACGCCAGATGTACATGGCGTCACCCGACTACATGGCGAAGTACGCCAAGCGCCTGATCCACAAAGGCGTCAAGTTCCTCGGCGGCTGCTGCGGTACCACGCCGGAGCACATCAAGGTGATGGCCGACGCCGTCCGGCCGCTGTCGCCGCGCCGCTCGTTCGTCATCATCGAGCGCGACACGAAAGGCGAGACGCCGCGCGGACAGGAGCCGGCCCCGCTGGCGACCCGCTCGAACTGGGGAAAAAAGCTCGCCAGCGGCGAGTTCGTCACCACGATCGAGATCACGCCGCCGAAAGGACCGAACCCGGACGCGATGATCAAGTCCGTGCGGACGATCAAGGATGCGGGCGTCGACGCGGTCAACGTTCCCGACGGCCCGCGCGCGCAGAACCGCATGGGGGCGATCGCCGTCGCAACTCTTCTCCAGCAGCACGCCGGCATCGAGCCCGTCCTCCACTACTGCTGCCGCGATCGCAACCTCCTCGGCATGCACTCCGATCTTCTCGGCTGCGCCGCGCTGGGGATTCGCAATCTCCTGCTCATCACCGGCGATCCCCCGAAGATGGGGCCGTACCCCGACGCGACGGCAGTCTTCGACATCGATTCGATCGGTCTGACGAACATGGCCAGCCTCATGAACCACGGCCTGGACCTCGGCGGCAATCCGTTCGGCGAGCCGACGAAGTTCACGATCGGCGTCGGAGTCAATCCGGGACATCTCGATCTCGATTACGAGCTCAAGCGACTGGACTGGAAAGTCAAAGCAGGCGCCGAGTACGCGATCACGCAGCCGGTATTCGACGTTGCAGTCCTCGAGCGCTTCCTGAAGCGCATCGAGCACATGAAACTGCCGATCGTGCCCGGCATCTGGCCGCTCCTGTCGTATCGCAACGCACAGTTCATGAACAACGAAGTCCCGGGCGTGTCGGTGCCGGACGACGTCATGGAACGGATGCGCATCGCCAGTGAGAAGAGCAAGGAGCACGGCCTCCGCGAAGGCGTGACGATCGCACGCGAGACGCTGGAGCGCGTGCGCGATCACGTCGCCGGCGTGCAGGTCTCGGCGCCGTTAGGCCGGGTCGATCTCGCGCTGCAGGTGTTCGAGGGACTGGTTCAGAAGCGCGTCACGGCGTGACGCGCGTTGTCGGTTGTCGGTTGTCAGTTGGCCCGTGCCGTCTCTGACAACCGATCACCGACAACCGACAACGCGTCGCGTCAGCGACGCAGAATGACCGCAATCGATACGTCGTCTTCCGGCGGTTGGCCGCCGGTGAACAGGCGCAGCTCGTCGGTGAACGACTGGACCAGCGTCGCGGCGGACGCTCGTGGACTCCAGCCTACGATCGCTTCCACGAATGCGTCGCCGAACTCGCGGCCGTTGCCGTTGCGCGCTTCGGTCAGGCCGTCGGAGTGGAAGAGGAGCCGCTCTCCCGTCAGGAGCGTTCCGCGGTGTTCACGCCACACCAGTCCATTCTTGATGCCGAGGGGGTAGGAGCCCGAGCCGATGCGCTCGGTGACTTTGCCTTCCGCACTGATGCGCAGTACCGGGGGATGCCCGGCGGTCGTAGCGCTGAACTCGCCCGACGGCGACAGCAGCAGGTAGCAGCAGGCGAAGAACGAGCGCGGTCCGCCGGTGCGACACAGAATCCGGTTGAGCGATGCGATCACCGCCGCCGGCGAAGCGTCGACATCGAGCTGCGTCCGAAACGCAGCATGGGCGACCGCCATTACGAGCCCGGCCGCCATTCCGTGTCCGGAAGCGTCGCCGAAGAAGATCGCGATGCGGCCGTCCGGCAGCGGAACGAAATCGTAGATGTCGCCGCCGACCGTGTTCGCGATCTCGTAATGCGACGCGATCTCGAACTGCTCCGTCTGCGGAGGGTTCTGCGGAATGAGCCCCGCCTGCAGGTCGCGGGCGAGCTCCAGCTCATCACGGAACTTGATCTTGTCGATGAGCTCCATCGACAGGAGCAGTGTCAGCATCAGGAACGCCGAGACGACCTCGACGAAGGTCCAGAACGGCGGATGCCTCATCTGGCCGAAGATCGAGGCCAGACAAACGAAGAAGGCCAGCCACGACATGACGAACAGGACGCGGCGATGAGGCGCGAGTCGCTTCGCCAGACCGAAGAGGATTGCGCTGGACATCCGGACGAAGCGCCGGATGCGGCCGGGCTCGTGCTCGATCGACTCGAAGTGATCCGCGATCAGGACCTTCCTCGTCGCGGGCCATTCGTGTTGATAGAGGTTCGTCACGTCGCTCGTCTTGAGCGAGTCGATGGTGTTGCGGCCGAGCTCGACCCAGTCGCGGAAATGCGCCATTGTCTTTGCGGGTCGCGAGTCGCAGGTCGTGGATCGGAAAAGCCGACCAGCGACCAGCGACCACCGACTTGCCAATCTACTACGTGCCGCGCTTGCGAGAGTTCACGGGGCGGAGGTGTTCCAGGAGAAATTGACGCGTTTCCTGTTTGGGGTAGAGGACGCGACGGTTCTGGTCGACCAGCCGGAATTGCACGATGAAGCGCTCGAAGTCGGGGTATTCACCGGCGAGACGGTCGTAATAATCGGGAAGCGACTCCTCGTCCCAATAGAGGGCGTCGTAGCGCCATACGCGGTCGAGATCCGTGGCAACGATGATCGCGCGCCGCAGCCTGTTGCGCGCTTCGCCCAGGGGCATGGTCTCTACCGAAGAGATGGCGTTCTCGAGTACCGCCTCGAACTTCGCGCGATCGTTTGCCGCCGCCGCCGAGTACAGAAGCCGGTCCACGTCCCGCACGCGAAGGGTCGCGGCGAGCAGGAAATAGAAGAGTGTGGCCCGGATCAACCGCGGTTACTGCTTGGTCGCGCGCCTCGCACCCTGGGCGCCGAGGACGCGGGCGGTCTCGATCAGCTCCTGAATGGTGGTCTGATCTTTACCACTCGCCTGAAGCAGGTAGATTCGGATCGCGCTGCCGACGGGGATCAGCGAGTTGGCAGGGTCGGCGTAGAACTTCTCGAGACCGGAAACGAGCTCGAAACCGCTGACTTTGCCGGCGGTTGCAGACTGCTGTTCCGTGCGCATGGCAAGCTGGGCGCAGGGTGAGTTGGGTCCGGAAGCGATGTCGATCTTGTTGAGCGCGTCGAGGTAACCCTGGGAGTAGCCGATCGACCAGAAGAGTTTTTCGGTACTGCTGAGGCGCATCCAGTCTTCGCCGTTCGACGGCGGAGTGATTTCAGGCGTCGCGGTGCGGTCGGCAGCAAGTGCCGTCGTAGCGAGAAACAGCAGGGCAACTCCGACGAGTTTTTTCATGGATAACCTTCTCCAAACGCTGATCGCGCTGAAATTTGGCCGGATTCTATTAGAAAAAACTGTTGCGGGGTAGTCGCCATGTCGGGTTACGCTCCGCGACGTGGGAAAAAACGTCATCGTTGTCGGAGGCGGGCTCGCCGGTCTCGCTGCCTCGATTTTTCTCGCGCGCGGAGGCCGGACCGTCACGCTCTTCGAGAAGCGCCGCTACCTCGGTGGCCGCGCCGTCACGCACCTTCGCCACGGGTTCCGCTTCAACCTCGGCCCGCACGCGTTCTATCGATTTGGCGTGGGTGCGCAAGTGTTGCGCGAGCTCGGCATCCCGGTTCGCGGCGGCAAGCCGGACGGCCGCGGTCTCGCGTTGTACCGCGATCGGGACTATCGCTTTCCCGGTGGGCCGATCTCGCTGCTGACCACAGGAATGCTCTCGCTTCGCGACAAGGTCGAAGCGATCCCGCTCTTCATCCGCATCCGTCAGATGAAGAAGTTCGATCGCTATCGTTCGATGTCCGTCCTCGAATGGATCGACGCGAACGTAAAGCGCGAGCGCGTCCGCGAAGCAGTGGAAGCGATGTTCCGGCTGGCGACCTATTGCGACGAGCCGGAAGCGCTGAGCGCGGCCGCGGGGCTGGCACACGTGCGTCTCGCGATGCGCGGCGTCATTTACGTCGATGAAGGATGGCAGAAGATCGTCGATGCGCTGCACAGCGCGGCGGTCTCGGTCGGCGTCAACTTCGTCAGCAGCTCACGTGTGGTGGCCGTCGATCACAATGGTGAGGTCCGCGGCATCGAGATCGGCGGCCTGGAGGAAGATCTCGAGAAAAACACGGTCAATATCGCGATTCCCGATCCGTCGGTGCAGGAGATGGGAACGCGACTACCGGCCGACACCGTGCTGCTGGCCGTGGATCCGAAGACGGCGCGCGAGCTGATTCAGACGCCGGTGGACTGGCCGCAGATGCGACCGGTGATGGCCTCGTGCCTCGACGTCGCGTTGTCGTCGCTGCCGCAGCCGAAACGGAAGTTTGCGCTCGGCATCGACGCGCCGCTTTACCTGTCCGTGCACTCCGCATGGGCCCAGCTCACGCCGAAAGGCGGCGCGCTCATTCAAACCGCGCGCTATGGGGGCGGCGACCAGGCGGAGCTCGAAAAGTTGTTAGACCGGGTCCAGCCAGGGTGGCGGAATGTCGTCGTGCACCGCCGATACCTGCCGGCGATGACCGTCTCCAACGCGATGATGCCGCCAAACGCGGGCGCCGGGCCTTCGCGACCGCAGCCAGTCACGCCGATCCGCGGGCTCTACCTCGCCGGCGACTGGGTGGGAGAAGAGGGCTTGCTCTCCGACGCGTCTCTCTCGAGCGCACGCGCGGCTGCGAAGGCGATTCTCGCAGCGTCGTGAGGCTGTAAGGCTGCAAGGCCGTAGAGACCGCAGCTCACGCGCCCTACTCGGTTCTACTGGTTCTACGGCCTTACTTTCTTACTGTCATAACCTCTTCACGTGAATGCCGCCGCCGGACGAGCGCAGCACGAGGCGTGGTCCGCCGCCGTTGATCTTGCCCGCCAGGCTTTCGTCATCCTGTTTGCCGAGGATGGTGATGGGGACGTCGCTGTCGACATCGCCGCCGCTGGTGCGCGCGTCGAGATCGACCGCGATCGACGGCGAAACGGAGAGCGTGATGCCGCCGCCGGAGGTGGACATCTTCGAGTCTCCATGCGGTTGCCGAGACAGACGGGCGCGGATCGATCCGCCGGAAGTGTCGGCGTCGACGGTTCCGAGTGCGTCTTCGATCGTGATGCCGCCGCCGGACGTGTGGGCGAAGACATCGCCGGCGACGCGGCGGATCTCGATGCTGCCGCCCGAGGAGCGGGCTTGAACGGAGGAACCGGCTTCGCCCACGCGGATGCTGCCGCCGGACGTGCGCAGGTCGACCTTGCCGTTGGCGCTGTCGAGCGTGACATCGCCGCCGGAGGTTCGGCCGTCTACAGTTCCTGTGACGCGACCGATCTCGAGATCGCCACCCGATGTACGCGCGTAGACTTCGCCGCCGATGTTTCCGACGCGGAGATCGCCGCCCGACGTCGAGAGATGCACGTTGTAGTTTGCCGGGACGGTGATGACGAACTCGGCCGAGAGGTCGGTGCCCCAGCTGAACCACCTGGACGCGCGGTCGTACTTCGCGCGAATCGTGACGTCGTTGCCGGTCTGATCGAACGTGACGTTGAAGTCGCGCATGATCTCGTCCGATTTCGCGTGGCGCTTCACGTCGACGGTGACGCCGCTGGCGCCGGGATTGACGCGAACGTCGCCGATGTCGGTGTCGAGGGTGAGCGTCCCGCCGGCGCTCACGTTGAAGGTTCGATGGATCGGGCTGTCGGCGGCCCCGTGAGCGGCGGTGACGACCAGCAGTGAGGCGATGACGAGCGCGGTGCGGTGCATAGTTCTCCTCCGGGTGCAATTACGCACCGCGGACAGAAAGGTTAGCGGACACGTTGTAAACTCCGCGCCTCTATGCCGATCGACGACGCGGCGTTCAAGCTCGCGATGTCGCATTTTGCCAGTGGAGTCACGGTCGTCACGACCGAGCACGAAGGCAAGCAGTACGGAATGACCGTGGCGTCGTTCGCGTCGCTCTCTCTCCACCCTCCGCTGATTCTCGTCTGCATCGAGAAGGCGGTGAAGACGCACGACGCCATCGCGGCCGCGCAGAAGTTCGGCGTCAGCATCCTCGCTGCGAATCAGGCGGAGGTCTCCTCGCGATTCGCATCGAAGCGCGAGGACAAGTTCGAGGGCGCGACGATGCATCGCGGTCCCGACGGTGTTCCTCTGGTCACCGGCGCGCTCACCACCCTCGAATGCCTGGTGCATCAGCAATTGCCCGGCGGCGATCACTCTATCTTCATCGGCGAAGTCACGGACGCGCAGACGACGGAAGGGCACCCGCTCGTCTACTTCCGCAGCGGCTATCGCGAGATCAGCGGCTGATGCGAGAGATGGGGGAGACGCTTCGCGAGACCTTTGGCCGGGTCTTCCAGAACCGCCGCCGCTCGATGCGGAAGGGCCGCCTCGACAGGTTCGAGGCCGAGGACCGGATCGTCACGGTGTATCTGCCGCCGGGATACGACGATCCTCCCGACCGCGCCTATCCCGTGCTCTACATGCAGGACGGGCAGAATCTCGTCCATGCGGAGCGGGCATTCGCTGGCAATCCGTGGTGGATCGATGACGCCGCCGACAAAGTGATCTTCGAGCGCCAGGCGCAGCCGATGATCATCGCGGGCATCGATCACGCGGGCACCGACCGCGTGCACGAGTACACGCCGACGCACGACGAGGAGCGCAAGGCCGGCGGCGGCGCGAACGCATACGCGGACTTCCTCGTGATGCATGTGAAGTCGGCGTTGGAATCCCGCTATCGAACCAACGGCATCGCCGCCACAGGCGGCTCATCCCTCGGCGGTCTCGTCTCGCTGTATCTCGCGCTGAAACATCCGGACGTTTTCTCCAGCGCGGCGGTGATGTCGCCGTCGGTGTGGTGGCAGAACCGGTCCATCCTGCAGTTCGTCGATGCGTTCGAAGGAGACAAGCCGCGGTTGTGGGTCGACATCGGCGGTCGCGAAGGCCCGGAAGCCATCGCCGGCGCTCGCGCGCTGCGTGATCGCCTCAAGGCCAGGGGCTGGAACGATCGGCTGCACTACGAAGAGGACCGCCGCGCGGACCACAGCGAGCGGGCCTGGGCGCGGCGGATTCCACGCGTGCTGGAGTTTTTGTTCCCGCCGGTCTAGTTTCCCCCCATCACATGGCCACCGACACGCTCGGCCGTCCACTGCGCGATCTGCGGATCTCGGTCACCGATCGCTGCAACTTCCGCTGCACCTACTGCATGCCGAAGGAGATCTTCGCGCGCGACTTCGAGTTCCTGCAGCGCGAGGAGCTCTTGACGTTCGAAGAGATCGCGCAGGTGGCGAACGTTTTCGTGCGCGTGGGCGTCGAGAAGATCCGGCTCACCGGCGGCGAGCCGCTGCTGCGCCGCGACCTCGAGCGCCTCGTGGAGATGCTCGCTCGCATCCGCAGTCTTCACGACCTCACTTTGACCACGAACGGCTCGTTGCTCACGCGGGAGAAGGCGCAGTCGTTGAAGGATGCGGGACTCACGCGCATCACGATCAGTCTCGATTCGCTCGACGATCGCGTCTTCCGAAAGATGAACGACGTGCAGTTCCCGGTGGGCAAGGTGCTCGATGCGATCGACAACGCGGTGCAGGTCGGCCTCGATCCGGTGAAGGTCGACGTCGTGCTGCAGCGCGGCGTGAATGACGCGGGCTTTGTCGATGTGGCGCGACACTTCCGCGGCACCGGCGTCATCGTGCGGTTCATCGAATACATGGACGTCGGCACGACCAACGGGTGGCGCCCCGATCAGGTTGTGCCCGGACGCGAAGTGGTGGAGACGATCGGGCGCGAATGGCCGGTTGCACCGGTCGAGGCGAATTACTTCGGCGAAGTCGCCGAGCGCTGGCGCTATCTCGATGGTGCCGGCGAATTCGGCGTGATCACATCCGTCACGCAGCCGTTCTGCGGATCGTGCACCCGTGCGCGCCTTTCGGCCGACGGTAAGCTGTATCTCTGCTTGTTCGCCGCGGACGGCCACGACTTGCGACAGCCGCTGCGGAGCGGCGCGTCCGACGAGGATTTGGCGGAGATGATTCGCGGAATCTGGCGCGTGCGCGACGACCGCTACTCAGAAGTACGCGCGGAGATGGACGGAGTGAAGAAGGTCGAGATGTCTCATATTGGCGGATGAGTTTTTGTGCTGATGAGCTGCGCTCATCAGCGTTGTCGGTTGTCAGTTGTCGGTTGTCAAAGACCTGGCGACTTTGATTCTGACAACCGAGCACCGACAACCGACAACGCGCGCTTCATCGCGACAGTCGCGCCATTCCGGCGATGAACATCTGTTTGCCGCCCTGCGAGGGATGGCGGACCTTCTCGTGCGCGATGCCGAGAACGTCGAGCGACTTGTCGGCCTGGTTGCCGATCGCGACGACGCGCTCGATTGGAAACATCTCCATCAACTGTTCGATGAACGCCTGTCCGATGAGCAGCTCGCCGGCGAGCGGCATGCGGTTGGACAGCGGGTTGCCGTGATGAAAAGGGTGGAACGGAAACGCGTTCCAGAGCAGCGGCAGCGGACGCATCTCCCGGATCGTTCCCCACACCATCGTCGCACTCGCCTCGGTCGATCGCTGCGGGCCGGCGGTCGCTTTGCGATAGCCGCGCGCTTCGCCGAGGTGGCCGTGGGTGCCGCCTAACAGGAGGGTTTCGCTCGTGAACGCGATTCCGGTCAGGCGGCCGCCGCGATGGGAAGGCGCTTCGCCGACCAGCAGAAGATCAGGCGTGCCGATCTCCTCGAGATAGATCGCCAGGTTGCGGCGGCGGATGGCGTTGGCGCGATCGCCGCGCGCATATTGATTGCAGGCGCGGTCGGAGACATCGGTGCGCGACAGAGCGTTGATCAGACGGTTAGACTTCGTGCTCACACCGTGATCTTCACCGGAACGGGCATCGTCTTTCTACTCCTCGTTGGTTTGTGGCTTCCGTATCTGGCGTGGAAATCGGCTCGCCGGCTCGGCACCCGGCCGCTGCCGATGTCGCGGCCGCGATTCTTCGTGCAGATCATCGCCACGCAGGTGATTCTGTTCGCGTTGGCATGGTTCACGGCGCGAGACAACGGCATCGAGCTGTGGACGCTGCCGCGATGGCCGGTCCGATCGTGGACTGCGGCGGTGGTGCTGCTCGCGTTGACGCTCCTGACGTTGCGCCTTCGCTGGAAGGCGCGTCCGGTACCGCAGAGGGCGCGGCTGTACGGCATGCTGCCGCACGACCGGCGCGAGCTCGTACCGTACATCGGCGTGTGTCTGGCGGCGGGAGTCGGCGAGGAGGTCGTGTATCGCGGCGTGCTGACGATGCTCTTGATGTGGCCGATGCACAGCTACGTCGCCGGCGCGCTCGTCTCCGCTGCCGTGTTCGGGATCTCCCACTCGATCCAGGGGTGGCGCGCAGCGCTGGCGATCTTCATCATCTCGCTCATGGTGCAGGCGCTCGTGGCGTTCTCGCACTCGTTGATGCCGGGCATGTTCATGCACGCGGCTTACGACTTTGCGGCCGGCATCCTGATTCCGCGATGGTACGAGCGTGACGCGCTTGCTACTTCGACACTGCCCGGCGCCGAACGGGCAGCTGGTCAATGAGCCGGTAGACGACGCCGCCTGCC
>JBBRMQ010000049.1:0-21428 GCA_038230775.1 Thermoanaerobaculia bacterium
AGCCAGTCATGCCAGAAATTATGAAAATCGTCGAGTCGAAAGAGACTCGCACAGACATCCCCAACTTCGAGCCTGGTGACACCGTCAAGGTGCACGTGAAGGTCAGGGAAGGCGAAAAAGAGCGCATCCAGGTCTTCCAGGGCCTCGTGATTTCGCGCAAGGGCGGCGGTACGCGCCAGATGTTCACAGTCCGCACAGTTTCGGGCGGCGTTGGTGTCGAGAGAATGTTCCCGTTGTACTCTCCGACGATCGATCGCATCGAGGTGGAACGTCATGGTCGGGTCCGTCGCGCGAAGCTCTACTACCTCCGGGATCTCCGCGGTAAGGCCGCACGCATCGAAGAGAAGCGCAAAGGCTAAGAAGCCCGAAGTCATCGATCACGTTTTCGCGGAGTTGGCGCGCATTGCCGAGATGTCGGTGATGGAACGCCGGCTCCGCGATTTTGGTTTTCGCGCGATTGCCGGCACCGATGAAGTGGGCCGCGGCTGTCTCGCCGGCCCCGTCGTAGCGGCTTGCGTCATCCTCGATCTGGAGCCGACACTCTTCGGCGTCAACGACTCGAAGCAGCTCGACAGCGTTGACCGCGTCTCGATCTGCAGACATATAATCGCGCGGGCTCGAGCGGTAGCGGTGGGTGTGGTGGAGCCACACACCATCGACCGGATCAACATACTCCGTGCAAGCAAACTCGCCATGGCGGAGGCGGTTGAGAATCTCCCGCTTCGGCCCGATGTGCTGCTTCTCGACGCGGTCACGATCGAAAACCTGGACATGCCGCAGATCCCTTTGATCGAAGGAGACAAGCGCAGCGTCTCCATCGCCGCCGCGTCGGTCGTAGCAAAGGTCTATCGGGATCTGTTGATGGAGTCGTATCATGACCGCTACCCCGTCTACGATTTCAGGCACAATCGGGGGTATGGGACCGAAGGGCATCAGTCTGCGCTGAAGCTTTACGGCCCGACTCCGATTCACCGCAGGTCGTTCGAGGGCGTGGAAGAGCCGATGTTGCTGTTTAGAGACGGAGACGATGGCGGTTCAGCGGGATAAGATCATCGCGAATGCGGAGAAGCTGGTCGCGAAGGGGAAGATTGAACCCGCGATCAAGGAATACGAGCATCTTCTCGACGACAATCCGAACGACGTCAACACGCTGAATCGCATCGGCGATCTGTGGGTGCGCATCAACCGCACCGACGAAGCGGTCAAGACCTTCGGCAAGATCGCGGACCACTACTCCAAGGATGGCTTCTTCCTCAAAGCCATCGCCATCTACAAGAAGATCAACAAGCTCGACCCGTCGAAGCTCGAGGTCTATGCGAAGCTCGCCGACCTCTACGCCAAACAAGGTCTGGCGATGGAAGCGAAGAGTCAGTACCAGGTTCTCGCCGACTACTACCTCAAGCACGGCGATCCCGGCAACGCGCTGACCATCTACCGCAAGATCGCGGAGCTCGATCCGAACGCCATCCAGGTCCACGTCAAGCTCGCAGACCTCTACGTTCAGAACAACCAGACCGGCGAGGCGCTGAAAGAATACGACCGCGTCGGACGCGCGCTCCTCAAGCGGGGCATGCTCGATGAAGCGGTTCAGGTCTTCAAGAAGGCGCTCAAGATCGACGCGAAGAACGTCGAGCTGGTGGAATCACTCGTGGCCGCACTGCTGGACGCGAAGGATCTCAACAACGCGCAGGCGATCGTCGAGACCGCCCTGGCATCGAATCAGAACAACCCGCGTCTTCTCGCCGCCTGGTCGCGCATTCTCGTGGCCAAGGGCGACGTCTCCTCGGCCAAGTCCGGACTGGAGCGCGCCATCGCCGCCGATCCGAGCGAACCGGCGCCTCGTGAAGCGCTGGCAGATCTCTACCTTCGCCAGGGCAACGCGGACAAGGCGCTCGAGATGCTGGGGCCGGTCGCGGACCGCGCGTTGGGCCGCGGCGAACGCACCGCCGCCGTCGAGGCGATGAACAAGGTTCTTCGCGCCGACACCTCGCACGCGCCGACGCTCGAGAAGCTCGTCGCCATCTACTCCCGTCTGAACGAGGAGACGAACGTCCTTGCCGCCATGAACAGCCTGGCCGAGGCGCACATCGCGAACGGCAGGTATCCGCAGGCCGCTGGCGTTCTGGAGAAACTCATCCAGCGCGAGCCACAGAACGCGCAGCATCGCAACAAGCTGCAGTTCGTGAAGCAGCAGAGTGGCGAAGCGCCGTCCCAGGCCGCGCCGCCGCCGGTGATGGAAGTGGAAGAGGCGCTGCCCTCGATGGAAGTCGACGAATCGCCCGCGATGTCGCTCGATTTCGACAGTTCCGAGCCCTCCGACCTCGACCTCGGCGCGCTCTCCGAGCCCGCGGCTCCGCCGCCGCGCAGGGAAGAGTTTCAGCCCGCGCGGTCCATGGATTTGGAGCCCGCGAACGACGATCTCGACTTCATCACCGAGCACCTGACCGAGGCGGAAGTCTTCGCCAAGTACGGCCTCGCCGAGAAGGCGACCGAACATCTCCGCGCGGTCATCGAGCGCGCTCCGCGCCACCTTCCGGCTCACGAGAAGCTCTACAAGATTCTTCTCGATGAAGGCGACACCGACGCCGCCCGCGACGCCGCGATCCACTACGTCTCCCTGCTCCAGGAGGAGGGAGAAACAGCCGCCATCGACGCCGTGAAGAGCGAGTTCCTGTCCCACGGACAGGCCCTTCCTCTTCCGACCGACGAGACCGCGCTCTCCTTCGACACGTCGATGGAAGAGCTCGAGTCCGAGCCTCAACTTCCCGGAATCGAAATGGATCTCCCGTCGATCGAGGAAGAGCTTCCGACCATCGAGGAAGAACCCGCAGCCGCCGAATCGGAACTGTCGTTCGACATCACCGAAGAGCCGGCCCTCTCGTTCGATGAAACACCCGAGCCGGAGGCCCAGCCGTTCTTCGGAACCGAGGGAGTCGCGGAATCCGAGCCGGCGCCCGAGATCGACGCCGTGGCGGATTTCGAGCCCGAACCGGAACCCGAACCGGTCGCCGCTGCGCCGGCAGCACCGGCCAAGCCGAGCGCCGACGACCTGGGCGAGCTCGATTTCTTCATCGAGCAGGAGATGTTCGACGAAGCGCGCGAGAAACTCGACACGCTGCGAGCGGAGTTTCCCACCAGCAAGGACATCCAGAAACGGCGCGCGCGTTTCGAGGCAGCCGTCGCTGCATCGGAAGCCATCGCCGAGGCGACGAAGAAGGCCGCGGCGAAACACGCGGCGAAGGCCGCCGCTGCTGCTCCGCCTCCCCCGCCACCACCACCCCCACCGGTGGCTGAGCCCGAGCCGGAGATGCTGTTCGAGGACTCGAGCGAGTTGCTCTCAGCGCTTCCCGACGAAGACTTCGAACCGACGCCTCCTCCTCCTCCGCCCGCCCAGGCCGCGACTCCACCGCCGCCTGCTCCAGTACTGACCACAGCGCAGGAAGAAAATCTCTTCGCGGACGAGGACGACTTCTTCGACCTCGCATCGGAGCTCGAGTCGGAGCTGGCCGAAGAAACCGAGCAGATCTCGCTGTCGGAAGAGGAGCAGTCGCTCGAAGAAATCTTCAAGGAATTCAAGAAGGGCGTCGAACAGCAGCTCGACTCCGAGGATTACGACACCCATTACAACCTGGGAATCGCGTACAAGGAGATGGGCCTCATCGACGAGGCCATCGGCGAGTTCCAGCTGGCGTCGAAGGATCCCAAGCGCGCCGTCGAGTGCGCGTCGATGCTCGGCCTCTGCTTCCTCGAGAAGGGCATGCCGCAGCTCGCGATCAAGTGGTACCGCAAAGGCCTCGACATCCCGGAGATCACCGAAGAAGAACACGTCGGGCTCCTCTACGACCTCGGCTCGGCGTACATGGAGGTGGGCGACAACGACAACGCTCAGAAAGCCTTCATGGAGGTCTACGGGATGAACACCACCTACCGCGACATCGCGTCCCGGATGAAGCAACTGCAAGACGCTCGAAAGTAGCGTCCCTGACGCGCAGCCCAAATCCTGAGGATTTGGGCCATACTTAGAACCATGAACGCATCGCTGGAAGCCCTCCTGCGGTTCGTGAATCTCACGACCGCGGGTCTGCTCGCCGGATCGCTCGGCTTCGGGGAGGCTGCGCTCGTGCCGGGATGGCACAACGAACTGCCGGATGACGAACGCCCGCCCGAGCTGTTGAACGCATACTTCAACGCGATCGGACCGGTGGCGCTGGGAACGGCGGTGACGCTCGCGGTCGGATCGCGCGGCGTGCATCCGGTGAAGCGTCTCCTCGATACGGCGACGGCCGTCGGCTTGGCCGGCGTTCTCACGACGACGATCATGGTCACGGTGCCGATCAACAAGGAGCTCGAAGCACAGCCGGCGGCGGACTACCCGAGCGACCGCTCCTATTCGCTGACGCGCAACTGGAGCCGCGCGCATGCGGTGCGCACCACGTTAGGCATCGGCGCGTTCGTGTGCGCCGTGGCGTCGAATTTCGCTCCGCGACACGCGAAGTGAGATTTGAGTAAGGCGGTAAGGCCGTAGAACCACCCGAGCTCCAGCCTTGTCATCCCGAGCGTAGCGAGGGACCGGTGAGGGTTGGGTGGCGCGATGAACTTGCCTCCCGACCCACACCGGTTCCTCGCTACGCTCGGAATGACATCGTGGTCCGCTCGCTGGATCACGCGAAGTGATCCCACCCCTCGGCCTCGAGCGATTGGCCGTCGACGCGAACGCCATGTCCGGCGACGATGCGACCGATGGCGTACACCGGACGCTTCAATCGCGTGCTGAGCTCCGACTCGCGCAGCGATGACGTGAAGAGCAGCGCGTACTCTTCGCCGCCGTGCAGAACGACATCGCGAACATTGATGCCGAAAGCCGCGGCGTTCGCCATCAGGTCACCGAAGAGTGGAATGCGCTCGCGCTCGATATCTGCGCCGACGTTCGACGCATCGCACAGATGATGGAGGTCGGTGGACAGACCGTCGGATACGTCGATGCATGCGGTGACCTCGTGAATCGCCGCCAGCGCCATTCCGAGCTCGAGCTCCGGCTCCGGATCGATGTGGCGCCGGATTGCCGATTCTGCAAACTCGCGCTGCGCGAACGCGAGATCTCCCGGCGGTTCGATCGATGACCATCGTCGAATGAGCGCAAGCCCCACGGCCGAGGCGCCGAGGGGGCGGCTGATGTAGAGGCGATCACCGGGTCGCGCGCCGCTTCGCAGCAGCGGACGTTCGGCGCGTCCGACGGCGGTGATCGAGACGACGATCTTTTCGGACCGCGACAGATCGCCGCCCACGATCTCGATCTGATGCTGCACGGCGGAGATCGCGATGGCATCCATGAAGGGGTCGATGTCGTTTTCGGACGGGATGCCGAGGGCCACCACCGCGTAGGACGGACGCGCACCCATTGCCGCGAGATCAGAAAGATTCACCGCCAGACTCTTCCGCGCGATGAAGCGCATCGGTGTGTGCCGCGTGAAGTCGACGTCCTCGATGAGCATGTCGGTGGTGATCACATCGTTTCCGATCACCGCCGCGTCGTCGCCGATGCGCGGGAAGCGCTCGCGCAGTCTGGCGATGATGTCGCGCTCGTTCATCGGCGCACCGGAACGATCGGCGCGATCGGGCGATCGAACTTCTTGTCGTACGTGATCGCCTCGAGGAACAGTCCCGACGGCGGCGCGGTCGGCTGGAAGTTCTCCTGCTTCGAGAAATCGGGGCTTACGGTTCCGCGGCCGACTTCCGCCAGGAATGCGACGAGCTTCCGCACCATCTTCCACAGAAAGTGCGAGGCAGCGATGCGAAAGAGAATCAGGCCTCCGTCGACGACGATCTCGGACGACTCCACGACGACGATCCGCGAGTCCTCTTCCTTCAGGCGTTTGTCGCTGAAGGCGGTGAAGTCATGGCGTCCGACGAACTGCGCGGCGGCCTCGCCCATGCGCTCGGCGTTGAGCGAATCCTTGATCCACCACACGAACGGCTTGGCGAACGCCGTACGTCGCGTCGCGATCTGATAGAGGTACACGCGTGAAGTCGCGTCATGCCGCGCGTGAAAGCGATCGCCCGCACGAACAGCATCGAGAATGTTGATGTCATGCGGAAGAAGGTCGTTCAGCTTGCGCGCAATCAGGTGCGGATCGACGGCTTTGTGGACGCGGAGATGCGCGACCTGTCCCACGGCGTGCACGCCGGCGTCGGTGCGGCCCGCGCCGCCGATGTCGGCCTCGCCGAACACGTCTGTCGCGGCGCGGAGCAGCCGTCCCTGGATCGTTTTCGGCGTGTTACCCTGCGCCTGCCAACCTGAGTAGCGAGTTCCCTCGTACTCGATCGTGAGTTTGTAAGTCGGCATGCGTCGTTCCCAGTTTATGCCGAGCGCAGCGAGGCATCTTCGGCGCCGACTCGCGAATCGCTGACGACGCAGCGCCGCTGCACCGAAGATCCCTCTGCGTCGCTGCGCGACCCATCGGGATAAACTGCAAGAGAAGTTGGCATGCGCCCCGTTTCGAATCAGGTGTTGGGAAATGAGCTCGTCGTCGTCTGGGACGACGGCCACGAATCATACTATTCGCTCGAAGACCTCCGCCGCGGCTGCCCGTGCGCCGGCTGCTCCGGCGAGCCCGATCTCTTCGGCCGCCTCGCGATGGGCCCGAAGCCACGCTACACCGACGCGTCCTTTCAGTTGCAGAGCGTGTCGTCCATCGGCAACTACGCCCTGCAACCGAACTGGGCCGACCAGCATACCTACGGCATCTGGACGTACGACCGGCTGCGCGCGTTCTGCAAATGCGGAACGTGTGGTGCTTCTGTGTGAGGACCGGCTTCAGCCGGTCACGATTCGCAATGAACAGTGACCGGCTGAAGCCGGTCCTCACACAGAAGCGTTCACGATCCGCGTGCCGCTCTTGCCGTCGAGCGCCTCGCGAAGATGTTCGACGTCCGTGATCAACACTTCTTTTCCGCACCGCTTCACGAATTGCACGGCAGCGTCGATCTTCGGCCCCATGGAGCCCGCCGGAAACTGCCCCTCGCGCATGTATTTTTCTGCCTCGGTAACAGTCAGTTGGTCGACGTCACGCTGCGACGGCTTCCCGAAATCGAGCGACACCTTCGCCACGCCGGTGAGGATGATGAAGAGGTCCGCCTTCAGCTCGCAAGCGAGAAGCGAGGACGCATAGTCCTTGTCGATCACCGCTTCGATGCCGCGCCATTGCCCATCGCGGCCTTTCACCACCGGAATGCCGCCGCCGCCGGCAGCGATCACCACCTCCGCCGCCTCCAGCATGTGCACGATCGTTTCGACGTTCATGATGCGAAGGGGCTTCGGCGACGCCACCACGTGCCGCCATCCGCGACCGGCGTCTTCACGCATGGTCCAGCCGAGGTCGCGTTCGAGGGCCTCGGCGCGGTAGCGGGTGAAGAACGGTCCAATCGGTTTCGTCGGACGTTTGAACGCCGGATCGTTCGCATCCACCTCCACCTCGGTCAGGACGGTCGCGACGTCGGCGCTTCCGTGACCGATGCTCTCCAGCCGGTTGCGAATTGCGATCTGCAGCAGGAATCCCATCGAGCCTTCCGTCTGCGCGACCGCCACATCGAGCGACTGCGGCGGAATCTTCGTCGACGCCTCCTCGGCCTGCACGAGGATGTTGCCGACCTGCGGCCCGTTGCCGTGCACGACGACGAGTTTCGATCCGAAGCGAACGATCTCCGCCAGCCAGCGCGCGGCCTGCTTGGCTCGAGCGATCTGCTCTTCCTGCGTGCCGCGGTCCTCGGGACGCAGCAGCGCGTTCCCACCGAACGCGACGACGGCGAGGCGCCCGCTCACAGATCCTCGCGGACGAGCGGCATGGTCATGCAGCGCGGGCCGCCGCGCGCCCTGGACAGCTCGTGACCCTGAAGTTGGATCGCGTACTTCTTGTCACTCCACGTCTCGAGCTCGGTCCGGCCTAACAGAAGATCATCTTCGTACACCACTTCGTAGCCGTGCTTCGCGAGCTCTTCCGCGGTGCGCACGTTGCGCTCGTACAACATGACGATTCCGGGCGCGAGCGTGAAGGCATTCGCGCCGTCGGTCCATTGCTCGCGCTGCTGGTCGATCGCCTTGCGTCCGCCGCAGTGGATCGGCTCGAGGTCGATACCCTTTCGACGCAGCGCCGCGAGGAGTGATTTCTGCTCGACGAAGCGGATGCCCTTCTGCGTGAGGTCGATCGTCGTAACGCGCGCGGCCTGATCGCCGCCCGGCAGAATCACGGGCGGATAAATGAGGCACTCGCCGGCGCTGGTAAAAGTGAACACCGTGTCGAGATGCATAAACGACCGCTGGCGCGGCAGCTCGACGACGATCATCGTCTTGACCCCGGCGCCGGCTTCTTTCAGCGATCGAGCGAGCTCGCGCACACCGGCGAGATTGGTGCGCTCCGAAAGACCGACCAGGATGAGGTCGCGGCGCGCGACGAGAACGTCGCCGCCTTCCAGCGTCGGAACGTTGCGGGACACCGGACGTTCGGGCGTATCGCCGGCCATGAAGTCGACGAGGAATGGCATCGGCTCGCCGAAGTTCGGGTGGTGGCGGAAGACGTACTTCGACAGCAGCGACTCTCGCCGGCGCGCCTGCGTGGCCATGCCGCACAGTACGACGCCGGGACCGAGGACCACCTGCGGGTCGCGCATGAAGAAGAAATTTGGAACCGGGAGCAGATCGAATCGCGGGAGATCGCCCGAGGTTTCCTTCTCGCTCGGAATCCCGCCGATCAGCACCTCCGCCAGAGCCGCCGGCGTCTGCTCCTGCAGCCACGCGGTGAGCCGGCGATTGAGCTTGTTGCGTTTCGAGAAATCGCGAACGATCTCGTGCTTCGTCTCCTCTTCCGCGAACGTCTCCTCCAGCAGATCCTGAATGTCGAACACCTCTGTGGCGACGAAGCGGATGACCTGCTGGAACCGGCGATGCTCCTCGCGGGCAACCTGGCCGTAGAGGATGTCGTCGAAGAGCAGCTGATTCATCATCGGCGGCACCATGATGTCGATCTCGCGGCCCGGCAGATGCACGAGGACGCTCTTGAGCTTGCCGATCTCACTCGTTACGTTGAGGCGCATGCGCGCGGCATTCTACCCGTCGTCCACGGTGTAGACTCTGGGATCGATGACCCGGCGCGCCGTCGTTCTCTTCGCGCGAACGCCCGAAGCTGAGGCGCGTGCGAAGGGACTGAGCGCGCGGGCAGCGACGCTCTTCGAGGCGTTGATCGCTTCGTGGTTGCGCGCCGCGGAAACGGCCGGTGCGGTCCCCGTCATCGCGTGCAAGCCATCGGCGCGACAACGGCTCTCAACGATCGCCGCGCGCATTCCCCGCCATTACGTTGATCAGACGGGCGTTACGTTCGGCGACCGCCTCGCCCATGCCGCGCTCGCCGTCAGCGAGTTCTCCTGCGTCCTGATCGCCGGAATCGACGCACCGCCACCCGATCTCGACGAGGCATTCGAAGCGCTCGAATGCGGCGACTTCGACGCGGTGGTCGCCAGCGCGCGTGACGGTGGTGTGAACGTCATCGGCTTCCGCGAAGCGCCCATCGAGCTTCTGCGCTCATTCGCGATCGATGACCGCTCGATTGCTGCACGATGTTTCCGTCACTTCGAGCGTGTGGTTCGCCTCGGAACTGCATCCGACATCGACTCGGTCGTGCGCCTCGTGTCCGCGCGCAGCGAATCGATCTGGCGGCCGTTCCGCAGCCTGCTCTCGGCATTGATCGATGGCGCAGCCGCTTCTCCCGGTTTGGCGACTCTGCACGCCGCGAGTTTCTCGCTCCCTGCGCGAGCCCCTCCGCTTGCTTGAGCCACATTCGCCTGGACCGCCATCAGCTCACGACAGGGAGAACCTCGCAATGCCGAGTTACTACATGTCCGAAGACCTCGCGCGCTTCGGAGAAATCTCGAAGACCAATCCCAAGTTGTTCGACCTCTTCCTCCAGTGGTACTCGACCACGATGGAGAAAGGTGCACTGGACGAAAAGACGAAGAAGCTCATCGCCCTCGCGGTGGCGTTCGCGATTCAGGAGCCTTACTGCATCGACTCGTACGCATCCGCCTGCACGGACGGCGGCATCTCGCCTGAGGAGATGGCCGAGGCGGTGAATGTAGCCGCGGTGATTCGCGGCGGCGGCACGCTCGCGCACTGGGTCCAGGCCTGCAACACCGTCGCGCGGAAGGACTGATGCGGCGCGTCGTCGTCATCGGCGCGGGGCCGGTGGGCATCGCGGCTGCGCTTGGTGCAATCCGGCGCGGACATGAAACGACTGTCCTCGAAGCAGGGGAAGTCGGCGCGTCGCTGCGCACCTGGGGTCCGACGCGATTCTTCACGCCGCTGGCGATGAACGTCACTCGCGACATGCGCGATGCCGCCGCCCTGCCACAGGATGACGCGCTGCTGACCGGACCCGAGTACGCGGATCGCGTGCTCGTTCCGATCGTGCGGCGCGATCCGCTTCGCAGCCGGCTGCGAACAAACACGCGCGTGGTGGCCATCAGCCGGCGAGGACTGACCCGCGTCGACTACGCCGGCCATCCGCTCCGCGCGGAAAAGCCGTTCCACATTCTGACCAGCGACGACGACATCATCGAGGGCGACGTGATTCTCGATGCGACCGGCAGCTCCGCCATTCCTCTGCCCTACACGGCGCGCGGCGCATCGCACGGTCGGGCAATTCGCACTCTCGGCGAAGTCGCGACGGGCCACTTCAGCGGCATGCGCGTCCTTCTCGTCGGCCACGGGCATTCGGCCGCCAACGCGCTCGCGATGCTGCGCGAGCGCGGCGCGGACATCACGTGGGCGGTCCGCACGCCGAAGCAGAAGCCGTGTGAGGAGATTGCAAATGATCCGCTGCCGGAGCGTCAGCGCGTCGTCTCCGTCGCCAATGATGCCGCCTCGCAGATCCGCGTCGAGCGTCGCGCGATGATCGAGCGTGTGGTGCGCAGCAATGGGCATGTCGACATCACGTTGAGCGGCGGCCGCACGGTTCAAGCCGATGCGATCGTCGCGCTCACCGGCTACCGACCTTCATCGGACTTCACGAGCGAGCTTGCGCTGGAGATCTCGCCGGTCAACGAGGGCGGCGCACGGTTGTATCGTGCGATCTCGAACATCACCGATTGCCTCACCACTCCCCGCGTGTCTGCCGACGACCTTGCCTCAGGAGAGCCGAATTACTTCTTCGTCGGTGCCCGGGCCTACGGCCGCAGCCGCACGTTCCTGCTGCAGACGGGCTTTCAACAACTCGACACGATCCTGGACTCGATCTCATGACGCCATTCGTTCCCATGCGAGCGCTGGACACGCTCTGGTTCCAGGTCGCCGGAACCGTCTGCAACATCGAGTGTACGCACTGCTTCATCTCGTGCTCGCCGAAGAATCACTCGCACGAGATGCTGTCCCTCGACGAAGTGCGGCAACGCCTGACGGAGGCGAGCGCGTTAGGCGTCCGCGAGTACTACTTCACCGGCGGCGAGCCCTTCATGAACCGCGACATGCTCCCCATCCTCGAGGCCACGTTGAAGCAGGGTCCGGCCACTGTGCTCACCAACGGGATGCTGCTCCGCCGTGAAGTGTGCGCACGGCTGCGAGAGCTCGCGGACTCCAGTGAGTACTCGCTCGACATCCGCGTCAGCCTCGACGGCTTCGATCGCGAATCGCATGACGCGATCCGCGGGGCCGGCGTGTGGGATCGAGTGATGATCGGTCTCCGCAATCTCGCAGACACCGGCATCAACCCGGTTCTAACGGTGACGGAAGCGGCAGAAGGCGTTGGAACGAATGAGGGAAGGGCGCGTTTTCTCGATCTCATTCGCTCGTTCGGTTTTACGAAACCACGGCTGAAGGTCCTGGCGCTCTTTCACATCGGCGCCGAAGAAAGCCGGTCTCGCGCGTACGAATCGTGGGAACGCCTGGCCGAGCTCCCGGAGAGCGATGCCGAGGTGTTGCAGTGTTCCTCGTGTCGGATGGTGACGAGCAAAGGCGTGTACGTCTGCCCGATTCTGATCGAACAGCCCGAAGCGCGTATGGGGGACTCGATCGCTGAGACGTTGCGCCCGTTTCCGCTGAAGTACGGCGCGTGTCACACGTGCTGGGTGGACGGAGTCTCATGCCGGACGTGACACGCATCGCGCTCATCGGGGGCATCTACTCGAACTATCACGCGCTGGTCGCGACGCTGGACGACATCGGCCGCCGCTCCCCCGACGCCACCTGGTTCCTCGGCGACCTCGGCGCCTTCGGTCCGCATCCCGATCGCGTTCCCGAGCTGCTGATCGAGCGCGGCATCCCGGGCATCCAGGGCAACTACGAGGAATCGCTGTCGAGCGGCGCCACGGACTGCAACTGCGGCTACACCGATCCGCGCGACAACGAGTACGCGCAGCTCTCCTACGACTACACGGCGGCGAACACCTCCGACGATTTGAAGCGATGGATGGGCACGTTGCCGAAGAACATCCGGTTCGATGCCGGCGGACTTCGAGTGCTGCTGTCTCATGGCTCGCCGCGCAAGATCAACGAATTCCTGTGGCGGTCAACGTCGCCCGACGCATTTCTGCATCGGCTCTGCGACGAGCATCAGGCCGACGTGATCGTCTGCACGCACAGCGGACTGCACTGGCACAAGGAGCTCACGCCGCGGCGACACGTGATCAACGCCGGCGTCATCGGACGGCCTGCCAACGACGGTCGTACGAACGTCTGGTACACGATGCTGACGATCGGCAGCATCGTTTCCGTCGAATTCGTTCCGATCGAATACGACCACGCGGCGCTCGCAAGGGAGATGCGCTCCGAGCATCTGCCGGATGAGTTCATCGAGACGATCGAGACCGGCTGGTGGACGACGTGTCTCGAGGTCCTGCCGCCGAAGGAGCGGGCCGCAGGCCGCTTTTAGTAGAATCGCCGTTCCGCATGTCCCGCACCCGAATCTTCGCCGTGATGTTCGCGGCAGCGTTGGCGCCAGCGCTGTCCGCGGCGCCCGCACGTGTGACGTTCGTGCGGACGATCCGGCCGGCGCACGACCTCAACGCCGAGAAGGTCACCGTCGTCTACGCGATCGGCGACAACCAGAACGTGACGCTGTTCGTCGACGACTTCGTGGAGTTCGCCAGCCGGGGGGGAACGCTGCGGGTGGAGAACGCGGTGGATAACAACCAGCACCTTCGCGGCTTCAGCGAGGCTTCACTCCGCGCTCTGCGGCGCGAGCATCCAGCGGACGTGTACGTCGGCGTCAGCCTCTTCTCGTGTGCCGGGGCGGAACGCAATGGTGAAGTCGGCGACACGGCGCCGAACGGCGAGCGGGTGCGCACGAAAGTGCAATGGCTCGATGCGGTCTGCAGCGCAAAGATCGACGTGAGAAAACCGGACGGCAAACAGCTCGTGACGTTCATGACGCACGGCGATGGGACCTCACCGCGCGCCGCGGCTCTGACTTCGGATGAACGCGAGATTGCCTATGAGCAGGCCGCGCACTTCGCGGCGATCGCGGCGGCCGAGTCGATCGCGCCGCGCGTACAGCGCGAGGCGATCGAGCTGGACGAGCGCGCGCCGGAATTCGATAACGCGATGGCGATGATCAACTCGGAGCGCCTGACCGACGCGCGCGCGATCTGGGAAGTCGCGCTCGCACGCCACCACAATTCGGCGCCATTGCACTACGACCTCGGCGCGTTGAGTGAGGCGCTCGGCGACCTGCACGCGGCGGACGAGTACTACCGGACCGCGGTGCGGCTGGCGCCAACTGAGACGCGCTATCGAACCGAGCTCCGGCTCCTGCACAAGAGAAACGCGCAGCTGAAGTAAGCCTTACCTCCCACGCAGAAGAACGGCGTGAAAGCGGGGCAACGCCCACGAGCGTTCCACGCGATAGTTCTGGAGGGCATAGGCGAAGATCTCGCGATCGTAATCGACTCCGAAACCGCGGAAGCCGTACTCGGAGACATCGCGGCTGACGACGACGATTTCCACCGGACGGCGTGACTTCAGCTCCATCAGTACCGCGCGCTCGACGGACGGATCCGCCGTCTCCGGCGGCGTGAACATGTGAAACGTCAGCGGCGTCGGCAAGCGTGTGAAGTAGTTGATCGTGGTGCCTTCCGGCATCACGCTGAGCGTCGGACCATGCACCGACCGCATCAGCTCATTGAGGATCTGCGCGCGATCGGCATTCGCGTCATAGAACGTTCCCCGTGAGGAAACGATCGGGTACTGCTTGAGCGCCCAGCGCTGATGCTGCTCGAAGAGATCGCGCCCGCAGATCGCGACGATGATCGCCAGCCACCACATCGAGCGGAAGCGGCTGACGAAGAAGACATACGCAGTCAACGCGAAGGTCGGCACCACCAGGGCAAAGCCGTACCACTGCGGCGACACGCTGAGCGCCACACGCGTCGTCGACGCAATGGAGAAGATCGCGAAGTAGATCATCGGCGTATCACGCTCGCGCAGCGCGAAGAGGAGTGCGACGAACTGCAGAATGGCCCAGCCGCGGAAGAACGCGTCGCTGTTGAAGAGAATGGCCGCAAGAATCATGGCGGGCACGGCAAGCTTGGATTCGATTCTCAGCAGCCACGCGATGAGCGCGACCGCTGCCGCGGATGCCAGCGCGAAGGACAGCGTGTGCGGCCAGTCGGCAAAGCCCGAGACATTGCGGAAGAAGTGCTGGGCGATCGCGCCCTTCGTCAGCGAGGGGGCAAAGACGTTCGCACGCAGCGCAGGGCCGAAATACGCGACCGCGATGGCCGCTGAGGTCACCATGGCAAGCACGTAACCAATCGCCATCGGGATTCGGAGCCGGCGCGCGATCGTGAGCACGGCGACGACGAGCGCCGCGCCGAACGCGTACTCGATCTTGCACCACGAGGCCGCCACGAGCAGCGCGATCGCCACGCCGTGTCGCTCCTTCACAAAGCCGGCGAGCGCACCGACGAAGAAGAGCATGCCGATCGTCGCGGCGTACGCGTAAGGGAAAACAAAGTTCGCGCCCCAGGTCGACGCACCCGCGAGACTGAGTGTCACGAAGAGCGCCGCCGCCGCAAACCCGGCGATTCTCTGCAGCGCCACCCAGAGCAGAAGGGCGATGGCCATGGACTGTGCGATCCCGATCGCGGTGAACGCGGCGAGCGACGTGCCGATCAGCGCCGTCATTCCCGCCATCGCGTAAGGCACCAGCGGAGGATATTGATAACGGATGTCGCGATAGAGCTTCGTTCCGTGTGTCAGTTGATCCGTGACGTAGAGATCGCGCCCGGTATCGATGATCGGGTCAAGCCAGCGATTCCACGATTGCGCAAGCGCGATCACGGCGAGAAGAGCGAGGATGGCGGCGAGAACTGCGGGGTGTGAGAAACGGGAGTGCGCGCCGGACGTCACCCGCGCATCGTCTCCGGATCGACCCCGACGCTCGCACACCACTGGCGGTACGCGATCGGCGAGATCTCCGACGGCTTGATCTCGCTGCGGCCGCCCCAGAACACATTGGTGTAGGACACCGGAATGCCGATCGATTCCAGGTACACATCGATCGCGCGCTTGTGCTCGAGCACCAGCGGCTTCTCGGTCCCGTGTGCGACGGCCATGATGTTGACGTCGTGAAACTCCGGGCCACCTTCGCGCCAGTAGCAATGCGTGAGGATGTGGAAGCGTCCGATCTCTCGCCCAGCCTCGATCTCGCGTCCGCGCGGCACGGCCCAATGGAACAGCGCGTTGAATCGCGTGACGCGCTCGCCGGTCGCCAGCGGCTTCACGTGCTCGAGAAACGTGGAGAACCTGCCGATCACGCCGCGCCGGTTCAAATCCTCGGCGACGCGGAAGAATTCGTCGAGCGGCACACCCGCTTCGGCCGCCCGCGCACGCCAGAGGTCGCGCATCAACTCCTCAGCGGTGAACTCCCGCTTGAGGGCGGTGAGGACCTGCCACTCGGCGTCGGTGAGCTCCACCTTCTCCGTATCTTTCGCCACCGCGAGCTCCTCGGACTTGCTTCCCGGGGCGATCTCTTTTCGCCGCACATGCCCGACGCCGAGGGCGAAGATGCGGTTCGCGGGCATGACGCGGAAGTGTTCGGCGCCGGTCAGGCGGCCTAACACTCCGCAATGCTTCGCGATCGAGAAACCCTGCGGCACCTTCACCGTGGTCCAGAGTCGGTAGTTCGACCCGGGGGATGCGGCGTCGGTCGAACGCGTCACCACGTGACCGGAGAACGGATCCTGCTGGAACATGAAGTCGAATGCGGACTCCAGCTTATCGGCCGGAAACTGCCACGCCACCAGCGCCCCTTCCGCCAGATTGGTCGCCATCAGCGTCTGCCGGATCCTGCGGATCGTTCCCCCGCGGAGCATGGCCGCCAGCCGCTCCAGAACCGTCTCCAGTTCCACCCCCGAACGCTCGGCGATCTCCCCGATCGGGTCGCGCACGAAACCGGCGATCCGATCTTCGGAGATCGACAGGATGCGTGCGTTCACCGGGTCGGTATGGGCAACGGGCGTCTCGGACAGCGTGGGCATCGTTGGAAGATAACAAAAAAGCGCTCCGCGGCCACTCCGGCACTATGATGCGGCTGGACGAAGGACCGGGCGCGCGCCCATCCGAAACCGGGCCTCCCTCTCCGCGACCCTTGAGGAACGCATGCCGTCACGGATCTTCGCCGCCCTGCGGACCGCAGTGATCGGTCCAGTGTTCGTGGCCCTCTGGACCTACTTCCTTCCGCGCTGGGTGGTGGGCGCCGCCGCCTTCGAGGACCCGCGGCCGCTGGGATGGGTGGTGGTGGCGGCGGGCGCCGCGATCATCATCCCCTGCTTTTCCGTCTTCGCCTGGGTGGGGAGAGGCACGCCCTTTCCGCTCGATCCACCGAAGCGGCTGGTGATCCGCGGGCCGTATCGCTTCGTGCGCAACCCGATGTACGAGGGGATGGCCTTGATTCTGTTGGGGGAGGCGATGGTCTTTCCTCACCTCGTGCGCCTGATGCTGATCACGGCTGCCTGCGGCGCGGTGCTGGTGGCTTTGTTGGTGATGGGGTACGAAGAGCCTGCGTTGCGGCAGAGTTTTGGGGCGGATTACGAGAAGTACTGTCGCCATGTCCGGCGCTGGATTCCGCGACTGCGGCCGTTTGACAACCCCGCGAACGCTGCCTTACAGTGACCGTCACCTGGAGTGATTTGAGGGGCCGCTTGCAACCAGGTTAAAAAAAGCTAAAGAGCCGGCATGAGTTCGCAACTTGCGACGGCCCCGCACATTCCGGCGGGGTTCTCTATTTCATGCAGAAACTGATCGAAGCACTCACGCAGCGCATCCTCATCATCGACGGTGCGATGGGCACCATGATCCAGCGCCACAGGCTGGACGAAGCGGGCTACCGCGGAGCGCAATTCGCCGCCCATCCGCGCGATCTGAAAGGCGCCGCCGACGTCCTGTGCCTCACGAAGCCCGACGTCATCGAGGGCATCCATCGCGAGTATCTCGATGCCGGCGCCGACATCATCGAGACCAACACGTTCAACGCGCAGGCGATCTCGATGGCCGATTACGGACTGGAGTCGTTCGTCTACGACATCAACCTCGCGGCGGCTCGCATCGCGCGTCGGGCTGTCGACGCGTTCTCGACCTCCGATCGTCCGCGGTTCGTCGCGGGAGCCCTCGGGCCGACCAACCGCACCGCGTCGATGTCGCCCGACGTCAACAACGCCGCGTTTCGCGCCGTGACCTTCGACGAGCTGGTCGCCGCCTACTACGAACAGGTGCGCGGCCTGGTCGACGGCGGAGTCGACATCCTTCTGCCGGAGACGACGTTCGACACGCTGAACCTGAAGGCCGCGCTCTTCGCGATCGAGAAGTACTTCGCCGATCGCGGCGTGCGGATTCCCGTCATGGTCTCCATCACCATCACCGACGCCTCCGGTCGCACGCTCTCCGGCCAGACCGTCGAGGCGTGCTGGAACTCGATCTCGCACGCGCCCATGGTCAGCGTCGGCATCAACTGCGCGTTAGGCGCGAAGGAGATGCGCCCACACATCGAGGAGCTGGCGCGGATCGCGCCGGTCTTCATCTCGTGCTATCCGAACGCCGGCCTGCCGAATGCGCTCGGCGAGTACGACGAGACTCCCGGCTCGATGTCCGCGCTGCTGCGCGACTTCGCCGAGAACAACTGGCTGAACATTGTCGGAGGCTGCTGCGGCACGACGCCCGATCACATTCGCGCCATCGCCGCTGTCGTGCGGGATCTGCCGCCGCGCGTGCCGAAGCCGCTCGACAAGCACCTGCGACTGAGCGGCCTCGAGCCCCTCACGGTGACTCCCGAATCGAATTTCATCGTCGTCGGCGAGCGCACCAACGTCACCGGCTCGCCGAAGTTCGCACAGCTCGTGAAGTCGGGCGACCTCGAAGGCGCGCTGAAGGTCGCGCGCCAGCAGGTGTCAGGCGGCGCCAACATCCTCGACGTGAACATGGACGAGGGACTGCTCGACTCCGAGAAAGTAATGACGGAGTTTCTGCACCTGGTCGCGTCGGAGCCGGAGATCGCGCGCATTCCGATCATGATCGACTCCTCGAAATGGTCGGTCATCGAGGCGGGACTGAAGTGCACGCAGGGAAAATCGGTCGTCAACTCGATCTCGCTCAAGGAAGGCGAAGACAAGTTCCGCGAGCAGGCGCGCCTCGTCCGCCGCTACGGTGCCGCCGTCGTCGTCATGGCCTTCGATGAGAAGGGGCAGGCGGACTCGATCGAGCGGAAGGTGGAGATCGCAACCCGCGCGTATCGCATCCTCGTCGAAGAGATCGGGTTCGATCCGACCGACATCATCTTCGATCCGAACGTCCTCACCGTCGCCACCGGCATCGAGGAGCACAACGGCTACGGCGTGGCGTTCATCGAAGCCGTTCGCCGGCTGCACGAGAAGTTCCCTCTCGCCAGCTCCTCGGGCGGGGTGAGCAACGTCTCCTTCTCGTTCCGCGGCAACAAGGTTGTGCGCGAGTCGATGCACGCCGCGTTTCTCTATCACGCGATTCGTGCCGGCCTGACGATGGGCATCGTGAACGCCGGCCAGCTCGCGATCTACGAAGACATCCCGAAGGACCTGCTCGCACTTGTCGAGGACGTGCTGCTCAATCACCGTCCCGATGCCACCGAGCGGCTGCTCGCGTTCGCCGATTCGGTAAAGGGCTCTGGCGTCGCCACTGCGAAGGAACAAGAAGCGTGGCGCCACGGCACCGTGCAGGAGCGGCTGTCACACGCGCTCGTCAAGGGCATCATCGATCATCTGGAGACGGATCTCGACGAGGCGCGGAGGGAGTATCCGACCGCGCTCACGATCATCGAAGGCCCGCTGATGGACGGCATGAACATCGTCGGCAACCTCTTCGGCGCCGGCAAGATGTTTCTGCCGCAGGTCGTCAAGAGCGCGCGCGTGATGAAGAAGGCTGTCGCTTATCTGCTGCCGTTCATGGAAGCGGAAAAGGCGAAGAGCGGCGATGTGTCAGCGCGCGCGAAAGTGCTGCTGGCCACCGTGAAGGGCGACGTCCACGACATCGGCAAGAACATCGTCGGCGTGGTCCTCGGCTGCAACAACTACGAAGTCCTGGACCTCGGCGTCATGGTGTCCGCGGAAAAAATTCTCGACACCGCGATCGCGGAGAAGGTCGACGTCATCGGCCTCTCGGGACTCATCACGCCATCGCTCGACGAGATGGTGCACGTGTCGCAGGAGATGGAGCGCCGCAAGTTCGTCAAACCGCTGCTGATCGGCGGCGCGACGACGTCGAAGCTGCACACGGCGGTAAAGATCGCGCCGAAGTATTCGGGTGCTACCACGCACGTGCTCGACGCGTCGCGCTGCGTCGGCGTGGTGAGCGCGTTGTTAGGCGAGAAGCGCGCCTCGTTCGAACAGACCACGCGTGACGAATACGCGAAGCTGCGCCGCGAACAGGCGGCGCGTCAGATGGACCGCACGATCCTGCCGCTCTCCGCGGCACGCGGCCGTAAGCCGGTGCTCGCCTACGAACCGGTGCCCGCTCCGCCGTTCATCGGCGCGCGGGTGCTGAACGACGTACCGCTCGCCTCGATCGAGCCGCTCATCGACTGGACGCCGTTCTTTCAGACGTGGGAGCTGCGCGGCCGGTATCCGCGGATCCTCGATGAGCCGCGCGCGAAGGAGTTGTACGACGACGCGCGCAAACTCCTGCAGGAGATCATCGACAAGCGGCTACTCACGGCGCGCGCGGTTTACGGCTTCTGGACGGCAAACTCCTCGGGCGACGACATCGAGCTGCTGCGCGACGGGACGCCTTTTGCGCGACTGCACACGCTCCGGCAGCAGCAGGAGACCAACACGGCGCAGAATCTCGCCCTGGCCGACTTCGTCGCGCCGAAAGGCACCGTCGATTACGTCGGCGGCTTCGCGGTGACGGCAGGGATCGGCGTCCAGGAGCTGGCCGCGAAATTCGAAAAGGATCACGACGACTACAACTCGATCATGACCAAGGCGCTCGCCGACCGCCTCGCCGAAGCCCTCGCTGAAATGCTGCACCAACGGGTGCGACACGAGTGGTACGCGCCGGACGAGACGCTTACGGCGGACCAGCTGATCGGCGAGAAGTATCGCGGAATCCGGCCCGCCGCGGGCTATCCCGCATCACCGGACCACACCGAGAAACGCACGCTCTTCGAATTGTTAGGCGCGGAAGCGGCGGGCATTCATCTCACCGAGAACTTCGCGATGATGCCGGCGGCCTCGGTCAGCGGCCTGTATTTCGCGCACCCGGAGTCGCGATACTTCTCGGTCGGAAAGATCGGCCGCGATCAGGCCGCCGACTACGCAGCCCGAAAAGGGATGGCGCTGCACGAGATCGAACGGTGGCTGTCGCCGAATCTGGCGTACGAGCCGGAAGCGGCAAGTCCCGCGCCTGGCGCCGCGTTGACCGTTGACGGTTGACGGTTGACGGTTGAGAGAGTTTGTGACCAGTTGCCGGTTGAGAGCGTTGTCATCCCGAGCGTAGCGAGGGACCGGTGTGGGTCGGGTGGCTCGTCGAACCGCCCACCCACACCGGTCCCTCGCTACGCTCGGGATGACATGAGAAGACCGGCAACCGGCTACAGTAGATCTACTCCGTCCCGTTCGGATGCACCTGCTGCACCACGACCGTCTGGAACCTGCCCGCTGCTGAATCGAACTGGGCGATCGCGCGAATCGTAACCGGCCCATTCGCACCGCTGATCGTCGAGTACTGCACGTTGGCCTGTCCCCACATCTCAAAGGCCAGCGTCGCACCGACGTCGATCACCTGATCGTAAGCCTGCGACATCGGTTGCAGGTTGTACGCGCCGTCGCCTTGAGAAACGAGATCGATGCGCTTGAGCTGGAGCGGAGTCATCGTCGTATTGTGGATGGTCAACCGGTACTGAACCGGGATGCCGCCCGTCACG
>JBBRMQ010000050.1:0-21234 GCA_038230775.1 Thermoanaerobaculia bacterium
AATGAGCAGCACACCGTCGGCGACATCGTAGAGATGAGCCGGCTGTCCGAGTTCGATACGAACAAAGGTCTCTACGAGCTGCTGACGCGCGATCTCATCGAAGAGGTGCGCGGGCAGGCGGCGGCCGCCGTGCCGGAACAGACTCCCCTCGACGACGTCGAAGTCGCGGAGACGCCCGTGCCTCTGCCGCTCGTCGCGGTCCTGGCAATCGTGGCGATCATTTCCTTTGCCACCTCATTCAAGAATCCGCTGAACTCCCTGCATCCGCTCGCTCCCGGCGTTCCGCGCGGCTCGGCGCCGACCGAGGCGCAGAAGGCGATCTCAATGGAGCGGCTGCACACCGTTGGAGAGGCAATCGAGAAATTCAACATCGTCAACGGCCGGCTGCCGTCGAGGCTCCAGGATCTCACGCCCTACTACGTGTCGGCGTCGCTGCTGCATGATCCGTGGGGCAATGCGTACAAGTACCTGCCGCAACCCTCGCGTTATCTCGTGATCGGATTCACACCGGATGGGAAGGCCGATACCGATCTGTTCCTTTCGCGCGGCATCGATACCGGCGTGACGGCGAGCGCGCCGACGAAGCCGGAGCGCGGCGGCATCATTCTGGTGGAGTAAGTCGAATCCCAATCCCCTCATCCGCGCTTCGCGCACCTTCTCCCCGCACGCGGGGAGAAGGGCTACAAAACTCCGCTTCGCGCACTTAGTAGGCCCTCGCCCCGCGAGCGGGGCGAGGGTGGCCGACGGCCGGGTGAGGGGTTTACCCAGGCGCGCAAATTCTCAGCTTCTGCCCGGCAACTTGAAACGTCACCGGCGTCGTCGTCAGCGCTTCACCGTCGGCGAAGACATCCATCGGCAGGTCGGACTCCACGCGAAACTCCGTTCCCTGTCGCGTCTCCACGAACGGCTTGCGCACATGGCCGCCGTTGTACGCCAGCGGCAGCGTGATCAGAAGCTGCATGCGCGACGTGCGATGGACGATGCAGGCGTCGAGCTGTCCGTCGTCGATCCTCGCTCCGGGCGCGATGCGAATTCCTCCGCCGTACTGCCGCGAGTTCGCGAATACCGCGAACATGATCGTCTCGTCGCGCCCGTTGATGCGGACGGCGCGCGGCCGAAATCTCGGAAGGATCCGCAGGATCGAGTAGAGATACACCGCCGATCCGCGAAGAATCGTCACGTTGTCGTTGGCGTACCGCGCCACTTCCGAATCGAAGCCGATTCCCGCCACGCCGACATAGCGCACGCTGTTGGCCGTTGCAACGTCGACCGCGCGTGGCGTCCCCCGCACGGCCACCTCGCACGCCGCGCGAACATCGAGCGGGATGCCGAGGACCTTGGCGAAGTCATTGCCGGAGCCTTGAGGAATCAACGCGAGGACCGCTCGCTCCAGATCGAAGTCGCGCACAGCCAGATTGAGCGTCCCGTCGCCGCCACATACGACAACGCGATCGTACGGTCCGCGGGAACCCTCCGCGGCCGCGCGCGTCAAATCCTCCGGACTCGTGCTGGCGTGGCTGTCGACGTCTGCTCCGAGGGAGCGGAGCTGTTCTTCGGTCTCGTGGACGTGGCGTTTCGTCCGGCCACGGCCGGCCGCCGGGTTGTAAATCAACTTGAGGCGCATGTGGAATGAGTGTAAATGACACGACCATGAAGCATCTCCGCGTTTTCATCGTTCTCTTCGGAATCAGCGTTGCCTGCAAACCGGTAGCAGAATCGCAGACCACCGATCCGCGCCAGCCGCGGCAGTCCGCGCCGGCGATTCCGGCGACCGTCAGCGCCGCGCGCAGGACGCCCGTCGTCGTCGTGGCGCACAACGTCCTGCCCGCCGTCGTGAACATTCAGACCGAAGCGACGATCCGGCAGCGGCAGGCGGACCCGTTCTTTGATCCGTTCGGCATCTTCGGCGGCGGCGACCGCACGTACACCTCGCAGTCCCTCGGCTCCGGCTTCGTCTGGTCGAGCGACGGCATCATCGTCACGAACAATCACGTCGTCGAGGGCGCGTCGCGCATCACGGTCAACTTCAACGACGGCACGCAGCTGCCTGCGCGTCTGATCGGCGTCGATCCGGACAGCGACCTCGCGGTGCTGCGCGTGGACGCGAAAAACTTGAGTGCCGCTCCGGTCGGCACGTCGGGCGATCTCATGATCGGTGAGTCGGTGATCGCGGTTGGCAATCCGTTCGGCCTGAGTGGGACGGTCACGACGGGTGTGGTCTCCGCGTTAGGCCGTTCGGTTCCATCGAAGGAGGCCGGCCGTACGTTCACCGACTTCATTCAGACCGACGCGTCGATCAACCCTGGCAATTCCGGAGGGCCGCTGCTGAACATCGAGGGCCGCGTCGTGGGCATCAACACCATGATCTACGCGAATGCTCAGGGCATCGGCTTCGCAATCCCGGTTGACCGCGCGCGGAAAGTCATTCAGGACCTGGTGCAATTCGGCCAGGTTCATGGCGCCTGGATCGGGGCCGTCACCGCGACATTGACACCTGAGGAGGCGAAGCGGATCGGGATCCGGGCGACGCGCGGCGCGGTGATCACGCGCGTGTTCTCGGGCTCGCCCGCTGCGGCGGCCGGCTTGCGTGCAGGCGAAGTCATCACCGCCGTCGCCAACCATCCCGTCGACTCGCGCGAGGCGTTCTCCACGTACACCGCGACGATGCCGAACGGGCAGCCGATCGAATTGAGCGTCAACCGTGACGGATCGACGCGAAACGTCAGCGTTCGCCCCATCGATCCGCCAAAGGACCTCGGCCTTCGTATCCTGTGGGAAGTGGCAGGGCTGCGCGTCGCGCAATCGCGGAACATCGTGATCGACGAGGTCGGGCGCGGATCGCGTGGCGAGAAGATCGGCCTCGCGGCCGGCGACGTCATCGTCGGGGTGAACGGCGCCGAGACGTCGACACTCGAGCAACTCAATCAGCAGCTGACGCGGTCCGCCGAGCGATCGTCGATCGTGCTGTCGATCGCCCGCGATCGGTACATCTACAACCTCACGTTCCCGATGGGCGCGTGACTCGGCTCCCAGCGCGTAGACGCGCGACGGTGTGCGCGATCAAAACACGCTCTCGATGGGGCGCAGTTGGTCCGTGCGGTATGTGGCAGCGAGCTTCACGCGTAGCGCGGTGTGGGGCCAGTCCTCTGACTGGCCGGCCAGCCGGAGGGCTGGCCCCACACTCCTAGAACAAAACCATCTGCGGCGGCACCACGCTCGCGATGGGCAGACGCTTCGCGCGCCGGCCTAACAACGCGAACACGTTCCGTCGCAGCCATTCCTTTGACTCGCGGTAGTAGCGGAACTGCCGCTCGTGCTTGTGGAACCGGCGGTTGTGGTTGGGGCCGAGGACGTGGTGCAGGTATTCGTGGTGGATGACCGACTGGATGAAAAACGTCGGGATGTGTGGTGAGTTCAGCAGCGGGTGAATGCGGATCTCGGTCGTCGAATGGTTGTAGGAGCCGAGCCGGATGCTGTGCCGCCGCTTGCGCGTGATCTGTTGGCCCCAGCGCACACGCAAAGGCGTGTGACTACAAAAATAGGTGCGGTGGATCTCATCGGCGAGGGAGCCGAGGTGATGAGGGCCTGCGTGGGGCAGCGCAAGCGGCAGTGGCCGCGTCTCCATCCAACGCTAGTTTAACTTACCGCGAGCCGCCGCCGACCGTTTCCATCACCGAAGCGACGTTGGCCAGCGCAGCGGATGTGACCATCGACGTGCCCGCGGCGATTACTTCGTCGCCCTTCGACATGCCGAGCCATACTCCGACCCCGACGCCGACGATCACCGCTGCCAGCGGATAGGCAGCGATGTGCTCGCGCCACGACTCGGGCAGCAGATTCTCGATCTCCTCGAACAGCGCTTCCGGCCCGCCCTCGGCCAGCTTGTTGCCGAGGTGCGAAGCCTTCTCGCGAAGCGGAGCGTCGAAGTCCATTCCAGCCGCCGCGCGTTCGTGATTCTCGGGCCGTGTCGCCATTACTCCTCCTCGTCGTCGCCGCGACGCAGCAACAGACCAACCGCGAAACCTACGCCGACCGAGATGAGCAGCGCCTTCCCGGGATTGGAGCGGACATACGTGCGGACCTGATCCGTGATCTCCCCGAAGTCCACGTCATCGACGCGCTCTTTCGCGCGGTTGTACTGGTTCTTCATCGCGTCGGACGCTGCCGAATATTTGTCGTTCACGTAATCCTTGGCCTTGCCGAAGCGCGAAGCGGCTTCATCCGCCGCATCGCCCGCAGACCGGGTGCTTTCATCCATGACGAACCTCCAACGATCGAGCCTATCAAAGTTGCACTGTTTGTGCCGGTTAGAATCGCTGGTTCATGCATGTACGGTTCGAGGATGTAACGCACGTTTATGCCGGAAGTGATGAGTCGGCGGCCGTGCAGGGGCTCGACAACGTCTCGCTCGACATTCCGAGCGGAGATTTCGCCGTGTTGATGGGCGCATCCGGCAGCGGCAAATCGACGCTTCTCAATCTGATGGGGGCCGTCGATCGACCGACCCGCGGCCGCGTGTGGCTCGGCGACACCGACATCTCGGCGCTCGACGAGAAGAAGCTCACGATGATGCGCCGCTCGTCGATCGGTTACATCTTTCAGTTCTTCAACCTCATTCCGACGCTGAACGTCTTCGAGAATGTCGCCTTCCCGCTTTCGCTCGCGCGCGTCGCGCGGCGCGAGGCCGCCGATCGCGTTCGCGAGATCCTGGAACGGATCGGGCTTCCGCATCGCGCCACGCATTACCCGAGCGAGCTCTCGGGCGGCGAGATGCAGCGCGTGGCGATCGGCAGAGCCATCATCCATCGGCCGCAGCTGATCCTCGCTGACGAGCCGACCGGCAATCTCGACTCGAAGACCGGCGCTGCGGTGCTCGCGCTTCTGCACGAGCTTCACCAGGAACGCCGGCCGACGATCGTGATGGCCACGCACTCCGATCATGCCGCGTCCTATGGCGACTACATCGTTCACGTCACCGACGGACGGATTGGGACATCGGGAGCCGGGAGCCGGGGACCGGAGAAGGAAAAGTGAACCTCACCCGGATCCCGATCCACGGCTCGCGAAGCCTCATTCTTCGAGCGCTGGTGTTCCGCCCGCTGGTGCGCGAGAAGCTTCGCACGGTTCTCACGGTTCTCGGCATTTCTGTCGGTGTGGCGGTCGTCGTCGCGATCGCGCTGTCGAACCAGAGCGCGCTGCGCGCGTTCGGAGAGTCCGTCGACGCGGTCGCCGGTCGTGCGAACTACCAGATCGCCGCGGACGCGCCCATCGACGAGCGACTCCTCCTGAGTCTGCAACCGTTCTGGCAGCGTGGCGTCCGCTTCGCGCCCGTGATCGACGTCGACGGCATGATCGAGCCGTCGCAGACGCCCGTTCGACTGTTAGGCGTGGACCTCTTGAGCGACGTTCATTTTCGCGAGTATCGCTACGCGGAAATCGCCACCAGGAGCTATCTCGATCTGATCCAGCCCGATTCGCTGATCGTCCCCGGCTCCTTCGCCAAACAACACGCACTGCGCCTCGGTTCCCTTGTCACGCTGAACATGCAGGGCCGCACCGCGACGCTCGTCGTGCGCGGGATTCTCGAGCCGCGCGGTCCGGCAACTGCCTTCAACGGCAGCATCGCGATCGTCGACATCGCAACCGCGCAACGGCAGTTCGGGCTTGCCGGTCAGCTGACGCGGATCGACCTGATCGTTCCTGACGACGCAACGGCCAACGCCATCCACCGCGTGCTGCCGCCGAACACGCGTCTGGAACGGCCGTCGCGCCGCAATGAACGGGTCGAGAAAATGCTGCGGGCGTTCCGCGCAAACCTGTACGCGCTGGCCGGGATCGCGCTGCTCGTCGGCATGTTCCTGGTCTACAACACGGTCCTCATCTCGATCCTGCGCCGCCGTCGCGACGTCGGAATCATCAAGACCCTCGGCGTTTCGCCCGCGCAGGTGTTCGGCGCTTTCCTCATCGAAGGGCTGCTCTTCGGCGTGATCGGATCGATCGCCGGCGTCGCTCTCGGAAACGCTCTCGCGTACGGCATCCTGCGCATGATCGGACGGACCGTGAATGCGCTCTACGTGACATCCGCGCCGCAGTCGATCGTGTTGACGCCGGCAATCATCGCCAGTGGCATCGCCGTGGGGATCGTCCTGTCGCTCGTGTCGGCAGTTCAACCGTCGATCGAGGCGGCGCAGGTGCGGCCGAATCTGCTGATTCGCTCCGGCTTGCAACAGCGCGTGGTGCGTTCCCGCCGCGGCGCGCTGCTCGTGGCAGCAATCGCGGCCTTCGTCGCCGCGGCAGTGTTCGCTCGTCTGCCGGCGTATGACGGGCTGCCGATCGCCGGCTACGTCTCCGTGCTCCTCGTCGTGTGCGCGTTCTCACTCCTCTCGCCGATGATCATCACGGCCGCCGCGCGCATGCTCAAGCCGCTCTTCGGTCATTTCTTCGGAGTGATCGGCGACGTGGCGGCCGCGTCGATTCCGGCATCGCTGCGCCGGACATCGATCGCCAGCGCCGCACTCGCGGTGGCCATCGGGATGATGATCGCCGTAGCGCTGATGGTCGGCAGCTTCCGCGAGACCGTGCGCATCTGGGTGCGGCAGACGGTGCAATCCGACTTGTGGCTCAGGCCCGCGAAAGGACTCTCCAACGCGGACTCGGCGGCGTTTCCGCCGCAGATCGCCGCCGACCTCGCGCGAGTGCCGTTCATCGCGGCGTTCGATCGCGTGCGCGGACGCGACCTGGTCTACGAAAACAGCATCATCGCCGTGGGCAGTGGCGACTTCGATGTCGCGCGTCGCTTCGGCGATCTGCCGATGATCACGCCGCGATCCGCGGCGGACGCGCTGCACACAGCGTTGGCGAGCCGAGGGGTGCTGGTCTCGGAAAGTTTCTCGATCAAGTTCAACAAGAAACGGGGCGACGTCATCGCCATCCCGACGGCGCGAGGTGTCCAGCGCTTTCCCATCGCCGGAATCTATCGCGACTACTCGAACGATCGCGGCGTGGTGTTCATGGATCGCTCGTTGTACATCGACGCCTTTCGCGACGACGCGATCAACACGGTGGTCATCTTCCTCAAGAAAGGGACGACACCGGAGCAGGCCCGCTCCGCGCTCGAGGCGCAGTTCGGCCCGAAGTATCACGCGTTCGCAGTGCTGAACGGCGAGATCCGCGGCGAGGTGATGCGGATCTTCGATCAGACTTTCGCCATCACCTACGCACTCCTCGGCGTCGCCATCATCGTGGCTGTGCTCGGCATCATCAACACTCTTTCGGCGCTGATCCTCGAGCGCGAGCGCGAGCTGGCCCTGTTGCGAATCCTCGGCACCCAGCGCGCGGAGGTGCGGACCATGCTCGTCCTGGAGTCGGCGGTCCTCGGCCTGACATCGACCGTGACCGGCGTCGCGATGGGGTACGTCCTGTCGCTCATCCTCATCTACGTGATCAACAAGCAGTCCTTCGGCTGGACGATCGAGTTCCACACCCCGGTCCGGCTCGTGGTGACGTCGCTGGCGGTCACATTCATCGCGTCGATGGTCGCCGGAATCCTCCCTTCGCGACTGGCAGGAAACGTCCAGCTTTCCTCGGCTCTGAAAGGGAATGAATGAGGAGGGAGGCGTGTATCATCGGGTACCTACCATGCGCAGAGTCGTCCTCGCGGCAGCCCTAGCGATCGCCTTCGTCGGCGCATCGCGTCAGCGCACGGTGCGCTTCCCGCCGTCGGCGCCGCCGTTGACGGCCACTCCAACATTCAGCAAGGAAGTCGTCCGCGTTTTTCAAGCTCACTGCCAGAGCTGCCATCACCCAGGAGACATCGGTCCCTTCTCGCTGATGACGTATGCCGAGACGCGGCCGCACGCGCTCGACATCAGGTACATGACGCAGACGCATCAGATGCCGCCATGGAAACCGGCAACGGCGTGCACCGAGCTCGCCGAGCCACGCGTGCTCTCGCAGGATGAAATCGACCTGCTCTCGAAGTGGGTGGACGGCGGCGCACCACAGGGCAACGTTGCCGACCTTCCAACGCCTTTGCAATTCGACGGTGGCTGGGTGCTCGGCCAGCCGGACCTCGTTCTCGGTAACGCAAAGCCGTACACGCCGCCGGCAACCGGCGACATGTACCGCTGCTACACGATGCCGACGAATCTCACGTCCGATGCCTACGTTTCTGCGATCGATGTTCGTCCGGGCGATCGCAACACCGTGCATCACGTCATCGCCTTCATCGACACCAACGGATCGTCGGCTTCACTCGACGGCCAGGACGGATCTCCCGGCTACCAGTGCTTCGGAGGCCCCGGTTTCTCGATCACGAGCCTCGATGCCACGACGTTAGGCGGATGGGCGCCCGGTGCCCGGCCGGCCATGCTGCCGGACGGCGTGGCCTTCTCGCTGCCGAAGAACTCGCGCATCGTCCTGCAAGTTCACTATCACCCACATCTCAACGCGCCCGGTCCGGATCAGACGCAGATCGGCATTTACTACGCGAAGAGCAAGCCAGCGAAGTTGATGCGCATCCTGCCGCTCATCAACAACACGTTCACCATCCCGCCGAACGACTCGAACTACCGCGTCACCGCGAACTTCACGAATTTCCTCGCGAACGCGCATCTGTGGCTCATCGCACCGCACATGCATCTTCTCGGGCGCAAGATGGCGGTGACCGCGTCGCTTGCGGGCAAAGCCGACGCATGTCTGATCAACATCAACGACTGGGACTTCAACTGGCAGGGCACGTATCGCTACGTAACCCCGCTGGCGCTCCCGATCGGGTCAAAGGTTTCGCTGGAAGCGTTCTACGACAATTCGGCCGAGAACATCCGCAACCCGAACTACCCGCCGAAGCCCGTGTCCTGGGGCGAGGCAACGACCGACGAGATGTGCATCGCCTTCCTCGGCATCACCCTCGACAACGAGAACCTGACTGCCGGCGTGGTCGGAGATGCGAGCTGGTTTCCGAAGTACCCGAACAAATAGCGGGCGCTCCTCTCCCGGCACGACGCGCTTCTTCAATGTTCACGTCTTATCCCGAGAATCGTGAGGATTCGGGGCACGATGTCGGTGGCCTTCACCGTCGCGATCTTGCGGTGGTCGAAATCGGGGCCGGCGGCAAGAAAAATGGACTGCAGCCGCGAATCGCCCGCGAATTGGCCGTGGATCCCCGGGCTGACATCGTTGAGGCGGCCTTCTGCCAGAATCTTTGTCTCCGCTTCGCCGCGACTGATGCGGGCGCGCACATCCGCCGACAGCGTATTTGGAATCATGTCTTGGGCCGCTGGCTCGAAGCGGGCGCTGACTCCAAACCCGGTCGCCGCTGTTACGATCAAATCGCCGCTATTCGCGTGATTCAACCCCGCGCGCTTCAATTCAGCCGCAGTCGAGAGGATCGTCAACGCCCGGCGATGTGTGACTGGGTCCTTGACGTCTGACAGCGCGGCGCGAATCTTCCTCACGGACTCGCTCACCTCGCCTGCGCTCAAACGTCCGCTCGTAAATCGTTTGCGGGAATTCAAATAGAGATGGGCCGAGGCGCCGCTGGAGATGATTCGGAGGTCGGGGTCGGCGCCGGTGAGGCGATAGCCGGCACGCGCAACGACGTTGCCCAGGAGAATGGTCGTGTGCGTCGGAACCATGCCGTGGTCGCTGGTGACGATGAAGTCGGTGGAACCATCGTCGGCGTCCAACCACGTGGCGATGATTTCGTCGATGGCGACGTAACCTCGCTCCACGAAGGCGGCAAACCGTCTTCGTCGCTCACCGCTCTCGGCACCATAGTCTGCTTGTCGCGGATCGGTCACCAGATAACGGTGCTCGAGATTGTCCGCCAGCGGCAGATACACGAGGAGTAAGTCCCAGTCCTTCTTCGTGATCTCGTGGCGGACGGCAGCGCCGATGCGGCGCGTGAGCAACTCGGCCTCCGTGACGTAGGCTTCCTCCGGCACGTCCCCGGCGGTCACGACGCCGCTGTCCGGCTCACCCGGGAGCGGCCCTGCGGCGCGAAGGATCTCGTCACGAAAGGAGCGGTCATTCGTCGGCCAGGTGACAGCCTGGCTCAGCATGACGCGCGCTTCACTGCGCAACTCATCCACGCTGATGGCATCCACGATCATCGCCGCGGGATCACCGTTTACGGGAAACGCCGAGACACACGGGTTGCCGATTCGCGCTGCACAACGGCCGGTCGGTGTTTCGATCGTCACGCCGAGGGAGTCAGCCGTCGCTGACACAGCGACGTCAGCAACTTTGACCTCGCGTGGCTCCCCGAACTTCAACGTCAGAAGGCGTGGAGGAGCGATGCGCGTCGGGAACTCGAGTGTTTGAGTGCATGTACCGTCGGCTCTGCTGACCGTTGCTCCCGGTGCAGCAATGCAGACCACTCTTTTGCCCGCTTGCTGAACGATGTTCCACAGTCGCGGTACGTCTGTCGCGATAGCGAATCCCGAACGAACATTCCCGTCGATGCGGTCCGCGGCGGGCAACGAAACACCGACGATCCCATGCTGCGATGGCAGCGAGCCGGAATAGATCGTGGCGTGGCTGACAGGCGTGGAAGCGATGTTTTGCGGGGTCATTCCGTCGGCAAAGCTTCCGGTCGACACAATCCGCCCAAAGCCTTTCCGTAGCAGACCGCGGTCGAGCAGTTCGCGCAGAATGACGTTGGAGCCGGCGTCGACGGTAAGCAGGACGACCCGATGTGGCGTGGCGTCAATCGTCGCGGAATACAACAGCATGGAGACAAACAGACTGCATTGAATCGATCTCACGACCTACATGGTAATGAGGTCGGGCCTGCGAGGTATTGGACGGTTTCGGACATGTTCCCGAAAATTTCCACAATCGCGATCATGAGAGGTCAGGGTGCTCTGAACTTCCGGTCATACCCCGTCATCTCGACGTATCCGCTTCCGCTCACCGAGTTGTTGTCGAATGAGCCCGAGACGTCGACGGCGCCTTCCCAGTAGGTCACTCCGGTCGAGCCGCGCGTCACGAGCTCCTGATCGCGCATCAGCGGCTTCAGCACCAACTCGACGTGGAACGACGGAAGCGTGATGCGCCAGCCCATCGGGTACGTCGCGCCGCTGGCCTTCGATGTCCAGCGTCCTGCGGGCGCGATCTGCATCTGATCGCGGCGGATGTGGATGACCGAGCCGTCGCTCGTGATCAGCGATCCGGAGGACGTCACGTCGGCCGTGCCGTCGCGGCGGCGGATCTGATAGAGCATCAGCTCCGTGTCGTTGTCGAGCTGCACCGAGAACCAGTCCCACCCCTGCTGATTCTCGCGAAGGTTCGCGCTTCCGAACTCGTGGTCCATCCACGCCAGGCCCGTGCAGCGCTGGCGATTGATCGAGCCGGTGACGTCGAGCCGCGTCATCGAGTAGTAGTGCGACGCGTAGCCGACGCCTTCCGCCTTGACGCTGATGCCGTTCTCACCATGCACGGCGGGCGGCTTCCGCGCGCGCATCACGAGATCGATCGTGTCGCCGCCGTTGAACGCCACCACACGCCACGACCCGTCGGAAATGGCCCGCGCGCTCCAACCTTCGTTGAACACATCGAGGATCCCCGTGGCGGCGCCGGCGGTGAAGGGCGATTGGCGGTTGAGCTTCTCGGCGTAGCGGAACTTCTGTCCGTCGATGTCGCTGATGGCGAAGTGCGCCATCGCGACGTTCTTCAGATCCCAGGCATTGGGAGCCTGCGGGTCGCGCCCTTCGACACCGACACGGAAGAACGTGACTTCGAATCCGTATCGATGCCCGCTTTCCGTCCGTAAATGTCCCGTGTAGTACCACCACTCGGTGCGGTACTCCTGGTGCGAGCCGTGATCGCGGGGAAACTGGAAGTCGTATCCGGGCAGCGCGGGAACGAAGGCCGCTTGCAGAAATGCGAAAAGGATCGCCGTGGTCACTTCAAACCTATAATAACGACGTCCGATGGCAGAACAGCCGATCGCTCCACGGCCGCGATTTCACGCGGTCTCCAACGAATCGGTCATCCCGATCGATGCGGACGACCTCATCGTGCTCGCGCGGCGCTACGCCGAACAGGGCATGTACGACGAGTCGATCCACCTCTACGAGATGGCGGAGAAGCTCAAGCCGGGCTCCGTCGCGCTGCACATCAATCTCGCGCGGGTCCGCGAGCTGAAACGCGGCGCGGAAGAAACGCGCTACGACACCGTTCGCCAGGAAGTGCGCGCCGAGCGCGCGCGCGACGAGGTTGATGCTTCGCAGTACGTCGGCCTCGCCGAGTACTACATGGAGAAGGACCAGACGTCGAAGGCGATCGAGCTCCTGGAGATCGCGAAGCTCCGGACGCCCAACAACTACCACCCCTACGAGATCCTGGGGCGTTTCTATTTCTCGCAGGGCGAGTGGTCTATCGCGAACGACGAGATTCAGTGCGCGCGCAAGCTCAATCCCTTCGATCGCGGACTGGCGGAGATCTCCGGCCGCATCGAGTTCGAGCTCAAGAACTTCGACCAGTCGCTCAATGACTTCATCGACGCATTCCTCCTGGCCACCGATCAGAAGGGTGAAAACACCGAGCCCGTCCGCCGGATGATCAACACGCTGAAGCGCATTCACAACATCGACGGCAAGGACCTCAACGCCCGGATCAAGGACCGCGTCGAGGAATTGCAGAACCTGACCGAGCGGCTGGAACTGCGCAAGGAGAACCTCTTCAAGCTCGAGAAGAACGACTTCAAGGACATCGTGCAGAAGATCGAGCGCGATGCCGAGAAGCGCGAGAGTCTGGCCACGATCACCACCGAGCTGCGCAAGCTCGCCGTCTTCCTGCACATGAAGGACGAGCAGATCACGCGGCTGTCGAAATGCACGCGGATCGAGGAGCTGGAGCAGGGCGGGTACATTTTTCGCGAGGAAGACCGCTCGATGGATTTCTACATCGTGCGCAACGGCCGCATCGAGATCCGCAAGGACACGCCGTTCGGCCCCCAGATCCTCGGATCGCTGGAGGCCGACACGATCTTCGGCGAGATGAACTTCATCGAGCGCACGCAGCGATCGAGCGACGCGATCGCCGTCGAGCCGTCGTCGGCGTTCACCTTCTCGTTCAGCGCGCTCGATCAGCTCATGGACGACGAGAAGCAGCTTGCCGTCGGCCTGCACTGGGCGTTCTGGCGATCGCTGACCGAGAAAGTCCGCGACGCGAACGATCAGCTCAAGCTGTTTTTCCAGGAGGACGCCAAGAAGGGCATCGGACGAAAGCGCGTCGAGGGCAAGCGCGAGACATCCCAAGTCACGGTGAAGTCGGAAGACAAGGTCGATCTGTTCAAGGAACGCGGGCTATCCGCGGCGGAAATGAAGTTGCTGGCAACGTTCTCGACCGAGGAGCGCTTCCGCGAAGGGTCGATGATTTTTCGCGAGGGCGAGCGCGGCGACAAGCTATTCATCGTCCTCGACGGTCGCATCCGGATCTCGAAGTTCATCCCCGGCGTGGGCGAGGAAGCGCTGACCGTTCTCGATCGCGGCGATTTCTTCGGCGAGATGGCGCTCATCGACGACAAGGTGCGATCGGCCGACGCCAAAGCGCACGAAGGAGACGCCACCGTTCTGTCGATCGATCGCGCGACGCTCAACGAGATCCTCTCCATGGATCCGAACGCGTCGCTCCAGTTTCTCAACCTGCTCTGCCGGATGATCAGCCGCCGCCTGCGCGAGATCAACGACAAGATCGTGCAGTGGAAATACATGTCCGGTGGCTTCTGACATCCTGCTCTACGGAGGCTTCCTCCTCGTCTTCCTCTCGGTGTGGGGCGTGCTGGATGCGTTCCTCCCGCTCGTCAGGCGCGGAAACGGTTTCCTGGCGCCGCGCATTGCCAGCCTCCTCGTGCGCCGAGCCGGAATCGGACGGTTCACGGAGCGCTCCAAAGCGTACGCACCTGTTGCCGCGATCGTCGTCGTCGGCGCGCTTCTCACCGCGCTGGCCGGCGATCAGTTCCTCGATCTCGCGGAGCTCGTGCACTCGAAGAGCACCGTGCTGCAGGACGCTGATGCCAAGGCCACCGCGTGGGCCATCGCCCATCGCAGCTCGAGCGCAACAAGCTTCTTCGTCATGGTGACGATCATCGGCGGGCCCGTTGGCGTGGGCGCGATCGCCGGCATGGTGGCAATCATCCTCATCATCAGGAAGCGATATCGCTGGCTGCTCTATCTCGTCGTCACCGCGGGCGGCGGAGGACTCCTCAACATGGAGCTCAAGCGCTATTTCGCGCGCGCCCGTCCCGATATCGCTGAGATGATCCGCCACGCCAGCGGCTATTCGTTCCCCAGCGGCCACGCGATGGGATCGACCGTGGTCTTCGGCGCCTTGAGCTACCTCGCGTTCCGCACCGCGGTGCAGTGGCGGTGGAAGACTGCATCACTCGCTCTGGCAACGACGCTCATCCTCGCCGTCGCCCTCTCACGCGTCTACCTCGGCGATCATTGGATGTCGGACGTTGCGGCCGGAGTGGCCTGCGGCCTGATCTGGCTCGCGGTGACGACCGTGGCGTACGAGACCTTGCGCCGCGTGCGGCGCATGCGCGCGCAGCGTGGGGCAGCCGTCATCCGCTAGTGTCCTGAGTCAGAGATTCGTGGCATTTGTTGCAGTCGAAATATCGACCGCTAGATCGCCAGCCACGTTGTCATTCCGAGCGTAGCGGAACCGGTGTGGGCGGGCGTCGCGTTCATCGTCCCGCCCTCCCACACCGCTCCCTCGCTACCAGGCCGACCTGCTCATAACCCGAGGGCTGGTGGAGACTTCGAAATGCCACCAATCTCTGACTCACCACACTGGTTTCCGGGGCGGCGGCCTCTCAGGCCGCCGGCCGGCTGAGGGCCCGCCGCCCCAGACAGTCAGCGACCGCTGAACCGGTCTTCGACCCTCGCCGCGGCACGCGGCGCGTAGAGCTGCCGCACCAGTTGCCCGATCGTCAGACGGTTCAACGCGTTTCGTGTGCACTCGGTCAGGCGCTCGAACAGCTCGCCGATCGCCTGGCGCTCCCGATCCTCCGCCGATAGATCCGGCACGGCGCGCTGCCCTTCCATGTGCAGGACGACTTCCTCGACCGTGATGCGATCGGGATCGCATCCTGGAACGAAGCCGGCCCAATCGCCGCCGATCTCCTTGATGAGCTGCACGTCCTCGAGCTTTCGCAGCACGCGCATCATCTGCGAGTCGGTCGTGCCGAACTGCTCGGCGAGGCGATACGAGGAAGGCGCGTCTTCGCGGCGATCGAATCGGCGGCCGACCTCGATCAACGCGCGCAGCGCGAAGTACAGATCAAAGCGCGGCTCGTCGACGACCTGCTGCTCGGTCGCCCGGACGATGCCGTAGAGGTTCTGATAGACAAAGCTGATCTCGACACCGAGGAGAATGACGACCCACATGACTTCGATGGCGATGAGAAAGATGATCGCCAGGCCGAGCGTGCCGTAGATCAGATTGAAGCGGCCGTGAATCAGCTTGTCGGCATAGACGCCGAATCCGAAGCGAACGAGGGAGAAGAGTGCCGTCGTCACGATCGCGCCCACGAACGCCGCGCTGAAACGCACCTTCTTCGACGGCACCAGCCAGAAGAGCATCGTGAATGCGACGAGAAGCACGAGGATCGGCACGAGGCGGAACACGATGTCGCTCTGCACGATGAAGCGCAGGTAGCGGTTCTTTTCCAGCATGCTCGTCGTCGTGAAGGAGAGCGCCATCAGCACCGGCCCCCAGAAGAACAGCATCGTGAAGGCCATGATCTTGTGCCGGTAGCCTCGAACGCTGCGCTCTTTCCAAATCTGATTCACCGTCGCTTCGATGGCCAGGAAGAGGCGGAACGCGATGAACATGAAGATGATCACGCCGAACGTCGATGCCGCCTGAGCGTTTTCCGCGAAACGCGCCAGGTGATACGTCAGCACCGGCGACTGATACGGAATCACCGCGTTGAGAACGTGATCGATCTCGCTCTGGAAGTTGGGAAACAACGAAGCGAAATAGCGCTGAAGCGCTTGCGTGAACGCCACGAGAAGCGGGATCAGCGACAGCAGGGTCGTGTAGGCCAGCGATGCCGCGCGCGACGTACCCTCGATCTCGTAGAACTCGCGAGTGACCTCGCGCACGAAGAGGAAGAACTCCACGGTGACGATGCGGGCGCGCCGGCGACCATGCGCCTCGCGGCGATACAGCAGTACAGCTGGATCGGTCAGCCACGACCACACGATGCCGCGCGCCGAGGTGTAACGGTCACGCAGGGGTTTGCGGCGAACGGGTTCACTCTGGACCGGCTCGGCCATTCGGCGTAACTATAGACGCAAGGCGCCCGCCACAGACGGCTTCTGATTCTGTGTGAGGACCGGCTTCAGCCGGTCGGACGTGACCGGCTGAAGCCGGTCCTCACACAGAACCACACCGAACTGTCGCTCTCCGGGCGGTGTGGGCGGGCGGAATGCATATAGCTCAGCATGGCGATCATTCCGGAGGTCTACGAACCGGACGACAAGCTGCCGCCCGATCTGGTCACGCTGCGCAAATTTGCGTACCTGATGGACGAGGCGGTGGCGATTCCGGGCACCCGCCGCCGCGTCGGAGTCGATGCGGGGCTGAGTCTCATCCCCGGCGTCGGTGAGATCGTCGGCGGATTTCTGTCGGCGTGGATCATCGTCGGCGCGCTTCGACACCGCGTGCCGATGCGCCGCGTGGCGCGGATGATCCTCTACGTCATCCTCGACATGAGCATCGGTTCCGTCCCTGTCCTGGGCACCATCTTCGACTGGCTGTTCGAAGAGAACGTCATCAACCTGAATTCGCTGTTGCGCTACCGCGATCGATCGCGGCCGCCGCGCAGCATCGGCGAAATCGCTGGCGCGGCGACGCTCGTGTTTGTCATCATCCTCGGCGTCGCGGTTCTCATGGCCAGTCTCGCGGTCGCCGCGATCATCTGGATCGCCAACCAACGCTGATGTTCTTCCGCAACCGCAAGGCTCCGCGCTATCCGCACCGGCCGCCGCTGCCGGTGTTCCGGAAGTTGCCGATGCGCTACCACATGAAGCATCAGTTCGCGGTCCGCGACTTCGCCTTTCTGCAGACGATGGTTGCCCTCACCGGCGCGTCGATGTCGGAAGGGAATCGCATCGACATCCTGAAGAACGGCGATCAGATTTTTCCGTCGATGCTGGCCGCCATCCGTGCCGCGAAGAAGACGATCAACCTGGAGTTCTACATCTACTGGGATGGCGAGATCGGGCGCACCTTCGCCGAGTCCCTCGCCGAACGCTCGCGCGCCGGTGTGGCCGTGAAGGTCATTCTGGACGCCGTCGGCTCGGCGCAGACGTCCCAGGCGCTCATCGACTTCATGCACCGCAACGGCATCGATCTGGAGTGGTATCACCCGATCCGCTGGTACACGCTGTCCAAAGCGAACCATCGCACGCACCGCAAGCTGCTGATCGTCGATGGATGTGTGGGATTCTCGGGCGGGGTCGGCATCGCCGACGAATGGCTGGGCAACGCGCAGTCGAAAGAGCACTGGCGCGACACGGTCGTTCGCGTCGAGGGCCCGGTCGTCACGCAGATGCAGTTCGCGTTCATGGACAACTGGGTGAAGAGCCGCGGCGAACTGCTGACCGGTCTCGACTATTTTCCGAGCGTCGAACGGGCGGGGACGTGCAGGACGCAGGTGATCAAGTCATCACCGTCCGAGGGCATCTCGTCGGTGAAGCTGCTGTACATCGTGTCGATCGTCAGCGCGACGACGTCGATCTACATCAGCAACGCGTACTTCGTTCCCGATCGCGACACGATTCGCGCACTGGAAGGCGCGATCCGGCGCGGCGTCGACGTTCGCGTGATCGTGCCCGGCGAGCACAACGATGTCCCGATCGTGCGCCAGGCCAGCCGCTGGCTCTACGAGTTCCTCCTCGGCCGCGGAATCCGGATCTTCGAGTACCAGCCGACGATGATGCACGCCAAGACCATGGTCGTCGACGGCATCTGGTCCACCCTCGGTTCCTCCAATTTCGACGATCGCAGCTTCCGCCTCAATGACGAAGTAAACGTGAACATCTACGACGAAGCGATCGCCCAGCAGATGGAGACGATGTTTCTCGACGACCTGAAGGTCAGCGAGGAAATCCGCATCCGCAAGTGGCTGAAGCGCCCGCGCTGGTCACGCGTGAAGGAAGCCATGGCGGACGTGTTCAAGCCGCAACTCTAGGCGCCGCGTGGCGGCGCGTTGTCGGTTGTCAGTTGTCGGTTGTCAAACGCCGCGAGTGGGCTTTTGAGGCTATTGACAACCGATCACCGACAACCGACAACGCCGAAGGCCTATTTGTGTGCCCAGTCCGTGTGCACGAACTCCGCGTTCGCACCCTTGTCGTTGCGCTGATACGTGTGTGAGCCGAAGTAGTCGCGCTGTGCCTGCGTGAGGTTCTGCGGGAGCTCTGCGCTGCGATAGGCGTCAAAGTACGCGAGGCTGGCGGACATCGCGGGAACCGCGAAGCCGTTCGACTGTGCGTACGACACCGCGCGCCGCCACGCGGGCTGCGACTTGTTGACCTGCGAGCTGAACTCACTCGCCAGCAGCAGATTCGCCAGATCCTTTTTCTCCTCGTAGGCCCGCATGATCGAGTCGAGGAACTTCGCGCGAATGATGCAGCCGGCTTTCCAGATGCGCGCCATCTCGCGCATGTCGATGTTCCACTTCCACTCTTTCGATCCGGCCTGGATCAACGCCATTCCCTGGGCGTACGAACAGATCTTCGACGCGTACAGCGCGTCGTGAACGTCGTTGATGAATTGCTTGCGGTCCTGCACGGTGGCCGGTTTCTGTCCGCCGCCGAGGATCTTCGAGGCCTGAATGCGTTCGTCTTTCATCGACGAGATCACGCGCGCATCGATGGCCGCGGCGATGGTCGGAATGGCGACCGCAAGATCGAGCGCGACCTGCGCGGTCCACTTGCCCGTCCCCTTCTGGCCCGCCTTGTCCAGAACCTTCTCGACCAGCGGCGCGCCCGTCTCCGGATCCTTGACCCGGAAGATGTGGGACGTGATCTCGATGAGGAACGACTCCAGCGTCCCCTTGTTCCACTCGTCGAAAATAGCCGCCAGCTCGTCGGACGACGCGCCGAGGCCGCGGCGAAGCATCTCGTACGCTTCGGCGATGAGCTGCATGTCGCCGTACTCGATGCCGTTGTGCACCATCTTCACGAAGTGGCCGGCGCCGTCGGTGCCGACGTGCGTGACGCAAGCGCCGGAGTCGCTCTTCGCGGCGATCGCTTCGAAGATCGGCTGAATCGATTTCCACGATTCGTCCGAGCCCCCCGGCATCAGCGAGGGACCGAAACGCGCGCCCTCTTCGCCGCCCGAAACGCCGGAGCCGACGAAGTGGAGGCCTTTCGCTTCCATCCGTTTCGTGCGTTCCTGGGTGTCCTTGAACCACGAGTTGCCGCCGTCGATGAGGATGTCGCCCTTGTCCAGCAGCGGTGCGATCTTGTCGATCGTCATGTCGACGGGCGCGCCGGCCTTGATCATCATCATGATCCGGCGCGGCCGCTCGAGGTTCTTGACGAACTCCTCGAACGTCTTCGTCCCGGTGATCTTCCGGCCCGTGTTCTTGTTGACGAACTTGTCGACCCACTCTCCTTCGAGGTTCCACACCGCGACGGAGAAGCCGTGATCCTCGACGTTGAGCGCCAGGTTTTCTCCCATGACGCCGAGACCGATCATTCCGAACTGTGAAGTCATACTCTGGCGACCACCGCATTCTTGACGTTCTGCGCGAGCTTCTCCAGTCCCTGGTCGACGTCCGATCCGAGAGCGACGCTGATCAGGCGGCGCTTGCGACTGGCCAGCGATTGAAAGTCGCCGATCGCCTGCGCGCGCACCAGAACTCCGAACCCGAACTTCTCGTTCGGAATCGGAACGTCGGTCACCGGCCCGCCGGTGAGCTGGATGAAGACGCCCGTCGCCGCGCCGCCCTTGTGCAACTGACCGGTCGAGTGCAGGAATCGCGGGCCGTACCCGGTCGTCGTCGCCACGTGCAGTTGTTTCGCGATCGCCTCGCGGATCTGCGCGATCAGCCGGTCGCGCTGCAACGTCTCGCCGAAGTACTCGGTGATCGCAACGTAATCGCCGGGACGAACTTCGCTGAGCAACTTTGCAATCGCCTGATCGTCGGGACTGACCTGCGTTCCACCCGCGGTCATCTTGCCCGTCGACTTGAACTCTTCCAGCAGCTTCTTCGTGTTGTCCTTCGACTCCTGCACGTTGGGCTGATCGAAGGCGTCGATGCCGATGAGCGCGCCCGCGATCGCCGTGGCGAACTCCCACGTGAAGAAAATCTCGCCGATGTCGAGCGGATCGTCGAGCACCTGGTCGACGACTGGATGCCCGGCGTCCGCCAGCTCCTTCAACCGGGCGATGTCATCGGATCCGCGCATCCGCACGGAAACGAACACGCGGTCGTTGCCGTAGTCGCGCGCGCCTAACAGCGGCTCACCGGCGACTGGCAGAATGCCTTTCCCTTCCTTGCCTGTCGACTCGGCGATCAGTTGCTCGATCCAAAGGCCCAGCGTATCGAGAGGTGCCGGCGTAATCAGCGTCAGCTTGTCGCGTCCCTGCTGCGCCATCGTGCCCAGGATGGTGCCGAGGATCACGGCCGGGTTCTTCTTGACGTTGGGAGTCTGCGCGATGTGCGCCGCATGCACCGCCCGATCGAGCAGCGTCTCGACATCCACGCCGCTCAGCACCGCAGGAACCATTCCGAAATACGAAAGCGCGGAGTAGCGGCCGCCGATGTCGGCCGGATTGATGAACGTCTTGCGGAAGTGATCGCGTGCGGCATCGTTCTCCAGCTGCGTGCCGGGATCGGTGACGGCGATGAAGTTTTCACCGGCCTTGTCGCCTTTGATCGCCTTCACGCGATCGTAGAAGTATCGGTGGAACATCATCGGCTCGGTCGTCGTGCCGGATTTCGACGCGACGATGAAGAGCGTGCGCGCCAGCTTGATCTTCGATTCGAGAGCCTTGATCGCCTCCGGGGCCGTGGAATCGAGCGTCGACAGTTTCGGGTATCCGCCCTTCGCGCCGAAGACGCGACGCGTGACTTCAGAGCAAAGGCTCGAGCCGCCCATGCCGAGAACGACGACGTCATCGAACTGCGCTTTCACCGACTCGGCGAAGCCGCGCAGCTCGCCGACACTCTTCAGCACCAGCTCGGGAACCGTGAGCCAGCCGAGGGCG
>JBBRMQ010000051.1:0-21190 GCA_038230775.1 Thermoanaerobaculia bacterium
GAAGGACTACTCGAGCGTCACGATCACGCCGGCGTCGTACTGGCAGAACTTCGTCGCCGGCTCCAACTACGTGACGAAGAACGATCGCGCCCTGATCGGAAAGCCCGTCGACCGCGGACGGTGGGGCATGACGCCGCCGACGTCCAACGCGTACTACAACCCGCTGCTCAACGAGATCGTCTTCCCCGCCGGCATCCTGCAGCCTCCGGCATTCGACAACAACGCGGTCGATGCCGTGAACTACGGCGCGATTGGTGTCGTCATCGGTCACGAGATCAGCCACGGCTTCGACGACCAGGGCGCCAAATTCGATGCGCAGGGACGGCTGTCCAACTGGTGGACGGCGGACGACATGAAGCGCTTCAACGAGCGGACGAAGTGCGTGTCCGATCAGTTCGACTCGTACTTCATCGAGCCGAACATTCACCACAACGGGCGTCTGGTGTTAGGGGAGTCGATCGGCGATCTGGCCGGCGCAAAGATCGCGTACCTCGCGTTTCAGAAAGCGCAACAGAAGACGCCCGCGCCAACGCTCGACGGCATGACGCCGGAGCAGCAGTTCTATGTCGCCTGGGGACAGTTCCGCGGCGACGAGACGCGTCCCGAAACACAGCGCATGATGATCCAGGGCGATCCGCACCCGGTGGCGAAGTACCGCGTCATCGGCCCGCTTTCCAACCTGCCCGCATTTGCGAGCGCGTTCGGCTGCAAAGCCGATGCGGCAATGGTGCGCCCCAAAGACAAACAGTGCGAGGTGTGGTGAATGTTGAGCGGGTTCTGTGTGAGGACCGGCTTCAGCCGGTCGGACGTGACCGGCTGAAGCCGGTCCTCACACAGAAACACAGAAAATCTAGCGCAACGCGGAGTTGATCGCTGCTTCCGCTTCGGAGTGCAAGGTCGGCGGCGCGCCGTAGAAGACTCCCACGGTCTCGCCTTTCCCATCGAAGACGAAGAGCGTCGGAACCGCGCCGATGTCGCCAAACGCACGCGCGATCTCCGGAGATCCCATCACCGGCACGATCGGCGACTTCAGGTCGCTCAGCATCTTCTTCACGTCGTCCGGATCGGACTCGATCGCCACGCCAATGACGGAGACTTTGTCGCCGTGTTTCTTCTTCACCTCACCGAGCCAGCCGAGCGTGCCGCGGCACGGCGGGCACCATGTAGCCCAGAACTCCACCAGCACGACGCGACCGGCGAGGTGCTCGCTGGTGACCGTCGACATCAGCGTTGGCATCAAGGCGATCTGTGTGTTCACGGGCGACGGCGCCGCGGCGCGCGCGGCGGCGCTGCGTCCCGCCAGCTCGAGCTTGAGGATCTTCCGCAGATCGGAACGGAAACGCTCGTGGCTCTCCGCACTCTTCAGCGGAGCGTATCGGCCGTTGTCGGCACCCTCGCCCTTGCCGTAGAAGCCGAAGTCCTTCGGCGTCGCGACGAGGATGTCATCCACGAAGATCGCCGGATAGCGTTTCACGCCGAAGCGCTTCGCCAGTTGCGAGTCGCCGTAGTTCTCGACGGCAAACCGGACCTGACCACCGAACTCCTGCACCACGCTCTGTGCCAGCAGACCTGCTGGATCGGAGATGTTTCACGTGTAGGGCCAGCGGACGAGCGTCACCGTTGCGCGCGCGGCGGGTGCTTTCGGCGCGGCGGCTGCCGGCTCGAGCGCGGCAAAGTATCGTGGAAGAACTTCGTTCACGACCGCCGTGGCGACCACGGGCTGCGGATTCGATTCCAGATCCGATTGCGCGGCTTCGACGAAGATCTGCGCGATCGTGTGATCGACGCTCCCTGCCTCCAATCGCGTCGCAAACTCGCGCAGCTTCGGCTCGAGCTCGACCCGCGGTCGAGTCGTCCCGGTGATCTGCGCGGTCCGGCGAACGGCCTCGAGATAGCGGACCATCGCGCCGTCGTGCAGGCCTGCTGCATCGAGCTCGCGCGCTTCCTTGAGCATCGCGCTGGCGCCGATGAACTCTCCATGCTTGTCGATCGATGCCGGCGGACGATACGCCGCGAGAAGCTCACGCTCCAGCGAATCGAGATCGGGCGGGAGCGAGCGAATCTGCGGCGCGCGCCGTCCGTTCGATTGCGAGATCTTCCGTGCGAAGTCGACGAACGACTGCTGCGCGCGCGCCTGGGCGAGGTAATAGAAGCCGGCATCGGGAGTGGTGTTCTGCCCGTAGTCGAGACTGGCGTGGTAGTACTCGCTCTTCTCCGACAGCGCCGCTTCGGCAAGCGCACGCACTGCCGCGGGCTCGATTCCGTCCACGCTCTGCGAGGCGAGGATCGCTCGACCGCTGCGCTTCCAATCGGCTTGAAGATCGGACGGCTTCGGATGCGATGCGAGATACGCCCTGGCCTCGAGATTCGGCCACACGAGCGAGAGCCGGTTCAGCGCCAGCCACCTGCGGCCCTGCCGCATCGCGTCGTCGGCGCGCGTGACAACCGGACCGATGTCGGACTTCATCTCGGCGCTGGCCGCGGAACTCTGCAGAAAATCCGACCAGCGGTGGATCTCGGTGGCGATGGGATCGGCGGACGAAACCGCCATCAGGACCGCGAGCGCTGCGAAGGACCGTCGCATGCCCGAGGGTTTTAGCATGCGACGAGTGGTGTGAAATGCGAACGTTCGGCAACTACTGGAATGGAACCACCCTGCGAATCTCGTGCTGCGTGAACGCCTTCTCGAACCCTTCGGGCACCACGCGAAAGCCGTTGTCCTGATACACGATGTCGTACGTCGCGTCGGGGCTCAACTGCTGCTTCGGTGGGTCCGCTTTCATCTTGTCGTACGTTTTCTCGAACTTCAGATCGGATCCGGCACAGACCATCCGGTAGTGGCGCGCGTCATCCGTGACGGCGTACCGGTATTCAGTGCCCCAGGGATCGGTCACGTGCAACCCCTGGACATAGCGCGGATCGAGCGCGCCGCGCAGCTCCTGAATCGACGCCGCACGCGGATATTCATGATGCTCGCCGGCATAGGCCTCGACGGCGGCGGCCATGGTCCGGAAATCGGCGAGAACGCGCTTGATCTTCAACTGCTCCGCCTCGTCGGCGGTGGCCAGGAGGACGAGCATCAAGCCAGCGCGGATCATCATGATTAGTTGTACGCCCGCCGCGAGAAAAAAGACAGCGGTGGCAAGTCGATCGCTGACCTCGCTGGTTTCGCGTACATTGAGTGCCGTGAACGAAGTCGATCGCCACCTGCTCGACCTGCTGCAGCGCGACTCCACCCTTTCCTACGCCGAGTTGGGGCGCCGCATCGGACTGTCGACGTCCGCGGTCAACGAGCGGATCAAGAAACTGGAGCGCGCGGGGGTCATTCGCGCCTGGTCCGTTTCCGTCGATCCCGCCGCCGTCGATCTGTCGGTCCTCGCCTTCATGCTCGTCGTCCTCGACGGCCATGACGACGAGTTCCTGGCCGCCGTGAACGAGCTGGCCGAGGTGCAGGAGTGCCATCACATCACGGGAGAGTTTTCGTACCTGTTGAAGATCCGCGTGCGCGATACCGCCGCGCTAGAAACATTTCTCATGGAGACATTGAAGCTTCTTCCAGGGTTTTCGCGAACGCACACGATTATCGTGTTGTCTTCTCCAAAGGAGGAGATCTCTCTGACAACGGGAGCACCGGCGTCCCGCCGGCCGAAACGCCGGCGTCCTCGCCGGCAGTGATTCTTGCTGAAATCTAGTCGATTGTCGGTATAATTTGCTGGTCTCATGCGCGAAAGCCGCACTGTTGCCTACGCGTCCTTTGTAGCGATCTGCGTGATCTGGGGCACGACGTTCCTCGCGATCCGCATCGCCATCGAGACGATTCCAACCTTCTACGTCACTGGCCTGCGTTTCGTGTCCGCCGGACTGATCCTCTTCGCCATCGCGCTCGCCCGCGGTGAAGCCATTCCGCGCAGCGCGAGAAAGTGGCGTCATGAACTGATCACCGGCGTGCTGTTGTTCGCCGGGGGCAATGCTTCGATGGTGTGGGCCGAGCACTACATCTCGAGTGGCCTCACCGCGCTTCTCGCCGCGACCATTCCGTTATGGCTGGCGGTGATCGACGCCGTGTTCATCCGCCTCGAGGCGCTGACACCGCGCCGCGTCGGCGGGCTTGTGATCGGCTTCGCGGGTGTCGGCCTTCTGGTAGCGCCGGGCCTCACCTCCCCTGATCGCCACGATTTCCTCCTCGGCGTCCTCGGCACCCAGTTCAGCGCGATCGCCTGGTGCATCGGCACCGTGCGCACAAAGTACCGCCCTTCCGGCGTCGAGGGTGCAGCGGGTCCCGCGATGCAGATGCTGTTAGGCGGCATCGTCGTGATGGTGCTCGCGGCGACGACGGAACCCGCTCACGCCGTGACGTTCACCACGCGGACGTTCCTGGCGCTCGCCTATCTCGCGATCTTCGGCTCCGTGATCGCGTTCACCGCGTATCACATCGCACTGAAGGCACTGCCTCCCGGAAGGCTGGGGTTGTACGCGTACGTGAATCCCGCCGTCGCCGTCGTGGCCGGCGCGCTGGTCCTCGGCGAAGTCGTCACGTGGCAGATGATCGTGGCGATGGTCGTGATTCTGGGCGGCGTCACACTTGCGCGCAGCAACGCGAAGGTGCCGGTCCCCGCGATCAGCGCGGAAGAAGCCGCTTAGATCTCGCCACCAGCCAGACGCCGACGCAAAACAGGATCACGCTGATCAACTGCGCGATCGTGAATGGACCGAGGAAGCGGTCATCCTTCGCGCGAAGGATCTCGACGAGAAAACGTTCGATGCCCATGAGGATCAGGAACGCGCCGAAGATCCGGCCTCTCGCAGAGGCGCGCCGGTCGAGCGCCATCAAGATGAAGAACATGAGGAGCGCGGCTGACGACTCGTACAACTGCGTCGGATGCACGCGCAGAATCGCGTCGGCCGGGATCGACGGGTCGACGTGCACGCCGAACTGCCGGAGGCTCTCGGCCGTCGTCGGCGGCGACCCTTTCGGAAACGCGATGCCCACCCACGAGTTGGTCGGGGCGCCGTAGTCGTCGCCGACGAGGAAACATCCGATGCGACCGAGGCAGTAGCCGAGGGCCAGGGCGGGAGAGGCGGCGTCCGCGACGTCGAGGTAGGCCACGCGGTTGAGCACGACGACCCACGAAGAGGCGATGACGCCGCCCATCAGCCCGCCGTAACAGACCAGTCCCGCGCGCTCGAACAGCAGGTGCCAGTCGCGGAAGAGAATCGCGTAGTAGATCTTCGCGCCGACGATGCCGCCGATCGCCGCCGCCATCACGATGGACGATGCGAGATCGTCGCTCAATCCGTGGCGGCGGAACTGCTTCGTCAGAACCCACCCGCCGATGATGAACGCCAGGAACATCATCAGACCGAAGGTCGTGATCTCGAAATTACCGATGCGTAAGAGGGTTGGGTACATGCTTTCGGCGCGGATTGTAGTGTGTTGTCAGGCGCGGGAAGTAACGCCACCGGCTCGGTGGCGGGACCGCCGCCGGCCCGGCGGCCGCAAGAGGCGCCAGCGAGCCGCTGGCGGTCCCGCCGGCGAGGCCGCCGGCGCTACTCGATCAGCGACACGCACCATCAAGCGGTCTTTTCCAGCGCCGCCTTCTGATCCGAGATGAACGTGAACACAGCCACCTTCCCCGCGGCGTCGAGATGTTGCGAGACCTCGAAGAGCTGGACGGACAGCAGCGTGTTCAGGCCTTCATCCAGCGTGGACTTGCGCTGCTCGAGCGAGAGCTCGGAGATGTTCGCGACGAGCATGTTCTCGTCGAAGCGGCCGAACTGGTCGAAGAACACGCCGTTCCAGAGGTCATCGCTCGCCGAGTTCTGCAGGGCGGTCATAAAGATGTCGCGCGACTCCCCCTCGCCCACCGCCACGGCCAGCGTCTCGTACAGCCGGCCGAACATGTCGTTGTAGGTGGAGATGATCTTGAGAAGCTCCGGCGAGTCCTCGACGTCGAGGAACAACGGCTTGAACCCCTCGTCCTCCGGCGCTTCCTCGATCAGACGCGCGGTCAACAATTGGAAGAGGATGCGCTCGACTTCGAACTCTGTCAGCTCCGACTTTCCGATGAGGTCGCGCACGGTCAGCACGCCGTCGATGTTGTTGTAGACCGCGATCTCGTGCTCGCTCATGTCGAGCTCCTGGAAATCAGGCGTCGTTCCGGCGACCTGGGCGAACACCATCTCCGGCCCTGTGATGCGCTCGCGAATGCGCCCGCCCTCGTCGAGGCGGCGAATGCCTTCCATGATCGCGGCCGACGGATTGATCGCCAGCACGATCCTCTCGTTCACCAGCTCCTCCGCGGCCTCGAAAAGCGTGAAGCTCCCATCGGTCCAGGTGAAGAGGGAGTACACGATCTCCAGCGCCTGGTTCTTCATGCCCCACCAGAGATCGTTTGGAGAGATCGAGCCCATCTGCACGAGAACCTTGCCGTGGCGCATGTTCGGTCCGACACGCTTCGCCGACTCGTCGTACTCCTCGGCGGTGATCTTGCCGTTGCGCAGAAGGAACTGGCCGAGGGAGTGTTCGGGGGAGTTGGAGCTGGCGAAGATGATCTCTCCGTCCTTCCAGTGAATCGTCCGCTCGACGCGATTCTGCCGCACGACCAGCTTCCCGCTGCCGCGGATCATGCCGACGAAATTGAGGACATCGGCGACCTGGATGCGGGAGAGGTCGCCTTCGAGAACGGGTCGGTCAGCCATGAACTGGGGCGAGTCTAATGCTCCGCGGCACGACTTCGCGCAACACGGCGAGGGTGCGATCGATTTCTTCGGCGGTCGTGAATCGCGAAAGGGAGAATCGGACGGTGCTTCGCGCGTCCTCCGCGCTGAGGCCCATCGCCAGAAGGACCGGGCTTGGCTCGACACGGCCGGACGAACATGCCGAACCGGTGGAGACGGCGATTCCGGAGAGATCGAGCCCGATGACGATGCCTTCGCTGTCGGCGTTGTGGAAGGTGACGCTGCTCGTGTTCGGAACGCGCGGAACATCCGCGCCGTTGATGGTGACTCTGAAACTGCGAACGATCTCCTGTTCGAGCGAATCGCGAAGTGTGGGGCCGGCTTCAGCCGGCCTGACCGGCTGAAGCCGGTCCACACACTGAACCTGGTCCACACACTGAACCTGGTCCACAAACTGAACCTGGTCCACAAACTGAAGCGGGTCCACACACAGCTCCGCGGCCACGCCGAACGCGATCGCCAGCGGCACGTTCTCCGTTCCGGCGCGACGCCGCCTCTCCTGCGCGCCGCCGAGCATGAAGCGGTCGAGCGAGAGACCCTGGCGGACGAAGAGGGCGCCGACGCCTTTCGGCGCGTGCAGCTTGTGCGCGGACGCCGACATCGTGTCGACGCCCAACGCCTTCACGTTCACCGGAACCTTGCCGATGGCCTGCACCGCGTCGCAATGAAGATGAATACCGCGCTCGCGGCACACCGCCGCCACTTCCGCCACCGGCTGCAGCACGCCGGTCTCGTTGTTCGCGAGCATCATCGTCACGAGACGGGTGTCGGCGCGGATCGCGGCGAGCATCGCTTCCGCTGGAACGCGACCGCTTCGCTCCGGCGCGACGATCGTGACTTCGTGTCCTCGCCGCGCGAGCTCGGCGACCGGCTCGACGACCGACGGATGCTCGATTCCGGTTGTGACAATGTGATGACGAGTGTCTCCGCTCACCGCGCCAAAAATCGCGGCGTTGTTAGACTCGGTGCCGCCGCTCGTGAAGACGACCTCGCGCGCCGTGGCGCCGATCAGACGCGCGACGGAATCGCGGGCATCCTCGATTCGGCGGCGCGCCGTCTGACCTTCCTTATGAATACTCGAAGCATTACCGTAGACGTCCCGCAGCGCTTCGGAGAGCGCGTCGAGAACGCGAGGGTGCACCGGCGTGGTGGCGTTGTTATCGAGATATACTCGCATCAAATAACTTCGGTCGAATCCAACGGATCAAAACCATGAAGAGAGTCGCTTTCGCTGCACTGCTCACTGTCGCTCTCGCTGCACCGAACATTGTCGCGCAAACGACCACTCCCGCGCCGGACACCTCGAAGCCGGCGCCCGCCCAGGACCAGGGCGTCCGCAAGCTCTCACGCCGCGAGCGCAAAGAGCGGTTGAAGAACCTCCCCGACAAGTATCGCGAGTTTCTCGAAGACGTCGAGCCGATCATCAACCCGTCCGAGCTCGATACGTTCCTCATCCTGGAGACCGACCCGCAGCGCGAGATCTACATCACCGAGTTCTGGCGCCGCCGCGACGTCGCGCAGGGAACGACGAACGGCACGTTCCGCAGGCAGTATCAGGACCGGCTCGAAACCGCGAAGGAAAAGTTCCGCAACGTCTCCTCCGATCGCGCGCGCATCTACCTCATTCACGGTGAGCCCGTGGAGATGATCGACGTCGACTGCAAACTGATTGTGCCGGTACAGGTCTGGAAGTACCTCTTCATCGAGGGCATGGGTCACGACGTCCGGTTCCTCTTCTACAAAGGCCGCCTGGGCTTCGACTACAAGCTGTTCGCGCCGATCAATCCCGACGCGATGGCGGAGCTCATCTCGCAGGACGCGATTGGCACCGCGGTGCGCGCGGAGGGCGCGATCGGGAGTGTGTTCGGGCCGATCACGCCGACGACGAGCATTACCAGGCTGGAGTTCGAGTGCAAGAACGGCGACGAAATCATGAAGGCCATCGCCCAGGCGCAGATGAACAAGTTCGACATGATGAAGGTGTTCGACGCGCCGCCGGTCAACGAGGAGGACGTGCACAAGATCCTGCGCTCCGTCGTCCTTGCCACTCCCGACGCCAAGCCGCTGAGCGCCGCGCTGACCGTCACCTTCCCCGCCAAGCAGGGCGGGCGCACCGACGCGGAGATGACGCTCCTCATCCCGCGCGACCAGCTGGTGTTGAAGGACATCAACGGCACGAAGCTCTACAGCCTCGATGTGGTCGGCGAAGTGCTCAAGGACGAACAGCTCTTCGAGAACTATCGCTATCGCTACGACTACCCCGGCGACATCACGTCGGACAAAGTGGCGATCGTCATCGACCGCTTCCTTCGTCCCGCCGACTATCGGGCGCGGATCAAGATCAACGACATCAACTCGAACACGGAAGCGATCGTGGACCGCATGATCACCGTTCCCGAGCTGCAGGACACCCCGGAACAGCGGAAGATGAAAGAGGCGGCCACCGCCACCGTCTCGCAGCTGAAAGACGACATCGAGTCCGGCGAGACACGGCTGCGCATCGTGCCGATGACCGACGATCTGATCAGCGGACTGCAGCACATCGACACCATCGCCTACGGCGAAGACATCAAAGCCGTCGAGTTCTACCTCGACGGAAAGAAAGTCATGGTCAAGCGCCAGCCGCCATACACGCTCGATCTCGACTTCGGCAACGTGCCACAGGCGCGCCGCGTGCGTGTCGTCGCGCTGAACGAGAAGGGTGAGCCGATCACCGGCGACGAGCTGGTCGTCAACACCGGCAACGAGCCGTTCCGCGTGCGCATCGTCTCGCCGCGCGTCGCACTCAAACTGCACGGCAAGGCCCGCGTGGAGATGTCGGTGAACACGCCGGAGGGCAAGAAGCTCGACAAGCTCGAGCTCTTCCTCAACGACACGCGCATGGCCACGCTCTTCGGACCGCCGTACGTGCAGACCATCGACATTCCGCAGAAGGAAGGCGTCGGTTACATCCGCGCCGTCGCGACGCTGAAGGATGATCAGACGCCGCCGGTCGAAGATGTCGTCATGATCAACACGCCGCAGTTCATGCAGGAAGTGAACGTCCACCTCGTCGAGCTGCCGACCACGGTCCTCAGCCACGGCCGCCCGATCAACAATCTTCCGGAAACCGCATTCAAGGTCCTCGACGAAGGCAAGCCGGTGAAGGTGACGAAATTCGAGCACGTCACCAACCTCCCGCTCTCCCTCGGGCTGGCCATCGACACCTCGGCGTCGATGCAGCCGCGCATGGATGAAGCGCGCAAGGCGGGCTCGCAGTTCTTCGGCAGCATCATGCGGCAGGGCGATCGCGCGTTTCTCGTCAGCTTCGACTCCCAGCCGCAGATGATTCAGCGCTGGTCGCCGAAACTCGCCGACATCAACGCCGGGCTGGCCAAACTGCGCGCGGAGGAAGCGACCGCGTTCTACGACGCCGTCGTCTTTGCCCTCTACAACTTCCTCGGCGTCAAGGGACAGAAGGCGCTGGTCGTCATCACCGATGGCAAGGACACCGCGTCGAAGTTCTCGTTCGAGCAGGCGGTGGAGTACGCGCGCCGCACCGCGGTCCCGATCTACACCATCGGCATCGGCATCCGACAGACCGAGGTCGACGTCCGCTACAAGCTCGCCAAGTTCAGCAGCGAGACCGGAGGCAACACGTATTACATCGACAGCGCGATCGAGTTAGGCCGCGTCTACGGCGAGATCCAGACCGAGCTCCGCTCCCAATACATCCTCGGCTTCTACCCGCCCGTGGAGGTGAAGCCGGGCTCGAAGTGGCACGAGGTGTCGGTGCAGACCAGCGAGGGACGCGCGAAGACCATTCGCGGCTATTACCCGTGAAGGGAAGCAGCCTCTGTGGGAGATGTTTCTGTGTGAGGACCGGCTTCAGCCGGTCACGTCCACGTTCCGTCGAAACGTGACCGGCTGAAGCCGGTCCTCACACAGAAACATCTCACTCGATGCCGCTCTTCCTCTCCGACGCCGCCCGCTCTCGCTCCGCCGCTTTCTCCGCGCGGCGCGCGTTCGCCTCATCCTTGAGGCGCTGCGCGATGTTGGCGCCGGTGGGTGTCGTGGCCAGACCGCCCTCCGCGGTCTCGCGTAGTCCGCGCGGCAGCGCGCGGCCGATGCGCACCATCGCCTCGACGATCTCGTCCATCGGGATGACGGAGTCGACGCCGGCGAGTGCAAGCTGGGCCGCGGTCAGGCTGTGTACCGAGAAGAGCGCGTTGCGCTTGACGCACGGCACTTCCACCAGGCCGCCGACGGGATCGCAGACCAGACCGAGCGTGTTCTTGAGCGCGAGGCCGGCAGCGTGAATGCAGTTGTGCGTCGTGCCGCCCATCATGTACGCGACTGCGGCGGCGGCCATCGATGATGCGACACCGACTTCGTTCTGACATCCGCCGGCCGCGCCGGAGATGTTTGCCGAAAGCGCGATGATCGATCCCACGCCGCCCGCCACGACGAGCGCGCGCACGGTCTTCTCCGGATCGATCTTCTTCTCCTCCTCGAGCGCGAGGAGAGTTCCCGGAACGATTCCGCCGGCGCCGGCCGTCGGCGCCGCGACGATTACGCCCATGCGCGAGTTCTCCCCCATCACCGCCAGCGCGTAGAGCTCGGCCTTGATGGTGAGCGGATCGAGAAACGTCTTGCCGCTTTGAAATGCAGCGTCGAGCAGGCGCGCTTCGTGGCCGACGAGCTTGCCCATCGATGTCCCGCCGCCGCGCCCGCGGTCGATGCAGTCGACCATCACCTCGCGGCGCTTGCGCAGCGCCTCGAGGATATCGGCGGCCGGAACGGCGTGCTCCTGCTCGTCGGCCTCCAGGAAGACTTCGGCGAGGTCGCGATCTTTGGCCAGCTCTTCGAGATGTTTGAAGGATTCGATCATGGTTCGATCATGGGCTCAAGGGATGCGGTCGAGGTAACGCGCCTCGTCCACGTCCTCCACAGAACAAATCTTTTTCAGCGCTTCATCCGAGATCGGCGAATCGACGTCGATCTGCATGAAGGCGTCCTTGCCGCGCTGTTTGCGCGAGCAGGAGAGCGACGCGATATTGATCCCCTGCTCCGCGATCATCTTCGTCACCTCGGAAATCATGCCCGGACGATCGCGATAGAACAAAAGAAGGGTCGGAGAATCGCCCTTGAAGCGGGTCTGGAAGCCGTTGATCTTGAAGACCTCGATGACGCCGCCGCCGATGGACGAGCCGACCACTTCGGCTTCGCGATTCCTGCCGTGAATGTCGATGCGGACGGTATTCGGGTGGACGTCGCCAAGGTCTTCGTCGTGGAACTCGATGTCGACGCCCATCTGCTCGGCGATGCGGATGGCTTCCGGGATGCGCGGGTCGTCGACGTTGAGACCGATCGATCCGCCGACGAGCGCGAAATCCGATCCGTGGCCGCGATACGTGGCGGCAAGCGGCGGATGCAGGAAGAACTCCACTTTGACCGGATCCTCATTCAGGATCTCGCGCGCGACGCGGCCAAGCCGGGCGGTGCCGGCCGTATGCGAGCTCGATGGTCCGACCATCACCGGACCCATGACATCGAGGATGGAGACCTTGCGATCGTGTCGTACCGCCATGGTTATTTCAGTCTATCCTTAGGGCAGCAGTGGTCCAGAAACCAACCATTCTCGTTGTCGATGACGACCTGCCCATCCTCATCCTGATGCGAAGCCTTCTTCGCGAGTTCGGCTTCAACGCCGTGACCGCCGCAACGGGACAGGAAGCGATCGGTTACGCGCGCAACCAGACGCCGGCGCTGGTGCTGATCGACAAGCATATGCCCGGCATGACGGGAGATGAAGTGATCCGCACGCTGCGCGCCGAATTCGGCGAGCTGCCGATTCTGATTCTGAGCGGCGACCCGGTCTCCAAGGCAGAGCTCCAGGCCCTGGGCGCCGACGGCGCTGTGCAGAAGCCGTTCGACGTGCCGGCGCTGATCGCAAAGATCCGTCATCACGTGATGGACGGCGGAACGGCTTCGCAGTAAATTCCGCGGCATGAATGCCGACAAAGTCGTCCGCGAAGCCGTCTTCGGAGACGGGAACGCGAAAGCAGCGGCCCGCAGAGAGATTCATCTCACCGCACGAACAAGCGGCGCGTTTCCGGCGTCGGTCTATCCGCTTTACAAGGCGATCGGCCGCGGCGAAACGCGAACGTTCACTGTGCCTGCCTTCAACATCCGCGCGTTGACGTACGACTCGGCGCGCGCATTGTTCCGTGCGGCGCACAAACACCGCGTCGGCACGTTCATCTTCGAGATCGCGCGGTCGGAGATCGGCTACACCGACCAGCGTCCGGCGGAGTATGCAGCGTGCGTGCTGGCCGCGGCGATCCGCGAGAACCATCAGGGGCCGGTGTTCATCCAGGGCGATCACTTCCAGGCGAGCGCGAAGAAGTGGGCGACGCCGGAAGGCCGCATCGCGGAGACGAAAGCGCTGGAGTCGCTGGTCGACGAGGCCCTCGCAGCCGAGTTCTACAACATCGACATCGACACCTCGACGCTCGTGGACCTCGACTTCCCGACGCGCGACGAGCAGCAGCGCACGAATTACGAGTTGACCGCGCATCTCACGAAGTACATCCGCGATCGGCAGCCGAAGGGAATGATGGTCTCCGTCGGGGGCGAGATTGGCGAGGTCGGCAAGTACAACACGCAGCCCGACGAAGTGCGAGCGTACATGAACGGCCTCCGCAAGCTGCTGGGAGGCGACACGGGCATCAGCAAGATCTCGGTGCAGACCGGCACCTCGCACGGCGGTGTTCCGCTCGCCGACGGATCGATCGCGCAGGCGAAGATCGACTTCAACGTGCTGCGCGAGGTGACGGAGATCGGCCGCAAGGAATTCGGCATCGCGGGCTCGGTGCAGCACGGAGCGTCGACGCTGCCGGAGTCGGTCTTCAATCACTTTCCGGAGAACAACGCGATCGAGATCCATCTGGCGACGGGGTTTCAAAACATGGTGCTCGACGCGCCGACGTTCCCCGCCGACATGAAGAAGGAGATCCGCGACTTCGCGTTCCAGAATGCCGCCGACGAACGCAAACCTGGTGAGACTGACGAGCAGTTCGTCTACAAGACCCGCAAGAAAGCGCTCGGCCCGTTCAAGAAGCGCATGTGGGACATGCCGGATTCGGCGAAGCAGCCGATCATCGCGGAGCTGGAAGCGAAGTTCGAGTTTCTGATGGAGAAACTGGGCGTGTTCGACACGGTCGACGTCGTGAACAAGTACGTGAAGCCCGTGGACGCCGCCTATGCCGCGGCATCAGAAGCGCTGACGGCGGCGGCCGTCGTCGATCCGAACGAAGGGGAGTAACGCCGCCGGCTCGGCGGCTGGACCGCCGCCGGCTCGGCGGCCGCGAAGAGCCAGCGAGCCGCTCACGCTACACGAAGACGACTTTGCGCGCTCGCGCGACGCCTCTTCGCTCACACTCAGCGCGGTTGCGGCCGTTTTCTTTCGCGCGGTAGAGCGCTTCGTCCGCGGCGCGGAGGAGCGCATCCGCCTCGGTGAAGCGCGAGTGCGGCATCGCGGCCAGTCCGATGCTGATCGTGACGCGATCCGGCATCCCGGGCCCGAAGTTCTCGGCCGCGACGGACGAGCGGATCTTCTCCGCAACCTGCAGCGCTTCGAACAGAGGCGTCTCGGGAAGTACGATGACAAACTCTTCGCCCCCGTACCTCGCCACAAGATCGCTCTGCCGTGTGCATCGCTGAAAAACCGACGCTACTCGCTGTAGAACCTGGTCGCCCGACTGGTGGCCGAACTCGTCGTTAGTGCGCTTGAAATGATCGATGTCGATCATCGCCACGGACAACGGCCGGTTATACCGCTGGGCGTGCCCGAAACGAGTGACGAACTCGTCATCGAACGAGCGCCGGTTCCGCAGGCTGGTCAGAGGATCCGTTCTCGACAGCTCTTCGAGTTGCTTGTTGCTGGCAATGAGCGCCTTCTGCAATTCGACGATGCGCCATCCGGCGCGGACACGTGCGACGAGCTCTTCCAACTGAAAGGGCTTCGTGACGTAGTCATCAGCGCCGCAGCCGAAGCCCGCGAGCTTGGCTTCCTTCGTCGATTCGCCCGTCAGCATCATGATGTAGCCGTGAGGATTCTCTTCACGAACCTCGTTGCAGAGCTCGACTCCATCGCCGTCAGGAAGCCGTCGATCGAGCAGGAGAATGTCCCAGTTCCCGCCCTTCATCAGCGCCCGCGCCTCAGCCATGGACGTCGCAATGCGGACGGGAAAGTTCTCACGGCTGAGGCCGAGCCCGACCAGCTTGGCGACATTCGCATCGTCCTCAACCAGAATGACTTGCGGTTCGCTCATCTTAAGGCTTTACAACTGCAAATAACCGTCCAATTTCCATTGTGGAGTGGCGTACAATGCCCGATAACCCGCCCCGATGACCGCTCCCCTTCTCCACTTCGCGCGCTACCGCGACATTGCTGCGGATGTGGCCGCCCGACTGTCGACGGGAGCCGAGGATGCCATCGTTGCCTCGGGCGGGATGGCGACGGCGATTACTGCCGCCGCGCTCACTCCTGGGGCGGCGGCCTCTCCGAATGAGAGCCTTCCCCAGGCCGTCAGCCTCGAGCTCGTCACCATCGAAGTGTTCGCACGAAAGCTCGTGAACGACGCGGGCGAATACCCGCGCGTCGCGTCCGATGAAGAGCAGCGCCTCGCGATGCGATCGGCCGCGCGACTGGCCGCGGATCGAATCATCGACAGCCAGGCGCTGGGCGCGATGCTGCAACGCTCGTATCGCGACGTCCGGGACGCCGGCCTAACGCTCGATGAATTCGAACAGCATCTCGGATCGATGCGCAGTCGGCGGCGCGCCGAAGCGATGCTCCGCGCCTGGCGCGACTATGAGCGCCTGATCGCAGACCTCGGCGCCGTCGATCCAGCCGACGTTCTCCTGCGCGCCGCATCTCTCATCGAGAGCTCAAACGGAAAGCCGCAAGTCGTGGCCGGCTTCTACGACATGACGGGCGCGCAGCTCCGCATCGTGCACGCGCTGTCGAAAGCCGGCAGGCTCGCCGCGATCTTCGTTCCGGCATCCGACGACGACGCTTTCGCGAACCACTACGTCAAACAGCTCCCCGACTGCGTTCTCGCTCCGCAGTCCGCGACCCTTCGAATCAAGATCCCCGCTTCGGAGATCGCGCAGTTCGAGACCAGGGCGGTCGAGCTGCGCGAGGTCTGCAAGGTTGTGAACAAGCGCATCGACGAGGGCGCTTCACTGGCGTCGATCGCCATCGTCGCTCGATCGCTGACGGCACACGACATCCGGCTCATCCACCGCTTCGCAGACGAATCCGGCTTCGAGGTATCCGCTGTCGAGACGAGTCCTCTTTTCGCGCATCGCATCGGCCGCTCAGTGCGAGCGCTGCTTCGGATGCGCGATCGGATGTTTCCGCGAGCCGGCGTCATGGAGCTGCTTCGCGATGGCTTCACGATTTCGCGGCAGGTCAACATCGACGAGCTGGATGTATCGACACGCCGCGCGAACATCGCCGGCGGCGACAGCGACTCGCTTCGTCCGCGCGCGGACGAGTACGCGGACGTCGTGGCGGAGCTGGAATCCTTTGCTCCCTCCTCAACGCTCGGCGGAGCGGCATGGGGCTCGCTGCTCGATCGCATCCTCCAGCGATTCAAGATCGAGACGGACGCCGACGTCGATGCCGCCGAGGCGGTTGGGCAGATCGCGGCGATCCTGCGCCGGGCCGAGGCGTGGCATCGCCGCTTCGACGCAGCGACCGTGGTGGATCTCATCGAACAGGTCTCACTCACGGTGACTCCCGATCGACCGTCGGCCTCGGTCTGGGCCGGCGACGTGATGCGCTTCCGCGGCCGCACGTTCGATCACGTCTTCGTCGTGCGCATGGAAGACGAGGTGTTCCCGCAGCGCCGCACCGAAGACCCTCTGCTGACCGATGCGGACCGGAGAGCGATGGGCCTCCGCGAGATCGGCGACGGCCGCGATGAAGAACGTCTCCTGTTTCAGCTTCTCCTCGATGGCGCGAGCGACTCGGTGCACTTCAGCGTGGCCGGAAGCGACGGCGTCGGAAAGTTGATCCGCCCGTCATCGCTGCTGCGCCATTTCGCAATCGAGAAGTTCCCCGAGCGTCGGGCAGACATCCTGCGCAACTTCGCGGCTGTAATGGCTTCGCTTCTGTGTGAGGACCGGCTTCAGCCGGTCGGCATTGACCGGCTGAAGCCGGTCCTCACACAGAAGCCAAGGCCGGTCCACACACGCCAGTTACAGCTCATCGCGCGATCCGGCAGCCGTTCGACGTTCGACGGCTATCTCGACGTCACGCCGGAGATCGACGCCCGCATCCGCGCAGCTCTCTCGTCGCTTTCGCCGACGCACCTCGAGGACTTCGGCGAATGCCCGCAGAAATTTCTCCTCAAACACATCCTCGGCGTCCGCGACGTCGATGAGCCCGAGCGCGAATTGCACGTCAACCCTCGCGACAAAGGCTCTCTCGATCACAGGATCCTCGAGCGTTTCTACCGCGCGCTGTCTCCGCGCGAGCTCGACGCCGCTGTCGCCGCCCTGCCCCGACTCGCTCCGGCGCTGCGCGAACGGCTCGACGGAATCATCGACGACGCGTTCGACGATCTGGACTCCCGGATGCCTCCGTTCAATCGCGCCATGCGCGACATCGAGCGCCGTTCGACCAAGCGTCACCTGCAGACCTTCGTCGCCGCCGACCTCGCCGACCTCGAGGCCAGCGGCCTGCGACCGCGCGAATTCGAGTATGCGTTCGGACCGAAGTTCGTCCGGCGTGGCAACGCGGCACATGCAGAGGCGTTTGTGTACCAGGCCGGGCCGCTGACGATTCCGATCGAAGGCCAGATCGACCGCATCGACGGCAACGCCGGGAAACTGCGCATCATCGATTACAAATCGGGAAAAGCGCTTCGGCACCTCGACCTGGCGGACAAGATCAATCGCGGCGTGCGCATGCAGCTCGCGTTGTATGCGATGGCGGTGACGGAGTTCTTCGGCATGGACGCGAGCGCGATCAGCGGCGCGATCAAGCCGCTGCGCGGCGGAAACGACAGCCGGTACAGCTTCGCGCTCGCGGATCACATCGATGAGCTGCGCCGGACGATCGAGCTGTTCGCGGGCTCGATGATCGGCGGGACTTTCCCGGCCTTCCCCGCCGACAACGACAACGACTTCAACTCGTGCAAGTACTGCCCGGTCAATCACTCCTGCCGGACGAAACACAATGACGCGGAGGCCTACGCGGTCACGCGTCACGGCGACCCGAAGACTCTGCTCAAGTCATGATGATCTCCACCCAGCAACAGACGTTTCGATTCTCGTCGGCGGAACCGCCGCCGCGGCGGCGCAACCTCGTCATCGAAGCGGGCGCAGGGACGGGAAAGACGACGGCGATCGTCGCCGAGGTGCTGCGGCTGCTTCTTTCCGACACGGACGTCGATCCCGAGCGGATCGTTCTCGTGACGTTCACCGAGAAAGCGGCCGGCGAGATCGCAGACCGCATCCAGAGCGCGCTCACGGAAGTCGCGCTGCAATTTGAGCGCGGTGCGGCAGTGGTCTGGCCGATCGGCTCCGGACATCCGCTGTTTGAAGTTCCGGCGGCGGAACACGACGCCTATCGCACCGCGTGTGAGAAACAGCTCGCACGCATCGACGCGCTGCGCTCGCAAACGATCCACTCCTTCTGCCAGTCGCTGCTGCGGCAGCATGCGATCGACGCGGGCCTCGATCCGCAATTCCGCATCATCGAAGGCTTCGAGCGCGCGCAGTTCTACGGTTCGGTGTACGACACCTGGATCGACGAGGAGACCCGACAGCGTCCGACGCCGGAGGTGTTGCGGGAGTGGGACGAGCTGCTGCATCACTCCGGCTATCTGTTTCAGGCCCGGCAGTTGATCTTCGGTCTCGTCGAGCGCCGCGACCTCCTTCTCGACCTCACCTACACCCTCGGCGAGATGGCGGAGGTCGAGCCGGCACTCGTTCGCGCGGTCAAGATGCTGCGCGACTCCGGCGCCGACACCCCGATCGTCCGTTACATCCACGGCAATTCCGAACCCGCGAACGGCAGCGCGATCGACACGTGGATCGAATACTTCGCGCCCATCGCGTCGCACATCCGCAACGAGAGGCTGCGCCACGACGGAACGAAGGCGGCAATGAAAGTGCTGCGCGCTGGCGACAAAGGGGACTCGATCTACGATCTCCTCGTCAGCCATCGGGCTGCCATTGCCTTGCTCTCGCTGACCCGGCGATTCATCGCGCGCGTCGATGCCGAGAAGCGTTTGCGCAGCGTTCTCGATTTCGACGATCTCCTGCTGCAGACCCTCGCGCTTCTCGACAACGCACGGGTGCTGGATCAGGTACGAAATCAGTTCGATTTCCTTTTCGTCGACGAGTTCCAGGACACCGATCGCATTCAGGCGCGCATCATCGATCGCCTGGCGCGCGATCGATCGGGGGCGTTCGTACCGGGCAGGACGATCGTCGTCGGCGATCCGAAGCAGTCCATCTACGGCTTCCGCCGCGCCGATCCGGAGTTGTACGACCACATGACGCGCGACCTCCTGGCTGGCGGCGCCGAATCGCGTCTGCTCGACAGGCAATATCGCAGCGAGCCGGAGCTACTCGCTGCCGTGAACACCCTCTTCGCCACAGTGCTCGCCGGCGGCGATCCCGATCCGAACGTTTTTCGTCCGCCGTACCACGCACTGACTGCTGCACGCAGCGCCGAACACACTGGCGACGCACCGTTCACGCTGATCGGATGCGACTGCGAGGACGGCGACGACCGCTTCTCGCGTGAGGCGGAAGTCATCGCTCACTGGATCCAGTCGCAAGGTGACGGCTACAAAAAGTTCGCCATCCTGTTCCGCCGGCTCACGCACATCGACGCGTACCTCGATGCGTTCGATCGCTACGGCGTGCCGTACGTCCTGCCGCCGACGCGCGTGTTCCTGGACCGCCCGGCGCCGGTCGATCTTCTCGCCGTGTTGCGAGCGGTCGGCGATCCAACCGACCGCGGTGCCGAGATCTCCGCCGCGCGCAGCCCCTACTTCGCGTTGACCGATTCGGAGATCGTCGCTGGCGGAGAAGCGTGGAACGCGTTTCTGGCGGTGATTCGCGACTGGCGCGCCACCGCGCGCCAGGGAAGCGTCTCGGACCTCATCGACACGATCGTCGCCACGACGAACATCGAAGATGCCTACGCCGCGTGCGCCGACAGCGGCCGCGCGTCGCGCCACCTCGAACATCTGCGCACGATCGCGTTCCAGTACGACCAGACCAGTGGCGGATCGGTGCGGCAGTTCGTCGACGAGATCGATCGACGCCGCCACGAGCCGGACGAAGTCGAGCCGGCGCTCTTCGACGAGACCCGGGACGCGGTGCGCATCCTTACCGTGCACGGAGCGAAAGGGCTGGAGTTCGAGACGGTGATCCTTCCCGACCTGCAGTTCCCGTCGCCCGGCGCCGACGCATTTACCATCGACGATCCGCCCAGCCTCGTGTTGCGCAATGGCATCGACTCGCTCGCCGGCTTCGCCCGCATGTCGGGCGAGCGGCAGCTGCGCGACATCGGCGGCCTTCGCGACGACGCGGAAAATCGGCGCCTCTTCTACGTCGCGGTCACGCGCGCGAAGCGCGACGTGGCGTTCGTCTGCAATCTTCCCAAGGCGCGCAAGGAAGGCTTCGCCAAATACCTGGCCGAAGGACTGCCCGTCGATCCTGCGACGTGGCCGGAAGAACCGGGGCGCCACGTGGCGATGATCAACGGCATCAAGGTCGCGCTCGAGCGCATGCCGCCATCGAACGCGAAGTCGCGCGAGCGGCAGCGCCTCATCGATCGCGATCTGGAGACGAGTCTCCTTTCCTCGGAGCTCGCGCCAATTCGTTTCCCCTCTCCCCGCCCGCGGGGAGAGGGTCCGCGAAGCGGGGGTGAGGGGCGCGCCGCAGGAATCCTGCTGCACCGGATCCTCGAGCGGTGGGACGGAACATCACCGTTGGAGCCGGTGGCGAAAATGCTGGCGAAGGAACTCGGCGCAAGTGTGGAAGTGTACGGTCGCGTATACAAACGGCTCGTTCGCCTGGGCGACTCGCCGATGCTGCGCCGCATCCTCGAGGCGCACAGCACCGGCCGCGAGATGCCGATCAGCATCCTCGGCGAGGACGGATCGGTGATCACCCGGCGCATCGATCGCGTCATCCGGGAAGCCGCCCGCGAGACGGTGATCGACTACAAGAGCGGCGAGCCATCGAAGGAGCGGCTGGCTGCGGACCGCGAACAGGTCGCCCTCTACTGCGACGCGATGCAGCGACTGACCGGTCGTCCGCATCGCGGCGTGCTCTGGTACATCGACGACGAACGCGACGTCGTCGTTGAGGACTGAGGACTCAGCGCCGGACTACGAGCCAAACCTCAGTCCTCCAAGGACGCGGCCCCTCACCC
>JBBRMQ010000052.1:0-20809 GCA_038230775.1 Thermoanaerobaculia bacterium
CGTCGGCGATGGTGGCGGCGATCGCTCTTCCCTGCCCGTCGACGACGTGGCATCCGCGGCAGTTGTGCTGCGACACGCGCTTGCGGCCCTCTTCGATCAGACGCATCCGCGCATCGGTCGCCGCGTACTTCGAGGCGCCGATCGCATCTTTCGTGAGGCCCAGGACGACCGTGGTGACACGCTGCGCTTCGTCCACCGTCAGATGGAAGTTCGGCATCTTCAGCTTGTCGTTGTAAATCTTCGTGCGCTTGTCGTCGTAGACGCGCGGGTTGCGAACCTTGTTGTAGACCCACGACGGCACGTTGTGCTGGATCTCCTCGTGCCTTCCGTCTTCCGCCGTGTACTGCTGCACGAACCCGAAATCGAACAGATGGAGCGCCTTCGACCCTTCGGTCGTGAGCTCGGTGCCGATCGGCTTCAATCCCTCGAAGCCCTTGATGTTGTGGCAGGAGTAGCAGCCGTACTTTTCAATCGATCGCTGGCCGAGGTACACGAGCTGGTCGTGCATGGGCATGGCGCGCAGCTTCGTCTCCGCATCGCGCACCGAGAGCGTATTCAATAGATAGCTCTTCGCCAGGTCGTGCACGGCTCCCGCTTCCGCCGGCCGGATCGCGACCTGCATGAACTGCGGCTTCTGCAGCGACATCAGATACGCGGTGACATCCGCCGCCTCGGCATCAGTCAGCCGCAGCGACGGCATCGGCGCGTCGGCGTAGTAGTTCTTCGGATTCTTGACCCAGTTGTAGACCCACGCGGCGTGCGTCTTGGTGCCGACGCCGGTGAGGTTGAAGCCGTAGTTGCGCTCCAGCGGATAGTCATCGCGTTTGGCGATGCGCATCGCGCCGCTGTTCGCGTCCTTGATCCATTCGCTGTCGACGTGACACGCCATGCAGCCGACGCTGGCGACGATCTGCTTGCCGCGGGCCGCCTCTCCACCGTTCGGCACCGGCCAGGTGCGATGCGTCGACTTCGAGAAGAGGAACTCGACGATCGAGTGGATCTCGGCGTCCTGATACTTGATGTTCTGCGCGATCTCGCCCGCAGGCAGGACGTGCGGATCGATCATGTTGCGCTGATAGAAGAACGAAGGCATCCGCGTCGTGGAGCGGAAGCTGTGCGGCTCCGAGATCCAGCGGAACGCCCACTCCGGCGTGGTCTTCTCGGCGATGCCGTTGAGGTCGGGGCCCGGCTTACGCAGATCGGTGAAGCGCCAGTTGTTGATCTTGTGGCACGCATAGCAACCGTACAACTCGACGGTCTGCTCGGCCTTCGTCACTTTTTCGCCCTGGTCGATCCACATCTGCCCCGAGTGGCATTTCACACATCCCGCTTCGTAGTACTGGCGCGGGTGCATCGGCGTCTCGTTGAATTCGTTCTCTTCCCAGCCCCAGTTGCGTTTGGACGCGTTCTCGGCCAGCGCTTCGCCGGTGACGTAGCGCCAGGGGCGAAGAACGTTGCCGACGCTCAGGACCGGCCAATTCTTTTCCCACCGATGCTCCATCTTCGGATTGGCGGGGATGTGGCCGGCGCGCCCGAACTCGGTCGCACGATCCTGCCCGTGATGGCAGCCGGTGCAGCCGAAGTCGAGCAGCGGATGCGGCGAGGCCGATCCGACGTACACATCGAGCCGCGGATGCGTGCGCCAGGGATTGAGCACTTCGTCCGGTGCATCGATGATCCGCTTCAGTTGCGCAATCCGCTCTTCGTTCTCCGGGCGCTTCTCCGGCATGACCTGGAACGTATCGATCTTGGTCTGCAGCTCTTTGCTGAGTCGCTCCGCTTCTTTCTTCGACTCGAAGCCCGGTCGGTCGATCGCGCGATGACAGGTCTGGCAGCGGTCGACACGCGGGACGCCCATGTAGTTCATCTCGACATACATGTCGTTGATGACGACCTGATCGATCTTGAGCGTCGGGTTCACGAAGTCGAGCATCGGCAGATTGAGCAGAAGGTTGGGGCCGTTCATCTCCACCGTCGTCAGCTGCTTGTTCAGCAGATCGATCGCCGCCGTAGTGTCCTTCTTCTTCTTCTCGAGGTCGGTGACCTTCGCCAGCCACTCGTCGACGCGTGCCTTCGATGCGTCGCGCTTGCGCGTGGCGTCCTGCAGCCGCTCGTTGAGCGCGTCGAGATGCTGCTTCTGGCGGTTGTACTCCTCGATCTGATTCTGTGCATCGGACAGTTTCTGCACGATCGCGTTCTCGGTGATGTAGCGCTGCGCGTCGTAGTTCGCCTTGGCGAAGCGGTAATCCTGATCCGTCGCGTAGTGGTCTCCCTCGACGCGATCGAGATCTTTCTGCGCCTGGAGGTACTGCCTGCGATGCTGCGCGAGCTCGACCTCGCTCTGTTTCATCTTCGAGTCGAGGTCGGCCAGCTGCGTCTTGTTCATCTGCTCGTCGGCGGCCTTCAGATCGGACTCGATCCGCTCCTGCTGCATGCGCATGAACTCGCGTTGAAACCACTTCCACCCGCGGATGTAGTCGTACCCCACGATGAGCCCCGTGACCATCAACAGGCCGAGGCTCGACAACGCGAAGATGAGATTCAGCTTCGACATTGCGTAGTTGTGCGGGATGGGTTCTTGGGGCTTCATTCGGTCAGATGTTGAAGAAAATCTCTCCGATGTGAACGATGTACTTCAGATTGAACAACCAGCGCAAGACCATCTTGATCGGCAGCGCCATCATGATCAGGAACAGGAAGGCGCCGACATAGAAGCGCGGCGCGCCCATCTTCAGATAGAAGCGGCGGAACGGGCCCGCCGCCAGCACCGGCGGCAATCCGAGATACGCGACGACGAGGCCGATGCCGAACATCTCGCGGATCAACCACATCTTCGGCAGCGGCATGCCGAGGACCTTGACCCACATCAACTCGGACAGGTCGACGTTGACGAGCGGCACGAGCTTGTTCGGGTCCCAGTATTCGTAAGGACCGAAGAAGTTCCAGTTCGGCCCGCGCAGGAACGTGCCGGTGATGATGAGGAACGCCCACAGCACGAGGAAGCCGTAGAGGAAAACGCCGATCTCCCACTTGCGCTCGCGGAACGAGTAGTAGCCGCTCCCCTTCGGATTGGTGTCGATGTACGGAATGGCCATCAGGCCGACGATGATCAGCGTCGGCAGCACCACGCCCGCCAGCCACGGATCGAAGTAGACGAGCATCTCCTGCAGGCCGAGGAAGTACCACGGCGCCTTGGCGGGATTCGGTGATGACGTCGGGTTCGCCGCTTCTTCCAGCGGCGCACGCAGCGCGATCGACCAGACGATCATCACGATCGTCAGGAGAATCATGCAGAGCATCTCGGTGTAGACCAGATCGGGCCAGGTGAACAGCTTCTCGTCCGACTCGGTCTTCTCCCACGGGATGCCGCCCGCGGCGATCTGCTTGTCGTTGAAGTACGCCTTGCTGAGCGCGATCCACGTGAAGATGCCGAGGAGGAAGATCATCGCGCCGATGGGAACGTTGTCCGGCTTCGCCGCGATCGCATAGAAGTTGGGGTCCAGAAACGAGAGAAAGAAGACGCCGAATCCGCCGATCAGCAGCCACTTCCCGACTTTCGCGTCCCACAGCCGCGGCCCGAGATTCGCCAGGCCGAACATCACCAGGAAATACGCCACCGCGAGGTAGAGAAGCGGCCGGATGAAGATGCCGAGGATGACGAGGACGGCGCCGATGACGATGAAGGCCACGCCGCCTTTTTCGCGGATCCGGCCGTCGAGCAGATTGAAATAGATGATGAAGGAGAACGAGAACGTCAGAAATAGAAACGAGATCGACGCGCCGGAGAGGACGTTGATGAAGTCTTTGAGGAAAGTCATCGCTGCGCTCCGCTCCGCATGCGCGACTTCGCCGCGCGTTGTCGGTTGTCGGTTGTCGGTTGTCCACACCCACCCATGTCGGCGGAGCGACAACCGATCACTGAGAACCGACAACGCGGCCCGGCAGGCCGCACGATGAAAGTCATAACGGACCCGAGATCCCGCCGTCTTTTCGTACTCGCCAGAAGTGGATCGCCATCAGGAATCCCGCGGCGAGCGGGATGGCCACGCAGTGCAGCACGTAGAAGCGCAGCAGCGTCGCGGCGCCGATCGACCGGCCGCCGATGAGCGCGAAGCGCGCGTCGTCGCCGGCGTGAATCAATCGGATGTCCCCGAGTTTGATGAGCCCCGACATCGGGCCCTCGTTTCCCGCGCCGGGAGAGGCGCGCGCCATGCTCGATCCGACCGTGATCGCCCAGATCGCCAGCTGATCCCACGGCAACAGATAGCCGGTAAACGACAGTAGCAGCGTCAACACCAGAAGAATGACGCCGACGTTCCAGTTGAATTCGCGCGGCGGCTTGTACGAGCCCGTCATGAAGACGCGGAACATGTGCAGCCACACGGCGATGACCATGGCGTGCGCGCCCCAGCGGTGCATCTCGCGCATGATCCCGAACGGAGCCTGCTCGCGCAGATCCATGATGTCGGTGAAGGCGTACTCGATCGTCGGCCGGTAATAGAACATCAGCAAGAGACCGGTGACCGTCTCGATGAGAAACAGAAAGAACGACGTACCGCCCATGCACCACGTGTAGCTCATGCGCACGCCCGATCGCCGCACCTTGACCGGATGCAGATGCAGGATGAGCGAGCCGAGCACCGCGAGCACGCGCTTGCGGTTGGTGTTGGGGATTCCGACCCGGAAGACCGACTTCCAGATCTGCGAGTTGACGATGCCTTCCTGAACCGCTTTTACGTTCATACCTTGATGAATGACTCCGGATCTGTCCACTCGCCGCGTTCCTGATGGAACTGCTTCGACTTGTCGACGACGATCTGCCCGTCAGCGTGATCGATGAAGATTTTTGCGCGCTCGAGGGGCCGCGGGGTCGGGCCCTCGAAGTTGATTCCGGACTTGTAGTAGCCGCTGCCGTGGCAGGGACACTTGAACTTGTTCTGCGTCGGCAGCCAGTTCGGCGTGCAACCGAGGTGCGTGCACACCGTGATCAGGGCGTACATCACTTCCTCGGTCCGCACCAGCCAGATTCCGAACTTGTCTTTCCATCGTTCGTCGACTTCGCCGACGGCGTAGTCGGCCATGAGGCCCGCTTTGAATTTCTGGACCGGTTCGAAGAGAACGTTGGGGAACATGAAGCGTCCGAGCACGCTCGCCAGACCGCCAAGCGCGGCCGTAAGCGCAACCCATGCAGCGGTTAAGACGAAGGGGAACGTGCGGCGGGTGATCTCACCCTGTTCCCGAATGTCGGCCGCGGCGCTCCCGGCAAGGGGCGTCTTGGGGACTACCTGATATGGCGTGATTTCGTCCGACATCAGGGGTTTATGAAAAGGTTCACGAAACGGCGGTAACTATCGACGATTTCACCAAATGTGTCAACGACGATTGCGTTGCTTCGCACCGCGTTGGCGGTTGACAGTTGACGGTTGACGAGAGTCGCGATGAGAGCCAGCTTGCGCATGGCCGTCATTGTCTCTAGTTCAACGTCCCTTCAAGGTCGCGAGCGTCTCTTTTGCGGCGGCCTGAATGCGGAGGCTGGGGTCGTGGGTCAGCCGCTCGACATCGGGGCGCGCGTCCGGTCCCGCGAGGCGCGCGTACGGCGTCATGGCCACAATGATCGCGTCTTCTTTCTGATCCTCGCGCATGTCCGGAATGTTCGCCAGGCGCGAGCGATCGAGCATCTCGCGCAGCGCGGGCAACGCGCGCCGGTCGCTGAATCGCGAGAGCGAGATCGCCGCGTTCCAGCGCACGTCCGGCACCTCGTCCTCCAGTCCGGCCACGAGCGCCGACACCGCGCGCGCGTCGCCAATCCCGCCCAGCGCGTAGTACGCCGCCTTGCGGATGTCCTTTTCCTGATCGCGTGCGGCCTGTTCAACCGCGGGAAGCGCCGCGGGATCGTGAAGCTCGCCGAGCGCCATGAGCGCGTACAACCGGCTCTCGATGTCGGCGTCATGCTGCGCGCCGTCGATCAACAGCGGCGTCGCGCGCCGATCGCCCAGCGTGCCGAGAACCATGCCGAGGTAGCGGCGGATGCGGGGGTCATCGTGTTTGGACTGTACGTACAGCGATGCGACCTGCTGCTCGAGATTCGGATAGCGCTTCGCTTCTCCGCGCTTGAGCGACTTCGACAGTTGATACGCCGCCTGCCATCGCTCGTGCGAGCTGCCGGAGCGGATCTCGTTCAGATAATCAGGAATCGCCTGCTCGTTCGATGCGAGCTTGCCGAAGAGAAGGAAGATCGCGACGGCCACCAGGACGACGCCAAGGGGGAAAATGACGAATTGGTAGAGGATTGTGCGGGGGGATTCGCGGGGGACGTCGGTCATTTGAAAGAGGGCACGGGGAATGTTGAATGTTGAATGTTGAATGTTGAATGTAGCTTTGAGTCACATTCAACATTCAACATTGAACATTCAACATTCCTCGTCATCTCCCGGTCCCAAGGACGACGAAATCGGGGAGATACGTCTTCAACTGCGTGGGCGCTTCCGGCACCACGATGGCGTCCTTGTCGCAAACCGACTCGCACAGCCGGCAGGCGACGCACTTGTTCTTCTCGACGAACGCGATCTTGTAGTGGTTGGCGATCGTCTCGTCGTCCGCATCGATCATTTTGATGCACTCGAACGGACAGATGTCGACGCAGAACTCGCATCCCGTACAGAGCTCCTTGATCACCTCGGCCTTTGGGATGTCCTTCGGCTTGACGCGCGGGATGAAGTCGCCGTGCTGGTTCTGGATGGCGTCGACGGGGCAATAAATCCCGCACACCGAGCAGTCGATGCAGCGCTCGGGGTGGATGTAGTACTGGCCGCGCGCGGCGCCCCAGATGGTGTTCGTGGGGCACTTGACCTCGCAAACGCTGCAGCCGATGCACTTGTCAGTGATGAAGTGGGGCATTGGGGTGTCGAGTTTACCTTACGCGCGCGATCATCGCACGAGCGTTGACGTAAAGCGGTTGAACGGAACGCGTTTGCCGGATGATCGACAACTCGGGAGCGTTGCGCTCGCCAATCCATAGGAACGTACCCTTCGGCAGTTCGCTTCCCGCGGCGGCGACGGCGCGCCAGCCGGGGTGTTGGGCCTGCTCCTGCGGGAACGCCGTCACCGGACGCAGCAGCGCTGTTTCGAGGTAGAGGTAGCCGCTGGCGACGACGGGCTCCTTCGCGTCGCTGAGATGCATTGCGGCGTCGCGATAGTCGTCGATGGGGCGATGCGCGTGGTCGACGATACCGATGAGCGTCCACGTTGCGAAGCACGCGGCGAGGCCGAAGAGGATCACGCGCTTGGTGGATGTGAGCCAGAGCAAGAGCGGGGTGGCCACGACAGATTCGAAGCGGAGTGGGACATAAATGGGCAGCGAGAGAACGTAGGGCAGCACAAAATTGAGAAGATGCTTCTGTGTGTGGACCGGCTTAAGCCGGTCAGGGCGGCTGAAGCCGGCCCACACACAAAGCAACGCAATGAGCACAATCAGCGCGACCGGCGGCCGCGCGAACAGCGCGTCGGGATACGCGAAGTGCTGCATCCAGTTCATCGCCTCGCGCGGCTGATGCAGCGCCAGCCACAAGCCCGGCAGGAACAGCGCGAGCAGGAGCGCTGGCCTCACCCGCCGCACGAGCGGAAAGAACAGCACGCCGTAGTAGTGGCTGTACGCCGCGGCGACGAACGCCAGCGCGGCGCGATACGGGCGATCGCGCTCCAGCGCCAGCACGCCGAGCGTCACGAACATCGCGCACAACGCATAGGACCTTGCATCGACCGCAAAGAGAACGGCCGGGGGAAACACTGCCAGAAGCAGGGCCGCGCCGTACCCGCGCGCACGAAGCAGCGCGATGAACCCGATCGTGGCAAAGAGCAACGACAAGCCGCGCGGATGTCCGACGACGTGAACGATGAAGTAGTACAGCGGCGGCCCGGAGTCGTAGCGCAGCGCTTCCAGAATCCCGGCAAACGATTTCGCTGAGATCCACGAGGTAAAGAGCTCGTCGAAGAACGGCTGTCGCAGGTAGAGAAGCGGGATGCGTGCAGCGAAGAAAAGGATGACCGCCAGAAGGCCCAGGCGGCGATCGTCAGCTCGCAAGCAGCTCCGAAATCGTCTTGATCAGATGCGACGATTGGATGGGCTTCGCGATGTAGGCATTCGCTCCCAGCGCCAGCCCGCGCTCGCGATCCTCTTCGGCCCCTTCGGTCGTGATGATGATGATCGGGATCCCCTGCAGCAGAACATTCTGCCGCACGAGTGACACCAGCTTGAGGCCGTCCATCACGGGCATGTTGATGTCGGTCAGGATCAGGTCGATCTTCTCGGGACCGGAGAGCTTCTTCAACGCATCGACGCCGTCGACGGCCTCGATGATGCGCGCGTTGCGAAAACGCTTCAGCGAAAACGCGATCAGCTGTCGCATCGTCGGGGAGTCCTCGACGACGAGGAAATTTGGACTGAGTGTATTCACGAGGTGGTGGTGAGCAGATCCAGAAAGCTCTGGATCGTATTCAGCTTCCGTTCGGAGTGGGAGTAGAGCTTCGAGGAGAAAATGGCCGTCGCGGCGTGCGCGGCGAGAAGGGCGAAGAGCTCGTAATCCACCGCGCTGAAGGAATGCTTCTGCTGGAGGAGCTTGTAGATCGCGATCAGGCCGATCACATGCTCCTTGATCTTGAGCGGCACCGCGGCGATCGGCCGCTCGACCGACACCGGGCCGGCATCCACGTCGTCGATCACGTAGTAGCTCTGCCCGCTCTGCGCGACGTTCCCGAGGAGACCTTCGCCCACACGGACCGAGAGGTTGAGCATCCCGGCCACTTCTTCCTCACCTGCGACGGCGACCGATCGCAGCTCGTTCGTCTTCTCGTCGAGCAGCAGGATGGCGAAAGCCTCCGCACCGACGAGATTGATGATGATCTCCTTGACGATCTCCACCACTTCGCGGAAATCAAGCGTGGAGTGGAGCTGGTAGGTGGCGACGTAAAGATTCGCCAGGTTGTTGTTCTGCTCCTCGACCTCGGCATAGCGGCTGGAGAAGTCTTCGTTCTGCTGCTGCAGGTGTTCGACGGCACCCTGCATCTCCGCGAGGCGCGACCGCAGGCGCTCGTTCTCGCGCAGCAATTCCTCGGTGAATTCCTTGCTCTTGTTGAAAAGCTCGAGGAACTTTTCGGCCTGGGGAGTCTCAGCCATCTCTCTCGGTCTGAGGGTAGCACACCGCCGCGATCGGCTATTCGTCTCCGCTGCAGAGCCGCTGGAGCGCAGCCGCAATGCCGGTGAGCGGAAGCGTCTGATCGACGCAGCCGGTCTTGATGGCCTCGTTCGGCATGCCGAAAATGATCGCTGTCTCCGCGGACTCGGCGATGGTCCTGCCGCCCCGCTCGCGCACGGTGCGAATGCCACGCGCGCCGTCGTCGCCCATGCCGGTCAGAACCACCGCGATCAAGCCGTCGCCCACGCAGTCGCTCGCGGAGGTGAAGAGACGATCGACCGAGGGGGCGTAGAGATCGTCGTCGCCCTCAGTGGCGACCTTTGCGCGGAGCTGGTCCTCGACGCGGACCACCGTCGTCTGCATCCCGCCGGGCGCGATGTAGACCACGCCCGGCTCGAGCGGCTCGCCGTTTTCCGCTTCCTTCACCTCGAAGGCGCTGAGGCGATTCACGCGATCGGCGAACAGTCGGGTGAACGTCGGCGGCATGTGCTGCGCGACGACGATCGGCACCGGCAGCAGCGGCAGCGTCTGAAAGAGATGCTGCAGCGCCGGCGGGCCGCCGGTGGAGCATCCGATCGTGACGAGGCTGATTCCCCCCTGACAGTTCTCGGCCGGCTGCGGAGCGACGATCTCCTCTTCATGCGACGCGCGCCGTTGCAGGTTGTCGAGCCGCACCTGGGCGACCTGCAGCACTTTCGCGACGAGATCGCGCTGAATCTCCTCCAGCCGCGGCGAGACGCGCGCCTCCGGCTTAACGATGAAGTCGACCGCCCCAAGCTCCAGCGCCTTGAAGACGCTTCGATCGCTCGACTTCGACGAGATCACGATCACCGCCGTCGGGCGGTTGTGCATGATCCAACGCAGGAACGCGAAGCCGTCCATCACCGGCATCTCGAGGTCGAGCGCGACGACGTCCGGCTCGTGCTTGAGCAGCTGCTTGATCGCATCCTCGCCGTTGACCGCGCTGGCAACGACCTCGATGCGCGGATCCGACTGCAGCATCCGCGTGATGGTCACGCGGTTGTAGGCCGAGTCGTCGACGACCAGCGCGCGGATCATGGGGAAGGGACTGAGGACTGAGGACTGAGGACTGAGCCCCATGAAGGGACTGAGGACTGAGGACTGAGGACTGAGCCCCAATCACCCGATTTAGAGACTTCGATTTCGTTTTTCATCATCTTCATGTGCGGTGTGTCTCAGTCCTCAGTCCTCAGTCCTCAGTCCTCAGTCCTCAGTCCTCAGTCCTACTTCTGGTAGACCATGTCGTGCTTGAGATGCCGCAGCTTGAACTGGGTGGAGAGCGTCATCAGCGATTCGGAATGGCCTAACAACAGATAGCCGCCATCCGGCAGCCGGTTGTAGAAGTTGTTCACCACCACGCGCTTCGACGCGTCATCAAAGTAGATGATGACGTTGCGGCAGAAGATCACATCGACAGTGCCGAGAAGGGCGACGCGGCCTTCTTCGTACAGGTTGAGGCGGCCGAACGAGACGCGATTCCGGATCTCATCCAGCACACGCCACGATCCCTCGGCCTGGCGCACGAAATACTTGTCGCGCAGGCGGATGTCCGTCGCGCGGAACGCGGAGTCGCGATAGACGCCGATCCGCGCCCGAGCCAGCGCGTGCTGGCTGATGTCGCTGCCGAAGATCTCGAACGCGGCGTGCTCGTAGTAGCCCGATTCCGAGAGCAGCATGGCGATCGAGTAGGGCTCTTCGCCCGACGAGCAGCCGGCAGACCAGACGCGGATCTTCTTCACCGATTTGCGCGAGAGGACCTCGGGAACGATCTCCTCGGTGAACGCGGTGAGCTGGGCCGGCTCGCGGAAGAAGTACGTCTCGTTGGTGGTGACGAGGTCGTAGATCAGGTCGAATTCCGTATCCTTCCGTGCGTCGTACTGCAGGTAGAAAAAGTATTTCTGGAACGATTCGAAGTTCAGCTCACGCGCCCGTGGCGACAGGCGCTTCTGCAGGAGGTACTTCGACGTTTCGGCGAACCACAAGCCGGTGCGGTGATAGATGGCGTCGCGCAGCAGGCGAAACACGTCATCCGGCAACTCGAGATGGTGGTTGCTGATGAAGTCGAAGCCCGACATGGCTACGACTTCATCGCGGAAAGGATGGCGGCGATGATGATCTCGGAGCGGCGGTCGGCGTTGCTCCACGCCTGCTCGAGAAGATCGCGATACACGCCCTTGTGGTGGATGAGAACCTCGCAGACATCGTCGAGGATCGCGGCGTTGCTGAGTGCGCGAAGGAGCGCCGGAAACGACGAGCGGTCCGGAATCTTGTCGAGGGCCGCGACGGCGCACTGCTGCACGTACGGATCCGGATCGTCGAGCGCAGCATGGAGATCGGGCAACGCGGCGCGATCGCCGCGGACGCCGAGGGACGCGACGGCGGCGGCGCGGATGCGCCAGTCCTCGTCGTGCAGCATCTTCGCGATCTGGCCCGAGCTCTCCGAGCCCGGCAGTCGCGCCAGCGCAAGCACGGCGGCGCGGCGCACCTCGGGATCGCCATCCGTCAGGCACCGCGCAAGATCGCCTCGCGCGGCCGGCATCTCCAGTTTCCCGAGCGCCTCGATGGCGGCGATCCGCACCGGCGGCACGTCGCCCATTGCGTGACGCAGCAACGGCTGGACCGAATCGGGATGACGGTACTCACCCACCGCCTGTGCCGCCGCGGCGCGAATCCAGGCGTCGTCGTCCTCGAGCGAATTGATGAGCGGTGCGAGCCCTTTCTCCGGGCGCAGCCGCACGATCGCGTGGATGGCGCCGATGCGCACCGCGGTCGATTCATCGGCCAGCGACAGCACGAGCTGGTCGGTGAACGCCTCGTTGCTGAACTTCCCCATGAGTGAGATGGCCTTCTGGCGGATGGCGGGATCGCTGTCCTTCGAAGCCAGCAGCAATTCGTCGTGGTAGCTCTCGCCCTGAATCGAAACGTAGATCGACAGCGAGTTGAGCTTCACCGGCACCGACTTCGACTGCAGCAGGCGCCGGATCTTCATCAGCACGTCGGGCTTGATCGCCGGGAACGACGAGACCAGCGCGCATACCGCATCGACGGCCGCCTGCTGCGATGCGACGTCGGGATCATCGAGCTTGGCAAGCAGATACTCGGCCGCGGCCGGATACATGAGATCGCCGAGGGTCTCGATCGCCAGGCGGCGGATCATTGGATTGTGATGATCCAGCAGCGGAACGACCGCGGGCACCGACTCAGCCGAGCCGACCATGTCGATCACGCGCAGCAACAACGCGATCACTTCCTCCTCCTCGGCATTCTGCAAAGCGTCGAGGACGGAAGGAATGGCGACCGGGCCGAAGTCGATGAGCGACTGCGCCGCGATCTCCGCCGTATCGGGCTGCTGCAGATGCTCGATGAGCGGAATCAGCGCGCGATCGTCGCGCGACCATCCGAGGAACTTGAGCAGCGAGGCTTTGACGTCGCGCTTCGAGGTCGATCGAACCTGTTGGATCAGCGGCTCGATCTTCGACTTCGGCAGCGCCTCGCGAAACTTGCGTTGAATCAGCGCACGGTCCGCTTCTTCGATCAGGCGCGGCTTGCTGGCGTCGGCGATCGAGGTCAGCGCCTTCAGCGCCGGCAGGTTCAGCTTCTCCTCCTCGGCAATGATCTTGAGGAGGAACGGCAGCGTGCCGATGTCCGCGATCTTTCCGACCGCTTCCAGCACGGGCTTGCGCAGGGCTTTCTCCGAGTACAGCGGCAGGATGGCCGGCAGTGCGCCGTCATCGCCGATTTCGCCGAGGGCCTCGATGGCGTGGAACTTCAGCCAGAGGTCGTCGCGGCGGATGATGGCCAGGAGGTACGGGAGCGCACTCGGATCGCGATACTTTCCGATCGACGCCACCATCGAGGAGGCGACGTTGGTGTCGCGCTCGCCCTGAACGGTGTCGAGCAGAACGGCGAGCGATTCGGGGCTGCGAAGATCGCCGAGAAGATTGACGAGCGAGAGGCGGACGTCGGGCTGTGGTCCCTTGCGCAGGCGCGCCACGCTCGCCGCGATCGCTCCCTGTCCAATCCGGATCAGCGCTTCTGTTGCGGAATTCCGGCGGCCCGCGTTCTCCTCGTCGGACAGCGCGTCGAGCAGGCGCTCGATGACGTCGTGCTGCGGATCGCGGACGAAACCGTCGACGATCGTCTTCCGCACGCGCCAGTCCTTGTCGCCGAGAAGCTCGAACATGAGCGGATAGTCGCGGCCGGTCGCGGACTGCGACACCGTGAACGCGGCTTTCTGGCGCGCGTCCGGATCGGACGACCGGGCCTGCTGCAGAATCTGCGGATCGGCGGTCATTCGCTCGCCACCAGCTCCTCGCGCTTCATCCCGACAAACTGCTGAAGGGTCTCGGTGAAGATCTCGGCGTCGCGACGCACGCGCGGCGACACGCGGGAATCGTAGTACTTGCGCCCTTCGTCGACCTCGGCGCGGAGGACGTCGAAGAACGTGTTGTTGCGGATGCCGTCCTCGACCTTGTCAGGATGATAGATGATGATGTCGGAGAGGATCAGACGCGCGAGGCGGCGAGCCTCTTCGTGCTCGCGCTCCTCGAATCGAACCTCCTGCGCCGCGGTCGGAAAGAGGCGATCGATGATCTGGCGGAACTCGCGCTCCGGAATCTGCTCTTCGATGTATTCGTCCGCGCCGTAGAGGTTCGTGGGATTGGCGCGGAAGCGGTTCGCGCGAAAAAGGGCGCCGATGAGCACGACGCGCGTCGACGAAAGCGAGGAGTCCTTCTTGATCTGCTCGGCGACTTCTACGCCCAGTTTTCCTTTGAGATAAACGTTCACGATCGCCAGCTTCGCGTTGGTGCGCCACACGAGATCAAACGCCTCGCCGCCGTTGTCGGTCTCGGTGACGTCGAATCCGAGGAAACGCAGTTGCGCGGCGAGGAACGAGCGGAACGGACGGGCCTCATCCGCGATGACGGCGGCCCGGGCAATCGATCCGGAGGGCTTGAGAAGCATCTCGTGCCGGCAGGCCGGGCACGCCAGGCGCACCGCGGACACCAGAGGTCCGTCGATGGCGGCGCGGAACTTCGCAGAGCATCGTCTGCAGAGGAATTCCATCGTTCAGGACAGCAGCTTGTCCAAATCGAGGACGATCGTCAACGCGTCCTTCTGCCGGACCACGCCGCGGATGAATTCCCTCTCCTCGCTCGGATGAACCACAGGATGCGGCTCGATGGTCTCGGGGCCGACCTTCACCGGGCGCAGGACGCGATCGACGTCGAAGCCAATCGGCCCGCCGGGGTCGCTCACCACGACCAGCTGCTGATCGGCGCCGTTCCGCTGGTGCCGCAGACGCGCGCGCACATCGACGACCGTCACCACCACGCCGCGGAGCGACATGACACCGCGGATAAACGGATCGGCGTTGGGGACTCGCGTCAGCGGACGCGGCGCCGCGATCTCGATGACGCGCTCGACCTCGATCGCGTAGCGCTCGCCATCGATAGCAAAGGTGAGCAGCTCGAGATCGGTGCTCTCGGCGAGAGAAGCGGCGGCGGGCGCGCCCGGAGGTTCGCCAACCGGGCCATGGCGCCGCCGGGACGGCGGCGGTACGGCCGGCGAGGACGCCGGCGCGACCACGACCGGGGTCATCCCCACTCCAGCCTTGAACCGCTCCAGCTTGTCGATCGCCGGCTCGCTGCTCGCCGCTCGCTGCTCGCCTTTCTTCGCCTTTTCGCGCGCCTTGACGAGATTAACCATGCGCGTGCTCCAGGCGATGCTCGCGGGCCGCGGACGCGATGCGCGGCGGGTCGATCTGCGGGGCGTCTTCACCGAAGGCGTCGAGAAGGGCCGTCGTCGCGAGCGTGTTGATGACGCGCGGGATGCCGCCGCTCAGTCCGTGAATCTCTTCCATCGCCTCGCGGCTGAACGGATTCTGCGATCCGCCGGCGATGCGGATGCGATGCTCAATGTAAGCGACGGTGTCGTCGACAGTGAGCGGGCCGAGCCGATACCGAAGGCCAATGCGCTGCCGCAGAGGCGCGTAATACGGGCGGTCGAGCTTTGCTTCGAGCTCCGGCTGCCCGATCAGAAGAACGCTCAGCAGATTCTGGTCGTCGAGCTGGAAGTTCGTCAGCAGGCGGATCTCGTCGAACGTCGCCTTCGACGGTAAGAGATGCGCTTCGTCGATCATGAGCACCGGCTCGCGCCGTGCCTCGTACAGCTCGAACAGTTTCGTGTGGATCTGATCGAGCAACTCATTGCGATACCGCGACGGAGCGATGCCGAGGCCCGCGGCGATCGAGCGGAGGAGTTGGGTCGGAGTGAGTCGTGGATTGATGAGAAGAATCACTGGGCGGCTGTCACCGATGCGATCGATGAGCGCGCGCGACAGCGTCGTCTTGCCGGAGCCGATGTCGCCGACGAGGAGCCCGAGATCCTTTTCCTCCACCGCGTATTCGAGACGGGCCAGCGCTTCCGCGTGTTGCGGGCTCTCGTACAGGAAAGACGGATCCGGGGTCTTGCCGAACGGGCGGCGCTGGAAACCGAAGAACGACTCAAACATTGGAAACCCGATTCGAAGTTCGAGGTTTGAAGTTCGAATGCAGAATGCAGAATGCAGAACGCAGAACGCGCCAGAACCCGCTCTTCAATTCGTCACTCTTCATTCTGCTTTCTGCATTCTGCATTCGAACCTCGAACCTCGAACTTCACTCGACGGCTAATTCCACTCGCAGCCCACGAGCCGCTTCGCCGAACCGCTCGATGAGCGACGCCGTATCCACGACCAGGATCATCTCCCCTTCTCCGACTTCGGTCGCGCCGGCGATGCCGGGGATCATCTTCAATCGCTCGCCGACCGACTTGATCACGATCTCCTGCTGACGCACCAGCGCGTCGACCAGAATGCCCGCAACCTTCTCCCCCGATCGCGTGATCACCGCGAACCACTTGCGATCCGGGGACTCGTCGCCCGCCACCGGCAGCGAGAAGGCGTCGGTGAGCCGGAGCAGAGGAAGGGTGACGTTGCGCAGCGCGAATACCTCACGGCGCTCCACGGTCTGGATGTCGCGCGAGTACATCCGCAGCGATTCGTCGACGGCCGAGAGCGGGATCGCGAACTGCTCGCCGCCCGCGCGCACGATCAGCGCCTGGATGATGGCCAGCGTGATCGGCAGCATCACGCGAAACGTCGTTCCGCGGCCCGGCGTGGAGAGAACCTCGATCGATCCCTTCAGATCGAGGATGTTCTTCTTCACGACATCGAGACCCACTCCTCTGCCGGAAATCTCGCTCACCTCTGCCGCGGTCGAGAAACCCGGCGTGAAGAGCAGCTCGTAGGCGCGCACCGCATCGACGGGTTCTTCCTTCGAGATCAGGCCGCGATCGATCGCGATGCGGCGGATGTGATCGGGGTTGATGCCCCGCCCGTCATCCGAGATGTCGAGGACGACCGAGTTTCCCTGCTGATACGCGACGAGTGTGACCTTGCCGGCATGATCCTTCCCGGCCTTCACCCGCTCGTCCGGAGGCTCGATGCCGTGATCGATCGCGTTGCGGATGATGTGCAGCAGCGGATCGCTCAACTCCTCGACCATCATCTTGTCGAGCTCCGTATCCTCGCCGCGCAGCACGAGCTCGACGTCCTTGTTCAACTCGCGGGCGATCTTGCGCACGGTACGGCCGAGCTTCGTGTAGATCTGCCCGACGGGCACCATGCGGGTGTCGATCACCGATTTCTGCAGCTCGTCGAGCTTGCGGCCGAAGCTGCGCGCGAGCTTCGTGAGATCGAGCGTCGTCGCCCGCAGCGGCTGCAGCGGCGCCGCCCGAGCGAGACCCTCGAGCTGCGCGCGAGCGATGAGCAGCTCGCCGACGATGTTCATCACGTGATCGAGCTTCGCGATGTCGACGCGGACGGTCGGCGACGCCGACCGCAGCGAGAGATCGTCCTCCGGTTCGGCCGCCGGCTGCCGGTCGCCGGTAGCTGGCGCCGGTGTCTTGCGGAGCGATGACACCTTCGTGTCAGGCGCCAGCGCCGCGACCGCGGCGATGTCCAGCGTGGAGCCGTACAGCAGCCGGAAGCCAATGCCCGCACCGGTTGCGTCGACCGAGGGGAGGGTGGAGATCACTTCGCCGGAGTCGCCGAGCGTCTTGGTGAGCGCGCGGAGTTTCTGATCGAAATCCGCAAAGCTGAACTGCGCCTCGACGGACAGGATCTGCTTTCCGCTGCGCACGTTTTCGGTGAGGCGATGCTCTTCGTACTCCGTGAGCGACTTCCGCGTCTGCTCCTCGAGCGTCAGCTCGTCGAGGATGTTTCCGCTCTTCGATTCCTGGGGAGCCGCGATCAGTTCTGCGACCCGTCGCGAGAGACCCTCCGTGTCGACGAGATCGCGGGCGCCGATCACCATGCGGTTGAGCGTGTCGACGGAGTCGTACAAAAGATCGACGAGCGGCTTGGAGATCGCGACGCGGCCCATACGCAGCCGGTCCAGCATGTCCTCGAGGGTGTGCGAGAGCTCGCCGACGTCCGTGATGCCGAACATTCCGGCGAGACCCTTCAGCGTGTGAACCTCGCGAAAGATCTTGTTGATGACGTCCGGACGGACGTTCTGGCCTTGCGCCTCGAAGTCCGTCAAGTCGCGCGACAGGGTATCGAGGATCTCCTCGGCCTCCCCCGTGAATTCGTCGTGCGAACGCTCGTCGTCTCCGGGCACCCGTCAATCGTGCGCTAAGCGAGGGCGACTTTCAATTGGGATCGCGGGAACTCAGGCTGCACTCCAGATCGCAAAGTAAAACCGTGGCAGCGGGCTTCAGCATCTCAGCGAGCCCTCAAGCGACGCGCAGCATGCGGCGGAGCTTCTGAATCAGCTCGTGCGCTTCGAAGGGCTTCACCACGTAGTCTTCGGCGCCCAGGGCCGCTGCGCGCTTGCGGTCTTCGAGCGTTGACTCCGTGGAGATCACCATGATCGGAATCGATTTGTAGAGCGGGTGATTCTTGAGAAAGCTCACCAGCTCCAGCCCGTTGATGTCCGGCATGTTGATGTCGGTGAGGATCGCGTCAAACTTGTGATGCGGAAGGACTTTCAGGGCCTCGAAACCGCTGCCGGCCTCAATGACTTCGAGATCGTCGACGTCGGAGCCGCTCTCGATCGTCGTCGCGAGGAACGTCCGCGTCGACGGCGAATCTTCAACGACGAGAATCTTCATGACCGGTCCGCTCCGATGCCTCCACCGCGTTCCCGAAAGCATATCCGGCCTGCGACAGAAAGACCTCGAGGCCGGTCAGCGGCTGAATCGGAGCGCGATGGGTGGCGTTGTCGCCGTAGAGGATACCAATCGTCCGGCCATCGTGCACAACAGGCAGTGCAACCACCTCGGTGGGGAGCGCTCCCCCCAGCCGCGAGATGAGCTGCTCGTTGGCGGGCGTGCGTTTCATTTTTCCGCGGCGGGCCTCTCCCGCGTCGGCCACCTCGCTGAGAATCGATGGTGCGTCGCGTGGGATGCGGATCGACTCGGCATCTCCGATCCCGGCGAAGACGTCCTGGTGCACGACGAACAACGCCGCACGATCGAGATACTCGCCCGCAAGGCGGAGGATCGTCGACGCCAGTTCCCGGATGTCATTCGGATTCGAGAGTTCGGAGATGAACTTCTTGAGCACATCGAACGCGCGGTCATCGTGCTCGCGCTGCGCCTGCTCGTAAAAGCGTTTGCCGGCCTCCGCGCCCCACTGTTTGGCAACCTGCTCCCACTGATCGAACGCGCGCTCGGCGAAGATGATCAACTCCTCGGCGAAGAGGTTGAGATCCGCTTCGGCAGTCCCGGCGGGCTTGGTGAGATAGAAATCGGCGCCGGCGCGGAGCAGATCGTGGCGGCGCTGGAGGTCCGACGTGGCGTCGATGATCGCCACCGGCAGCCGCACGTTCTTGCGCTTGATCTCCTTCAGCAGGGCAATCGATCCGTCGCCGGCCTCCAGGACGCTGACGAAGAAGGAGTTGGTGCGGAACCACTCGTTCACGGCGCGCCGGACGTCGTCGAGCGATCCGAACTGCGCGATGGTGATGTCGTGCCTCGCGAACGCCCTCTTTGCCGCGACGCGGAGCAGAGCGTCGCGCTCGAACAGCACCAGGTTCCACATCCGGCCTTCCGGCGACTCGATGTCGGTCAGGCCGCCCTTGACCTTGAAGTGCGTCCCCGCGCGGCGGCTGCTCAGCGGCAGCGTCTCGTCCGCGATCTGCGTCGCCGAAAACGGCGCTGCGGCTTCCGCGGGCGGCGCGCCGCGCACCAGCGCCTTGCCCGCCTTCAGCGATTCCTCGAGCGCGCGCAACGGCTTGTCGGTCGCGCCGAGGACCCTCTGCGGCGGGAGTCCTCCTTCGCGAAACAGCGCGTCGGGGTCGTAATCGAATTTCAACGACGACGGGTCGTCGGCGAGTACGAAGCGGAACTCGCCCTCGCGGGTCTGCAAGAGCGGTGTGATGATCTCCACCATGCGCGTCCGAACCGCCTCGGCCATGACGTCGGTCCCGACCGCCTGGCGATCGACGACGCCCCGCGACGCAAGCCACGGGATCAGCGCGGCGGCGCGAGGCGACGTGGCATCGGCCAGAAGGCCGTTGCGAAAGACGAGCGAATGCTGTCCATCATCGTCGCGGATCTCCAGCATTCCGGTGCGCCGGCTGAGGTAAACGATCTGGATGATGTCGGCGAGGGAGAGATCTTCGAGGCGGCCGAGAAGGCTCACGAGGCGAGATTGTACTTCTTCAAAATCCCGTCGAGGATGCCGTTGATGAACTGCGACGACTTCTGGGTGCCGAATTTCTTCGCGATCTCGATGGCCTCATCGATGATCACCAGCTTCGGCGTGTCGTCCTCGTGCAGGAACTCATAGACCGACATCCGGATGATGTTGCGGTCGACGACGGCCATCCGCGAGAGGCGCCAGTTGTCCGCCTGCAGCTGGATCATCTCGTCGATCTTCGCCAGGTTGTCGACGGTTCCCTGGAAGACGCGCACCGCGAATTCGCGCGTGTTCGGATTCGACTTCTGCAGATCCTCGAAGGTGGAGACGATCGCATCGATGCCGTTGCCCGAGACGTCGTGCTGATAGAGCATCTGTAGCGCGAGCTCGCGCGCTTTTCGCCGGGCACCCATGGTTACGTTTCCTTCGTGCGAAGCGCGCGCCACAAATTCGCCATCTCGATCGCCGCCAGCGCCGCCTCCCATCCCTTGTTTCCCGATCCGGCCGAGGAGCGCGCGACGGCCTGCTCGTAGGTGTTGCACGTGATGACGCCGAACGACAGCGGACCGCCGACGCGCGACAGCTCATGAGTCACCTGCGAGGCGAGGACGTCGAAGTGCGCGGTCTCGCCGCGGATGAGACAGCCGATCGTAACCAGCGCATCGAAACGCCCCACCAACTCACGCGCCAGGCTCGGAATCTCGAACGCGCCCGGAACGCGATAGATCTCGATGGCGTCGTCCGCCGCGCCGTGGCGCCGCAGACACTCGATCGCACCGCTCAGCAGCCCCGCGACGATCGCGTCGTTGAACCGGCTGGCGATGACGCCGAAGCGCAGATTGCTCGCGTCGTGAGCTCCTTCGATGTAGCGAGGCATTGAGGCGCGCGATTATACGGGCGACATCTGTCA